>NZ_CP043627.1:1625000-1955312 GCF_016804325.1 Methylobacterium aquaticum
CAGGGCCTGACCCAGCGTTTCGAGAACATCGCGGCCTCGACCCGCGAACAGGCCGAGATCGTGCAGGGCCTCGGCGCCTCGATCCAGTCGGTCGAGATCGACGGGCGCTCGGTCCTCCTCTCGGACGTCGCGTCCGGTCTCGGGGAGACCCTGACCGCGCTGATGGACAAGGTGGGCGGGCTCTCCCGCCAGGGCGGCGCGACGGCCCGCGCCCTCGACACGGTCCTCACCGAGATCGACGCGGTCGAGGGCAGTGTCGCACGGATCGAGGCGATCAACCGGCAGACCAACCTGCTCGCCCTCAACGCCAAGATCGAGGCGGCGCGGGCGGGAGAGGCCGGCCGGGCCTTCGCGGTGGTGGCCGACGAGGTCCGCCAGCTGGCGCAGTCGATCAACACGCTCTCGGGCACGATCAAGGACCAGATCGGCTCGATCGCCACGGGCCTGCGCGACAGCCACGGCCTGTTGCAGGACATCGCGACCGTCGACGTCTCGGACGAGAGCCGCAGCGCCGAGGCGCGGGTCCACACCGTGATGCAGACCCTGGTCGCCCAGAACTCGCGCTTCGCCGGCATCCTGCAGCAGACCGCCGAGACGACCCAGTCGATCACCGCCGACGTGTCGGGCGCCATCGTGGCGTTGCAGTTCCAGGACCTGACGAAGCAGCGCATCGAGAACAGCCAGACGGTGCTGCGGGGGCTCGCCGCCGAGCTCGGCCGGATGGACGAGGCGACGGCGGCAGGAGGAATCGACGCCTCCGGGCATGCCCCCGAACAGGCCTGGGCCGAGGCGATGATCGCCTCCTGCACCCTCGGCCAGGTCCGGGAACGCCTGCGGAGCCGGATCCTGCAACAGGAGACCGGCCGGGAATCGAGCCCCGCACTCATCGTCCCGGCCGCCGCGGCCTCGGTCGAGGCGCCGACCGTCGACGAGTTCGACGGCATCGACCTGTTCTGACCGACGCTCCGCCGTTTGCCGGATGACGGAGCGTTTCGTGCGCCGTCGTCCGATCATCGCGCGCGGCCGTTTCGCGTCTTCGCAGAGACCTTGCAGCTTCAAAGACCGCCTGGCCAAGACAGCCTAGCCAAGACCGCCCTGCGGTCTTTTTTCGTTTACCATGCTTGTCTTCATTCACCACGTCTGCGGGAACCCGGCGCGAAGGGTCGGAAACGCATCCACCATCGCTAACCCAAAATTAGCGCCCTTAGGGCAACTTTTGATTACTGCGACAGGTCGCATTTGCCGGAAACCGATCCGACGGCACGAACCCTGCCATCCGCGCGCCCCGCGGACGGCGAAGGAGGCGGGCGAGACGGGGCGGGCGAGGCGGCGTGGCGCATCCGTCTTCGCGATTTCTGCGCGATCCCATTCCGCGCGATCCAAGGGTCGATGCAGACATGACTTCCCTCAACCCGGTCGACGTGTTCCGCATGGAGGCCGACGAGCTTCTGGCCTGCCTCGAGACGACCTTGCTCGATCTCGGCGAGAAGCCGCAGGACAGGGCGCTGATCGATACGGCGTTCCGCGCGCTCCACACCATCAAGGGCTCGGGGGCGATGTTCGGCTTCGAGCGCGTGGCGGCGTTCACCCACGATTTCGAGACGGCCTTCGACCTCGTGCGCCAGGGCAAGGTTCCGGCGAGCGTCGACCTCGTGAACGTCGCCCTGTCGGCCAAGGACTACATCCGTCTCCTGATCGAGGATCCCGACGGGGCCGAGCCGGTCTTCGGCCAGGCCATCCTCGACGAGCTCGGCGGCCTCGTCGGCCGGGCGACCGGCCGGACGGGGGCCGAGCCGGCTCCGGTCGCCGAGGCCGCGCCGGCAGCGACCGGCTGGCAGGTCGGGATCGCCTTCGCGCCGGACGTGCTGCGCAACGGTACCAACCCGCTCGCGCTCCTCGACGACCTGCGCGACCTCGGCGCCTCCGCGATCGTGCCGCGGCTCGACGCCGTGCCCGACCTCGCCGCCCTCGATCCCGAGGCCCTGTCGATGGGCTGGGACGTCACGCTGCCGGCCGGCGTGACCCGGGAGGCGATCGAGGACGTCTTCCTGTTCGTCCAGGACGAGATGACCCTCACCCTGGCGCCTGTCGCCCCGCCGGCGGCCGCCGCGGAGCCGGTGCCGATGCAGCCGGCCGCGCGTCCCGCCTCCCCGCCGGCGCCCGAGCCGCGGGCGGCCGCGCGGGGGCGCGAGGAGCGGACCACCAGCACGGTGCGGGTCGAGGCCGGCCGCCTCGACGAGCTGATGGACCGGGTCGGCGAGCTCGTCATCGCCCAGGCGCGGCTGAGCCAGCTCGCCGGCCTGCACGCCGATGGCGGGATCAAGACCGTCGCCGAGGAGATCGAGCGCCTCTCGGCACGCCTGCGCGACACCACGATGAGCATCCGCATGGTGCCGATCGGGGCTCTGTTCGGCCGCTTCCGGCGCCTCGTCCACGACCTGTCGCGGGATCTCGGCAAGCCGGTCGATTTCGTCACCGAGGGCGAGGAGACCGAGCTCGACAAGACGGTGATCGAGCGCCTGGCCGATCCGCTGGTCCACCTGATCCGCAACGCCATCGACCACGGCATCGAGGACCCGGCCCGGCGCGCGGGCAGCCCCAAGGGCGCCACCGGCCGCATCACCCTGTCGGCCGAGCATGCCGGGGCCCAGGTGCGGATCAGCGTGCGCGACGACGGCGCCGGGCTCGACGCGGCCCGCATCCGCGCCAAGGCCGAGGAGAAGGGGCTCGTCGCCCCCGGCGTGGCGTTGAACGACCAGCAGGTCTACCAGTTCCTGTTCGCCCCCGGCTTCTCGACCGCCGCGACGATCTCGGCCCTGTCGGGGCGCGGCGTCGGCATGGACGTGGTCAAGAAGACCATCGAGTCGTTGCGCGGCACGATCGACATCACGACCGAGCCCGGCGCCGGCACCACGGTCTCGCTCCGGCTGCCGCTGACGCTCGCGATCATCGAGGGCCTGCTGATCCGGGTCGGCGAGGGACGCTACGTCGTGCCGCTCGCCGCGGTCGAGGAATGCGTCGAGCTGCCGATGGGCGACCGGGCGAGCCGGGGCCGCGACTTCCTGGACATCCGCGGCGTGCTGGTGCCGTTCCTGCGGCTGCGCTCGCTGTTCGGGGCGGAGGGAGAGCCCGACCCGTACCAGAAGGTGATCATCGTCTCGGTCGGCGAGACCCGGGTCGGGCTTCTGGTCGATCAGATCATCGGCAACCACCAGACGGTGATCAAGTCGCTGTCGAAGCTCCACGCCGACGTGGCGACCTTCTCGGGCGCGACGATCCTCGGCGACGGCACCGCCGCCCTCATCATCGACGTCGCGCGTCTCGTGTCCGGCGGGCACGTGGATATGCCGCGCGAATACCAGGACGTGGCCTGATGACCGGCACAGTGGACGAGCTCCGGCCGACGGCCGGTTTGCAGGTGGTGAAGGTGCGGATCGGCTCCGAGACCTTCGCGCTCGATGCCGGCATGGTGCGGGAGATCATCGACCCGATCCCGACGACCCGGGTGGCGGGCGCCCGCCCGCATCTCGACCGGGTCGTGAACGTGCGCGGCAACGTCGTGCCGCTCGCCGACATCCGCGAGCGCTTCGGCATGAAGCCGGAAGCGGCGACCCCGGATACCCGCTTCGTGGTGATCGAGGTCGACATCGCGGGCGATCCGGTCATCGTCGCCCTCGTCGCCGACAAGGTCTTCGAGGTGACCGAGGTCGAGACCGGCACGGCGCAGGCGGTTCCGAAGGTCGGCACCTCGTGGCGGCCCGAATACATCAAGTCGATCGTCAAGTGCGGAACCGAGTTCGTCATCCTGCCCGATGTCGAGCGCATCCTGAACTGAACGAGCGTCCGGCCCGGGCGCCCTGCGAGGCCGCCGGGCCGAGATTTTCGATTCCACAGCATTTCCTCGACGAACCGGACCCCGCGTCGTCGGAAAATCCCTCGAGGGCGAAGAAATCCCATGCGTCTGACCATCAAGGCGAAACTCGCCGGCGGCTTCGCCGCGGTCCTCGTCCTGGCCGGCGTGGCCGGCGGGGTCGGGTACCAGAAACTCACCGCCGCCGACGAGGCGATGAAGTTCGTCGTCGGCCGCTCCGAGGTCCAGGCGCTCGTCCTCGACGCGAAGGCCAACGCCATCCGGGGCATCTCGAACACGCGCGCGGCCGTCATCAGCGCGGATGACGCGCAGATGGCCGATTTCGCCAAGCGCGCCGCGGATAACCGCGCCGATGCGCTCGCCGCGATGGCGAAGGCCAAGACCTACATCAATTCCGAGGAGGGCCGGCGGCTCTTCGACGACCTGTCCGACAAGTACGAGAAGCAGCGCGCGATCGCCACCCGGGTGGCGGACCTGACCCGGCTCAACTCGAACGCCCGGACCTGGTCGGAGATCGACACGGCCGGGCGTCCCGCCACGGTCGCGCTGCGCGCCGAACTGGACGAGCTCGTCAAGAGCCGGACGGGCGAGCCGGGCGGCGACGAATTCGTCCGCGCCACGGCGGCGGTCCAGATCCGGATGGAGCGGGCCTGGGGCCAGATGCAGTCGGCGACCGGCGCCCTCAGCGTCGCCGCCCTGGAGCAGCGGGTGAGCACCGCCAAGCAGGTGCGCGAGGAGATCGCGCGGGCGATGGACGAGCTCATGCGGGTGGCCACCGGGCGCGGGCTTCCCGTCGAGGCGGTCCGGCAGAAATACACCGCCTGGTCCGCCTCGTTCCAGAAGGCGCTCGCCATCGTCGAGACCGGCTCCACCATCCAGGCCGCCGCCCTCGCCTCGGGCGAGTATGCGGTCACGAGCACCACGACGATCCGCGCCTTCGACGCCCTGGCGGAATTCCAGGCCAAGCGCATGACCGATGCGGTGATGCGGGCCAAGGCGGAATCGAGCGAGGGGCAGACGATCCTGCTCGCGGTGCTGGCGGGCGCGCTGCTCGTCGGCTTCGGCATCGCCACCTGGCTCGCCGTCACCATCTCGCGGGGCCTGAGCCGCGCGGTGTCGCTCGCCGACGCGGTGGCGATCGGCGATCTCGGCCAGACGGTCACGGTGACCTCCCGCGACGAGATCGGCGACCTCGTCACCGCCATGAACCGGATGACCGCCAACCTGAACGCCACCGCCGGCCTCGCCGACGCGATCGCGCAGGGCGACCTCACGGTGGAGGCCAAGCCCCTCTCCGACCAGGACCGGATGGGCCTGGCCCTGCAGACGATGCTCGCGCGGCTGCGCTCCGTGGTGGCGGATGCCTCCGCGGCGGCCGCCAACGTCTCGGCGGGCTCGCAGGAGCTGTCGGCCTCGGCCGAGCAGCTGTCGCAGGGCTCGACCGAGCAGGCCGCGTCCACCGAGGAGGCCTCCGCCTCGATGGAGGAGATGGCCGCCAACGTGAAACAGAACGCCGAGAATGCCGGCCAGACCGAGGCCATCGCCCGCCAGTCCGCCAAGGATGCGGAAGCCAGTGGCGTCGCGGTCGGCCGTGCCGTCGAGGCGATGCAGACCATCGCCCAGAAGATCACCATCGTGCAGGAGATCGCCCGCCAGACCGACCTCCTGGCGCTCAACGCCGCCGTCGAGGCGGCCCGGGCCGGCGAGCACGGACGCGGCTTTGCCGTGGTGGCGAGCGAGGTGCGGAAGCTCGCCGAGCGCAGCCAGGCGGCGGCCGCCGAGATCGGGACGCTGTCGATCGACACGGTCAAGGCGGCGCAGGCGGCCGGCGACATGCTCGGCCGGCTGGTGCCGGACATCAAGAAGACGGCGGCTTTGGTCGAGGAGATCTCGGCGGCGTGCCGCGAGCAGGATGTCGGGTCCGGGCAGATCAACCAGGCGATCCAGCAGCTCGACAAGGTGACGCAGCAGAACGCGTCGGCCTCCGAGCAGGTCTCGGCGACCTCCGAGGAGCTGGCGGCGCAGGCCGAGACGCTGCAGGCCACGATCGCCTTCTTCCGGATCGACGAGGAGGCAGCCTCGTCGCGGCCGATCGACGGGGCGGTGTCGCAGCTGCGCGCCACGGCGTCGCGGATGGCGGCGCCCTCGGCGATGGTCCGGTCGCCCGCCAAGGGGCCGGTGAAGCGCGCCGTCGCAGCTCAACCGGCGGCCAAGTCCAAGCTGTCTTCGGCCAAGTTGCCGTCGGCCAAGTCACCGTCGGCCCGGTCCATGGCCGGCGGCCTCGGCGGAGGCGGCTTCTCCCTCGACATGAGCGAGGGCGACGAGCGCGACGCCGATTTCACCCGCGTCGCCTGACGCGGGCATCCCCGATCCCCGCGCGAGGTCGACGCTCGCGCGGGCACACCGGACGATGGGACACGCCCACCGTCCCGGATCGCCATCGGCTCCGACCCATCCCGATGATTTCGTCTGAACCCCTCTAGACGCGCAGCAGAGAGCACACATCGATGCGGTTCACGATCAAAGCGAAGCTCGGGATCGCCTTCGGGGCAATCCTCGTCCTCCTCGGCGGGGCCGGCACCCTGGCCGTGTCGAGCCTGAGCCAGTCCAACGACCGGATGCAGTCTTTCGCCGCCCGGCCGTTCTCCCAGGTCCAGCGGATCCTGCGCATCGAGGCGATGTCCTACGATGCCGCCCGGATGTTCGCGCGCTCGATGCTGGAGCCGACGAACGCCGCCCGCGAGAAGCTGTTCACCGAGTTCAAGGCGAACGACGCCAAGCTCCAGGGCATCCTGCGGGACTACACCGACCTCGTCCCGGCGGAGGAGCGCGCCCGCGTCCAGCCCCTGCGCGAGAACTGGGCCAAGCTGACCGACGCCGTGACCAAGGGCCTGGAATTCGCGGTCCAGAACGGCAACAACACCGCCAACACCATCGCGACGGGCGAGCAGCTCGCGGCTTACACGGCGGTGATGGGGCGCATCGACGAGATCAAGGCCCGGCCCGACCTCCCGGCGGAGGACCGTGTCCTGATCGGCGCCATCGAAGCCAAGATGTTCCGCCTGCGCGGCGAGATCTACCGCGAGATCGTCGTCACCGACGACGCCCTGCTGGCCAAGATCGCCGGGGAGTTCGGCGATACCCAGAAGGCCCTGTGGCGCGATCTCGCGAAGCTCGGCGAGGCCGGTCGGGCCGCGGGCTATGCCGAGGCCGCCGGCGCCCTCTCCGCCGCCGTGAAGGCCTGGGAGCCCTCGGCCGAGAAGGTCTTCGCCCTCGGGCTGGCCAACACCGATGCCAAGGCCCTGCGCTACTATGTCGGCCCGTTCACGGAGGCCCGCCGGGCGGTGGTCGAGGAGGTGGGCAAGCTGCGCGGCTACGAGGAGAGCGTGGCCAACGGCTTCGTGCGCGAGACGCAGTCGGCCTACGAGACGACCCGCACGGTCCTGGTCGCCGTCGTGGTCGGCGCCGTGATCCTCGGCCTCGCCATGGCGCTGTGGCTGGCGCTCTCGATCTCGCGCGGCCTCTCGAAGGCGGTCTCCGCCGCCCGGAGCGTCGCCGCCGGCGACCTGACGAAGGACGTGGTCCCGACCGGGCGCGACGAGGTGACGGAGCTCCTGCAGGCGATCCAGGCGATGAACGTCAAGCTGCGCGAGGTCGTCGGGCAGGTGGTGTCGGCGGCGAGCAACGTCTCGGCGGGCTCGCAGGAACTGTCGGCCTCGGCCGAGCAGCTGTCGCAGGGCTCGACCGAGCAGGCCGCCTCGACCGAGGAAGCCTCCGCCTCGATGGAGGAGATGGCCGCCAACGTGAAGCAGAACGCCGAGAATGCCGGCCAGACCGAGGCCATCGCCCGCCAGTCCGCCAAGGATGCGGAAGCCAGCGGCGTCGCGGTCGGCCGCGCCGTCGAGGCGATGCAGACCATCGCCCAGAAGATCACCATCGTGCAGGAGATCGCCCGCCAGACCGACCTCCTGGCGCTCAACGCCGCCGTCGAGGCGGCCCGGGCCGGCGAGCACGGACGCGGCTTTGCCGTGGTGGCGAGCGAGGTGCGGAAGCTCGCCGAGCGCTCGCAGGCGGCAGCCGCCGAGATCGGGACGCTGTCGATCGATACGGTCAAGGCGGCGCAACAGGCCGGCGACATGCTCGGCCGGCTGGTGCCGGACATCAAGAAGACGGCGGCTTTGGTCGAGGAGATCTCGGCGGCGTGCCGCGAGCAGGATGTCGGGTCGGGCCAGATCAACCAGGCGATCCAGCAGCTCGACAAGGTGACGCAGCAGAACGCGTCGGCCTCCGAGCAGGTCTCGGCGACCTCCGAGGAGCTGGCGGCGCAGGCCGAGACGCTGCAGGCCACGATCGCCTATTTCCGGATCGACGGGCGGGCCGGCGCGGCAGACGGGTCGCCGATGATCGACGGGGCGGTGTCGCAGCTGCGCGCCACGGCCTCGCGGATGGCGGCGCCCTCGGCGGTGGTCCGGTCGCCCGCCAAGGCGATGCCGAAGCGCGGCGTGCCCGCGCGGCCGGCGCGGAAACCGGCGAGCGGAGGCGGCTTCGCCTTCGACATGAGCGAGGGCGACGAGCGCGACGCCGACTTCACCCGGGTCGCCTGACGCCGAAAGGCACAGGCACCGGGCCCGGGCGGACGCGATCCCTCGCGCCCGCCCGGGCACCCCGATTGACCACGCGGGATCGCCCTCGGCGGCTCCCCACGCGCGTCCCGAACTCCTGCGGCCTCAGCTCTACCGGGCGCCGACGCGGGGATCCGTCACTTCCTGGCTCCTCCGGTCCGATCAGGGGAAAGTTTCATCATGGGCATGGTCGACAACATCTCGATACCCCAGAAGCTCGGTCTCAGCTTCGCCGTGATGCTCACCGTCGGTCTGGGCGTGAACGGCGTCGTGTACTGGAAGTCGTCCGAAATCCGGCAGGCGGTCGGCTGGTCCGACCACACGATCCAGGTGATCGACGCGGCCAACCACGCGCTGTCCGGCATGGTCGACCAGGAAACCGGCTATCGCGGCTTCCTGCTGTCGGGGGATGCGAAGTTCCTCGATCCCTACCGGAAGGGCTGGGACGCCTTCGAGGCCAATTGGCGCCATGCCAAGACCCTGACGGCCGACAACCCGGCCCAGCAGGACCGGCTCGACGCGATGCACCGGCTGGCGGAAGCGTGGCATCACGGCGTCGCCGAGAAGGGCATCGCCCTGATGGCCAGCGCCGAGACGCGCGAGACCGCGCGGCAGACCGAGATCGCCGGCGCCGGCAAGGAGGCCATGGACGGTCTGCGTGCCAAGGTCGCCGACGTGATCGGCGCCGAGAACGCGCTGATGCAGACCCGGCGGGCCGCGCAGAGCGCCGCCTTCGACACGACGACGCAGATGATCCTGCTCGGCATCCTGGCGAACCTCCTGATCGCGGCCGGCATCGCCGTCCTGCTGATCCGCACCGTGGCCCGGCCCGTGACCCGGGTCAGCGGCAAGCTCGCCGAGCTGGCGACCCCGATCGAGACCGGCCGGCGCGACGAGGTCGGGCAGATCCAGGGCACCGCGCTCGCGGTCGAGCAGGCGTTCCGGGACATCTCCGAGGTGCTGGCGGCGGCCTCGATCGGCGACTTCTCCCGGTCGCTGTCGAAGGATTACGGCGGCCTGAGCAGCGAGGTGCAGGCCAATCTCCGGGCGATGACCGCGAACCTGCGGGCGATCGCCGAGGTCGCGACCGCGATCGCCGGCGGCGACCTGACCGTCGAGGCCAAGCGCCTCTCGGACAAGGACGGCCTCGGCATCGCCCTCGAGCAGATGCTGACGCGCCTGCGCTCCGTGGTGGCGGAAGCCTCGGCGGCGGCGGCCAACGTCTCGGCGGGCTCGCAGGAGCTGTCGGCCTCGGCCGAGCAGCTGTCGCAGGGCTCGACCGAGCAGGCCGCCTCGACCGAGGAAGCCTCCGCCTCGATGGAGGAGATGGCCGCCAACGTGAAGCAGAACGCCGAGAATGCCGGCCAGACCGAGGCCATCGCCCGCCAGTCGGCCAAGGATGCGGAAGCCAGCGGCGTCGCGGTCGGCCGTGCCGTCGAGGCGATGCAGACGATCGCCCAGAAGATCACCATCGTCCAGGAGATCGCCCGCCAGACCGACCTCCTGGCGCTCAACGCCGCCGTCGAGGCGGCACGCGCCGGCGAGCACGGCCGGGGCTTTGCCGTGGTGGCGAGCGAGGTGCGGAAGCTCGCCGAGCGCAGCCAGGCGGCCGCCGCCGAGATCGGGACGCTGTCGATCGATACGGTGAAGGCGGCGCAGGCGGCCGGCGACATGCTCGGCCGGCTGGTGCCGGACATCAAGCGGACGGCGGCTCTGGTGGAGGAGATCTCGGCGGCGTGCCGCGAGCAGGATGTCGGGTCCGGGCAGATCAACCTCGCGATCCAGCAGCTCGACAAGGTGACGCAGCAGAATGCGAGCGCGTCCGAGGAGGTCTCGGCGACCTCCGAGGAGCTGGCCGCGCAGGCCGAGGCGTTGCAGGAGACGATCGCCTATTTCCGGATCGACGAGGCTGCGGCCCCGGGGGCCATTCGCGGCCGGTCGATGGGGCGGTGTCGCAGCTGCGCGCCGCGGCGGCGCGGATGGCGGCGTCCGCGACGGGGGTGAAGTCGCCGAAAGCGACAGCCAAGGTGCCGGCCAAGGCCCCTGCCCAGCGCGGCACGGTCGCCCGCCCGATCCGGAGAGCGGCGAGCGGGGGCGGCTTCACCTTCGAGATGAACGAAGCCGACGACCGCGACGCCGATTTTACCCGCCTCACCTGACCGGAACGGGCCTGCGGGCGGGCATTGCCGCAGGCCCACCGGGATCCGGATGGCAAGCATCCGGATCCCGTATGTCCCGTGCCTCTCACCAAGCTCCCGAGCGACCGCCCTCCCCCTCGCGAGGTCGGCGGCGCGGCCTTCGGGAGCTTCGTGAGATGCATCGAGAGCCCCGGCCCGGCCGGGCGCCTCATCGATCACCCCTCGGACGATTTTTTCGCGATCGGGCTCCGCCTTCCGGGGCGGGCCCGCAGGCAAGCCGGAGTGCCAGGATGTCGAGTGTGTGGCAGTATCTGACCCTCGGTCTCGGGCGCGAGACCTTCGGGATCGACATCGAGCACGTCCAGGAGATCCTGGATTACCGCGTGCCCGCCTCCCTGCCGCAGGCACCGGCCTTCCTGGTCGGGATGATCGACGTGCGCGGCCAGAGCTATCCGGTGGTCGACCTGCGCACCAAGCTCGGCTTGCCGCCCGAGGCGCCGACGCCCGCCACCCGGATCATCCTGCTCAACGTGCCGATGGCGGACCGGATCCTGCGGGTCGGCTTCGTCGCCGACCGGGTCTTCGAGGTGACGGAACTCGACCGGGCCGAGATGGAGGCCGCCCCCGAGGTCGGCGGGCGCTGGCGCTCCAGCTACATCGCCGGGATCGGCCGGCGCGGCGACGCCTTCGTGGTCGTGTTCGACCTCGCCCGGCTGATGGCGGGCGACGAGCCGGCCCTCGCCGGCCGGCCCCTGGCCGCCTGAGGACCGGCGCCCGCATGTCCCTCCAGCCCGCGTCCCTCCCCCTCACGTCGCAGCAGCTGAGCGAGCGGCATTTCCGGTCGATCGCCGAGGTCATCGAGGCACGCGTCGGCATCCAGCTGCCGTCCTCGAAGCGCACGATGGTCGAGGGGCGCCTGCGCAAGCGCGTGCGGGCGCTCCAGCTCGACAGCCTCGACGCCTATGCCCGCCACCTCTTCGACGAGGGGCGGCTCGCCGACGAGTTCGTGCATCTCGTCGACTGCGTGACCACCAACAAGACCGACTTCTTCCGGGAGCCGGCGCATTTCGACATCTTGCGCGACACGCTGGTGCCGCGGCTCTGCGCGCTGGCGGCCCATCGCGGCGACCGGCCGCTCCTGAAGATCTGGAGCTCGGCCGCCTCGACGGGGGCCGAGGCCTACACGCTCGCGATGGTCCTCCAGGACATGATCGGCGCGGGCCAGCGCTTCGACTACGCGATCCTCGGCACCGACATCTCGACGGAGGTCCTGCGCTCGGCCGCCGACGGGATCTATTCCGAGGAGATGCTGGCGGCCGTGCCGCCGGCCTTCCGGCGCCGCTACGTCATGGCGGCCCGCGATCCCGCCCGCCAGGTCGGCCGGATCGTGCCCGAATTGCGCCGCCGGGTGCGCTTCCGCCGCCTCAACCTGATGGACGAGCGCTATGGCGTCGACCGCGACGTCGACGTCGTCTTCTGCCGCAACGTGCTGATCTACTTCGACCGGCCGACGCAGCGGGCGGTGCTCGAGCGGCTGTCCGGCCACCTCCGCCCGGGCGGCTACCTCGTCGTGGGCCATTCCGAATCGATGTCCGTCTCCGGCGTCCCGGGCCTGACCCAGGTGACGTCCACGGTCTTCCGCCGCTGAGGGAACGCCCATGCCCGCGACCGCTCCGATCCGCGTCCTCGTCGTCGACGATTCGGCCTCCGTCCGGCAGACGCTCTGCCAGATCCTCGCCACGGCCACCGACATCGCCGTCGTGGGCACCGCCGCCGATCCGTTCGTGGCGGCACGCCGCATCCAGGAGGAGGTGCCCGACGTCATCATCCTCGACCTCGAGATGCCGCGCATGGACGGCCTCACCTTCCTGCGCAAGATCATGGCCCAGCGGCCGATCCCGGTGATCGTCTGCTCGACGCTGACGGAAGCCGGCTCGCGCATGCTGTTCGAGGTGCTGGAGGCGGGCGCCGTCGACGTGCTGCCCAAGCCCCGGGTCGATACGCGCCAGTTCCTGGTCGAGTCCTCCGTGCGGGTCTGCGACGCCGTGCGGGCCGCCGCCCGCTCGCGCCTGCGCCCGCGGCGCGAGGTGCGCCGGACCATCGAGGCCAAGCTGACGGCGGACGCCGTCCTGCCGCCGCCGGTCCCGACCCGCCGGGTCACCGGCACCGAGCCGATCGTCTGCATCGGCGCCTCGACCGGCGGCACCGAGGCCCTGCGCGACGTGCTGGAGCTCCTGCCGGCCGAATCGCCCGGCATCGTGATCGTGCAGCACATGCCCGAGCACTTCACCGCCGCCTTCGCCCGCCGGCTCGACGGGCTCTGCGCCATCGCCGTCAAGGAGGCGGAGACCGGGGACGCGGTGCTGCCCGGCCGTGCCCTGATCGCGCCCGGCGGGCGGCACCTGCTGATCCAGCGGACCGGCGCGACCTACTCGGTCGCGGTCAAGGACGGCCCCCTCGTCTCGCGCCACCGCCCCTCCGTCGACGTGATGTTCCGCTCGGCGGCGCAGGCCGCCGGCGCCAACGCGCTCGGCATCCTGATGACCGGCATGGGCGACGACGGCGCCAACGGCCTCCTGGAGATGCGCCGCGCCGGCGCCCAGACGATCGCCCAGGACGAGGAGAGCTGCGTCGTGTTCGGGATGCCCAAAGAGGCGATCGAGCGGGGTGCCGCGGCCAAGGTGATGCCCCTCGACCGCATCCACCTGGAGATCCAGCGCTTCCACGCCGCCCCGCCGCTGAGCCGGAGCGCGTGATCCGGGTGCCGGGCCCGGCAGGATCTCCGAGACGCCCGCGGCAGGGTTTTTCGTAGAACCCTCGCCGCCACGCGCCGAGGTCCCCTCGCCCTCGCGACGGCCCTGCGTCCCGCGGGGCTCGCCGTCCCGCGAGTCGAGCCCTAAAGCTAACGCGCCGGAACGATCGCGCGGGCCGGGAGCCCGCGCGAGGGACGAAGGAGCAGGCATGGGCCAGCACCACGACCACGCGCACGACCATGACGACCATGGGCGAGATCACCATAGGCAAGATCACCATGGGCACGATCACCATGGGCACGATCACCATGGGCACGATCACCACGACCACGCCCATCACGGCCCCGGCCACGTCCACGCCCCGGCGAGTTTCGGCCGGGCCTTCGCCATCGGCATCGCGCTCAATACCGGATTCGTGCTGATCGAAGGCGCCTACGGCGTCCTCACCGATTCGGTGGCGCTGCTGGCCGATGCCGGCCACAACCTCTCGGACGTGCTCGGCCTCGTCGTCGCCTGGGCGGCGGCGACCCTCGGCCAGCGCCAACCGACGGCGCGGTTCACCTACGGCCTGCGCGCGTCCTCGATCCTCGCCGCCCTGTTCAACGCGGTGTTCCTGCTCGTCGCGGTCGGGGCCATCGCCTGGGAGGCGATCCGGCGTTTCAGCGAGCCGGCCCCCGTCCCGGGCCTGACCGTCACGATCGTGGCGCTGATCGGCATCGCGGTGAACGGCATCACCGCCTGGCTGTTCGCGTCGGGAAGAAAGGGCGACCTCAACGTGCGCGGCGCCTACCTGCACATGCTGGCGGACGCCGCGGTGTCGGCGGGCGTCGTGGTGGCGGGCCTCGTCATCGTGGCGACCGGCTGGACCTGGGTCGATCCGGTGACGAGCCTCGTCATCGTGGCGGTGATCGTCGCCGGCACCTGGGGGCTGTTGCGCGACAGCGTCGTGCTGTCGCTCGACGCGGTGCCGCCGGGAATCGACCCGGCCGAGGTGCGCCGCTGTCTCGTCGACCGCCCGGGCGTTTGGGAAGTCCACGACCTCCACGTCTGGCCGATGAGCACCACCGAGACGGCGCTCACCGCCCACCTGGTGATGCCCGACGGCCATCCCGGCAACGCCTTCCTCGCCGACTGCGCGGGGCTGCTGCGCCGCCGCTTCGGCATCGCCCACGTCACGCTCCAGGTGGAACTGGCGGGGGGACCGGCCTGCGCCCTGGCGCCGGATCACGTGGTCTGACCGCGGCACGGGGCGGAGAGAGGACGCCGCGCTCCGGCGGTCCGGGACGATCCGGGCCGCCGGCCGCCACGCCGACGGCTTATACCAACGGTCGTTGGAAACGACCTTTGGTTCCGTTCTCGAATTTTCGTCAAGCCTCTGGCTTGGCACAGAAAATTCGACATGGCTCAATGGCCCGATGCGTCAGCATCTTGGGCCATTGGTATTACCCGAGAGTGCCGGCGCCGAAGGTGGTGTCGCCGAAGGTCGAGCGGCCTTCGAGCGCGCCGTATTGCAGGTAGTGCTGCATCGGATCGATCTTGGCCTGCGCCACGTCGCCATAAACCGCGAGATAGGCGGTCGAGTCGAAGCCCTTCGACGGGTCGCGGCCTTCCTTCCAGCCGTACTGGTCGTAGTGCATCAGCGGGTCGATGCCGGCCTCCTTCACGTCGCCATAGGCGTTCAGGTAGCCCTTCGTGTCGAACACCGCGTTCGGGTTGCGCCCCTCCTTCCAGCCATAGGTCTGGTAGTGCCGGTAGGCATAAGCCACGGAGTCGCCCGCCGCGATCGCCGCGCGGGCCACGTCGGGGTTCGACAGAAGGTAGTACTCGGCGTCGAAGCCGGGATGCACCGCGAGATCGGCGGTCTTGCCGATGGCAGCGAAGATCTCGCGGCCCTCGCCCTGGCCGTACTCGATGTAGTGCTTGAGCGGGTCGATGCCGGCGGCCTTCACGTCCGGGTTGCGGGCGAGGTACAGTTCGTTGTCGAAGGCGGCCGAGGGGTCGCGGCCCTCCTTCCAGCCGGCCTGATCGTACTGCTCCAGGGGGTTCTGGCCGGAGGCGCGCACGCCCGGATTGGCGGCGAGGTAGCCGGTGGTGGAGAAGAGCGCGTTCGGGTCGCGGCCTTCCTTCCAGCCATAGGCCGCGTAGTGGGTGTCGGCGTCCTGGCCGGCGGCGAGCACGTCCTTGTTGGCGGCGAGGTAGAACAGGTCGTCGACCAGCGGCGCACCGTCGGCGACCACCACCGTGGCATCGGTGAACTGGTAACGCTCGAAGCCGGTGACCCGGTCCTGGCCCTCCGGCCCGACGATCAGCGTGTAGGCGCCGTCGCGGGTGACGGTGGTGTCGGCCAGCCGCGAATTGAACACCAGGGTGTCGGTGCCGGTCGGACCGGTGAGGGTGCGGCCGCCGAGCAGGATGTCGTTGCCGGCGGAGTTGACGATGGTGTCGTCGCCGGCGCCGCCGCTGATGATGTCGTCGAAGGCCGTGCCGGTCAGCGTGTCGTTGCCGTCGGTGCCGGTGCGGACCACGCCGCGGGCCAGCACCGTGTCGCTGCGGGCGGCGAGGTTCTGGATCCGGGTGTCGCCGGCCGGATTGGTGTCGGCGGTGCCGTAGGGCGTGGTGGCGTGGAAGGCGCGCAGGTACTCGGCCATCGCGTCCTGCTCGGTGCCCTGCGCGGCGAAGGTCGCGGTGTTCGGCAGCGAGGCCCGGGCGTGGCGGAGGCGAGCGCCACCTTGTTCTCGCCGTAGGCCGGGAAGGGATAGTTGTCGCCGCCCAGGCCCGGCGCGGTCGCGGTGCCGGTCGCCAGGAAGTCGAGGGTGACGGTGCGGATGCCGCGGTTCGGGTCGCCGACGATCTGGCCGTTCTGCACCAGGGTGTCGGTGATCCGGCCGTTCTCGTCGACGATCGCCGCGTTGAGGATCCGCTGGCCCTCGCGGGTGACGGTGCCGTTGGCGTCGAGGGTCTGGGCGGTCCTGGTGGCGTCGAAGGAGAAGCTCAGGCCCCCGATCTGCGGGAACTGGCCGGGGGTCGCGCCGGCGTTGCTCGCCGAGACGGCGTGCTCCAGGATCCGCTTCATCTCCAGCGCCGAGACCGTGGTGACGGCGAGCGCGTTGTTGAAGCGCAGCGAGTTGGTGACGTCGAGCTGCGAGATGTCGCCCGATTGCTTGCCGGCGGAGGGGTTCGCCGCCGGGGGAAGCTCGGCGGTGCCGCCGCCCGCGGTCGAGAACGAGCCGATCGAGTCGCGGATGCCGCCGCCGTTCTTGATCGAGACCGCGACCGAGGAATCGTACTGCTTGGCGTACCAGAGGTTGGCGTCGGCGGAGAGGTCGCCGAGATTGGTCTCCTCGGTGCGGACCTCGCCGCGGCGCCCCTCGAGGTAGACGCTGGTGCGGCCGAGGATGTTGCCGTCCTGCTGGCGGATGATGTCGGCGACGCCGGCGGTCTCCTGGATGCCGTCGTTGTTGACGTCGAGGCCCTCGATCATTTCCCTGACGAGGAAGCCCTTGGTGCCCGGCGCGAAGGCCGCGTCCTTCGAGCCCCAGAGCTGCGCCACGGATGCGTCGTCGACCGCGACCGCGCCGGAATTCTGCGGCGTGATCGAGTCGCGGATGACATTGCCCTGGTCGTCGAAGGTGACGGTCAGGCGCCCGACATAGGAGTACTCGGAGGCGGTGTTGACCAGCGCCAGGGTCTGGCCCGAGGCATTGGTGAAGAATTGCGGGTAGGCGCCGCCCGACACGTCGCCCGGCAGCAGCCGGTCGTTCGAGTCGGAGAGCAGCGTGTGCGAGCCGCCGCCGATCAGCACGTCGACGTTGCGCAGGAGCGGGGCGAGCGCCTGCTCGTTCGACAATTGCTGCAGGTGGGTACCGACGATGACCTTGTTGAGGCCCGGATTGGCCGCGAGCACCCGGTCGACCTCGGCGTTGATCTGCTGGGCCAGCAGCGCGATCTCGTCGCGGCCGGTGAAGCCGTCGAGGGTGACGTTGCCGAGGGTGGTCAGCAGCGGCTCGATCTGGGTGGTGGCGCCGATGAAGGCGATGGTCTCGCCGTTCTCGGTGATGATGGTCGACTTGGCGATCTTGTCGGCGCCGGTGCCGGTCTGGGTCGAGGTCGGGCCGGTCTGGGCGAAGGTGGCGGCGTCGCCGTCCTTGTGGACGAGGCCCGAGAGCGCCGAATCCTTCGAGAAGTTCAGGTTCGCCGACAGGTAGGGGAACTGCGACCCGACCCAGGTGTCGTCGGCAGCGCCCGCCGCGGAGCCGAGATTGGCACCGATGATGTTGGCGACCTCGTTCGGCCCCGAATCGAATTCGTGGTTGCCGAACACCGCGGCCTGGACGCCGATGATGTTCTGGATCGTGATGTCGGCCCGGCCCGGCGAGGCGGTGAGCTTGCCGTAGGCCTTGGCGCCCGACAGCCCGTAGAGCTGGTTGTAGACCCCGTTATAGGTCGCGTTCAGCTGCGGGTCGGCGCCGGCGATGAAGAACGGGCTCGGGATCCAGCCGTCGCCGGTCGAGAGCGTGATCGAGTTGGGGGTCGCGTCCTCGAGCTTGTCGACGATCGCCGCGAAGTTCGGCGCGCGCTGGGTCGCCAGCAGGCCGGCCTCCCAGTCCGAGGCGTGCAGGATCTGGAGCGTGTAGGTCATCGGGGCGGCCTGCTGGGTGGTGAAGTCGAGCTGATCCTGCGCCAGGCCCGCGAAGGCGTTGCCGGCGGCGTCCGTGAAGGCGCCCTTCGGCACGATCACGTCGTAGGCGGTGCCGGCCTTGAGGTCGGCGCTCGGGTCGATCGTCACGGTATCGCCCGAGATCGCGACCTGGGCGGCGTCGGCGACCGCGATGGTGCGGGTGTCGCCCGCCCCGTCGGTGATCGTGATCGACCCGGTCCCGGCCTTCACCGCCTCGCTGAAGCGGAGAGAGATGGCGGCGCCCGTCGCCACGCCGGTGGCGTTGTCGGCGGGCGTGGCGGCGAGGAGCGTCGGGGCGGTCTGGTCGAGCTTGAGGCCGACGAGCACCGGGTCGTGGTCGGATTCGCGCGCCGCGACACGGCCGTCGAAATACGAGGCGGGGCGGTTGAAATCGAGGTTGTAGTCGATCGCGTCCGCCTCGTCGGCATTGACGTGCCACTCGGTCACGCCGGTGACCTGGCCGTCGAGGCTCGGGGTGGCGAAGGCGTGGTCGAGGGCGCCGTAGGCCCCGTCGAAGACGTAGGAATACGGGTCGGCGAGGCGGTCCTCGGCGAGGTTGGTGAAGCCCCCGGCCTTGATCGTGTCGAGGGCGTCCTCCTTGAGGTAGGCGTTGAAGTCGCCGAGCAGGATCACGTCGGAATCCTGCGTGCCGGTCGGCTTCGTCGCCACCCATTCGGTCAGCGCCCTGGCGGCGAGTTCGCGCTGCTGCTGCCAGTTGCCCTGGCCGTCGCCCTGGTCGGCATCCGCGCCGGTGCCGGTGCCGCTCTTCGACTTCAGGTGGTTGATGACCGCCGTGAAATCCTCGCCGCTGGCGATCTCGTGGAACGTCACCGCGAGGGACGCGCGGCTGGTGTTCACGCCGTTGAACAGGTGGCCGGTCGTGCTCCGCTGGAGCAGGGCGGGATCGATCCGCGCCACGTCGGCATCGTCGAGCTTCTCGATCGTGGTGTTGAGCGCGACGCCGACCTTGGCCGGCTTGTAGATGAAGCCGACCGCGATCGCGTCGCCGCCGAGGAACTGGCCCTGGTCGAGCTGGCTGCCCGGGTTCACGTAGGCATAGGTGCCGGCCCCGGCCCGGGCGTTGAGCTGGCCCACCAGGTATTCGAGGGCGTTGCCCGGGTTGCCGGGCTGGAACTGGTTCTCCAGCTCGGTGAGGCCGAGCACGTCGGCCCCGGTGCCGATCAGCGTGGTGACGAGCTTCTCGGTCTGGCGCGCCAGTTCCTCGCTCGAATTGGCGCCGCGGGGCTGCTGGCCGATCGCCGTGGTCGTACCGGACGAGGCGGCGAGCGTCGTGAAGTAGTTGAGGACGTTGAGGCTGCCGACCTTCAGCGTGCCGCCGACCGCGTCCGGCGCGCTCGGGCGCGGATTGGTCTTGGCGAAGGTGTTGTCGCCGTCGTTGATGGCGCGCACCCGGAAGGCGTTGGTCGGGCCGAAGCCGAGCGTGCCGGTGAGCCCGGTCACGGTGTCGCCCATCCGCGGTGCCGTGGCGGTCGAGTAGGTCGGACCGAAGCCGTCGAGGTTCTCGACCGGCAGGTTCTGGCTGTTCGACCCGTCGTCGTAGGTGATCGAGCGCGCGGCGGTCTGGGCGAGGTAGGCGGCGTAGGCCTGGGAATTCGGCTCGAATTCGTTGGTGAAGGTCTCGGGGCGCCCGCCCGCCGCGAGGCGGATCTCGTCGAAGCGGTCGAGGTTGAACTGCTCGGAGATCGACAGGGTCTGGGGGAAGCGGACCAGCATGCCCTCGTAGCGTTCGAGGTCGGGCTGCGCGGTGGTGCCGGTGCCGATCGTGCCGGCGGCCGGCAGGCTGACGTCGACCGCCTGAGCCTTGACCTCGGCGGCCGAGAGCGCCCCGGCCTGGACGACCCGGATGCCCGAGGCGGCGTTCACCGTGAGCTGGGTCTCGCCGTTGAACTCGGTGACCGTGCCGGTGACCCGGACCCGGTCGCCCTCGTTCACGTCGGCGAGGCGGCTGCCGGTGCCCTCGTAGACGAACACGCCTTCCGAGGTCAGCGGGTTCGAATCCTGGTCGGCCTTCTCCTCCTGGAGGTAGAAGCCGCCGAGGTTGCGTCGCCCGTCCGCGTCGCCGTTCTGGAAATCGCCGACGACGATCGCCTCGACCGTGACGGTCTGGCCGACGAGGGCGCTGGCGCTGCCGGCGCCCTGCACCGCCGAGATCGGGGTCACGTCGTCGTTGACGATGGTGCCGGTGGCGGCGGCGTTGCCGGCACTCACGGCAGCCGTGATGCCGGCCTGATTGGAGGTGGCGCCGAGGAGCTTGAGCGAGAAGGTCTCGTTCTGCTCCGGCACCGCGTCGCCCTGCACCGTGACGGTGACGACGGCCGAGGAGGCGCCTGCCGGGATGGTGCCGGCGAGGGTCAGCGGCAGGGCCGGGCTGCCGGCGAAGTCGGCGCCGGTCGCCGCGTTCGCGCCGCTGCCGGTCAGTTCGGCGGTGAAGCTCACCGCCCCGAGGGTGCCGTTCGAGCGCTGGACCGTGAAGCTGAAGGTGGTGGTGCCGCCATCCCCCTCCTGGCGGCTGACGCTCAGCGAATCGGGCGCGAAGGCGATCTCCTGCACCGTGCCCTGGGGCAGGGCGGCGTAGAGCGTGGCGCCGCCATTCGCCACCTCGCTGGCCGAGACCACGAGGTTGGTGCCGGTCGGGTTGCGGTCGGCGGGGATGAAGGTGAGCACCTCCGGGCCGAGATCGGCGGCCGAGCCGGCGAGCGGCGGGACGTAGGAGACGTAACTCGCGTTCGCCGGGTCGGTCACGTCGTAGACCAGGATGCCGCTCTGGCGCTCCAGGCCGACGAAGGCGTAGATGCGTCCGTTCACCGTGCCGACGGTGATGCCCTCCGGCTCCGGCCCCTTGTTGTCGGAGCGGTCGTCGGGGGTGTTAGCGACGGTCTGGTCGTTGTTGAACCGCTCCGGCGCGGTCTGGGCGAAGATCTTTTCGAATTCGCCGCCGGTCTCGCGCACCTTGGTGATCGTGCCGTCGGCATTCTGGCGGAAGATCGAGATGCCGCGGCCGCCCAGCGTGGTGAGCCGGTCGATCACCCCGTCGCCGTCGGTGTCGCCCGTGCGCAGGAGCACGTTGAGCCGGGCATAGGCCGGATCGGATTTCAGCGCCTGGAGCGCCGGGGTGAGCCGGCCGTTCGGCACCGCGCTCAGGCGCGCGACGTCGTTGGCGTCGTCGGCGCCGCCGATGACCCGCTGGTCGCCCTCGTTGGCGGTGACGAAGTAGGTCGCGCCGCCGGTGGCGAACGACGCGATGCTGTCGGGCTGGAGCAGGCCGACGATCGGGGTGCCGGCGGGGGTCGCGGCGATCCGGATCGCGGCGTTGCCGTTCGGCCCGTCGCGGTCGGAGGCGTCGAACTCGTTGCCGGCCAGCGAATGGTCGACCGCGCCGAGCGGCTGGATCGCGATCGGCGCCGTGCCGGGATTGGTCAGGTCGATCACCGCGACGCCGTTCACCTCCTGCAGGGTGACGTAGGCGAAGCGGTTGTCGGGCGAGATCGCGATGTATTCCGGCTCGATGTCGGCGGATGCCGCCTTGCCGGGGTGATCGCGAGGCCGCGGGCGCGCAACGTCGCCTCGGCTCCGTCGAGTCCGGAAAAGCCGACGGTCGTGGCGACCGACGCGGAGGCGGCCCCGCCCGAGACGTCGATGATCGAGACGCCCCCGACCGGGTTGCTGGCCTGGCTCGCCTGCTCGCCCTCGTTGGCGACGAGGAGGCGGGTGCCGTCGCGGGTGAACACCAGCTGGTCGGGCCCGACCCCGACGGCGAGCGAGCGCAGCAGCGTGCCGTCGGCCGTGAACAGCGCGACGCGGCCCGGCGCATCGCCGGTCGCGTTGGCGTAGGCCACCGCCACGAGGCCGTTGAAGACCGCGACGGAGTTCACCGCGCCGTATTGCTCGAGGCCGGAGAGCAGGATCTCGCCGGATTTGGCCAGCGAGCCGGCGGCGTCGAGCGCCACGATCTCGATGCGGTTCTCGTTGGTGTTCTGGACGTAGAGCAGGCTGGTCGAGGAATCGTAGGCCACCACCTCGGCATTCGCCGCGACCGCCGTCGCCGGGTCGTTGGTGGTGGCGTAGGCGCCCAGCCGCACGAGCCGGAGCGCGTTGGTGGCGCTCGGCGGGGTCGTGGCGGTCGCGCCCGACAGGCCCTGGAGCGAGGGCGCGGCGTCGAAGATCGCGGTGCCGCCGATCCGGGTGCCGGTATCGTCGTTGAGGATCGTGCCGGTGCCCTGGCCCTTCGCCACCGTGGCGCCCGAGACGTTCGCGACGCCGACCGTGAAGGTCTCCGTCGGCTCCACGACCGTGTCGCCGGTGATGTCGACCGCGAAGGTCGCGCGGGTCTCGCCCGCCGCGATGGTCTGGCGGGTGAGGCTGCGGGCGGTGTAGTCGCTGCCGGCCGTGGCCGTGCCGTCCGCGGTGGCGATGTCGAAGGTCACGCCGCCGGCGGGCGCCGCCGCGCTCAGCGAGACCGTGAAGGTGAGCGGCCTGGTGCCGGAATCGCCCTCGGCCGCCTGGACGTCGTCGATCGACAGGGTCGGCAGGGGTTGCGCGGTCGTCACCGTGAACGGCGCGTAGGCGGCGTCGCCGACCCGGACGGTGGCGCTCTGGGTCCAGGACGAGGTCGTGCCGATGGCCGCCAGGATCTGGTCGCGGGTGCCCGCGGTCGGGCCGGCATAGCGGCCGTTGGCGGAGGGGAGCGCGACCGCGCTCCGGCCCAGCGTCAGGCCCGGCGGCAGGGCCGAGGTGCCGGCGCTGGTGGCGCTGCCCGCGAAGGTGGTGCCGCCGTCGGCGAAGTTGATCGCGTACAGGAAGGTCGGGCTCGCGGCCGCGCCCTGATAGGCCAGGATCTGGTCGCCGGAGGCGTTGAGCGCGAAGTTCTGCGCCGTGAAGACCGGCGAGTTGGTGCCGCCGGCCGCGCTATCGGTCGTCGGCCGGATTACCGTGCCGGCGGCGAGCGCCGTCGGCGCCGTGTAGGTGTAGGTGCCCTCGCCGGTGCGGAAGGCGTTGGTGCCGGAATTCCAGCCGTTATCGGTGAAGCTGATGGCCGTTCCGGCCTCGACGTCGCGCAACACCACGAAGGCGAAATCGTCCGGGTTGGTGGCGTCGTAGCCGACGATGGCGATGTCGCCGGCGGCAAGCGTCGTGGCCATGGATACCAATGTCTCCGGGCGCGCACGAGGAGCGGCGGCGCACGAGGCGGCACCGCCCGTCAGCGCGAGGCTGTTAGGGCTTATCGGGAAGGGAAAGCGCGCAAGCGGCACCGCGGGCTCGCGGCGATCGTTCGACGTATCGGACCGGTCGGCGAGGCTGCCTTGTTACAGCATGTTTCGGACTGTGTTCGCTCTGTATGAGCGTTTTGCGACAGTGCTGTGAAGGTTGCGGCAAGGTGGAGGACCGGCCCGTCGCCCGTCCACGACATCGAGCGATGGTTGTACCGTTTCCCGGCAAAGCATCGTCGCGATCAGTCGCCCGTCGCGATGGCGGCGGCGCATGAAAAAGCCCCGCCGTCGATTCCTCGACGGCGGGGCGCGATCACCCGGAAAAGCCGGTGGAACGGTTCTACTGCGTCCCGCCCTTGGCCTCCTTCTGGAATTCCTCGATCACGTCCTTGCCGACGCGCTTGGCCATGTCGGCGGTGACCGGCTCGAGCGCCGCCTTCCAGGCCGCCTTCTCGTCCGCGGTCAACGTGATGAAGGTGGTCTTGCCCGACTTCTTCATCTCGTCGAGGGCGTCGGCATTGTCCTTGTCGGCGACCTGGTTGGCGTAGGTGGTCGCCTCCGTCATCGCCTTGTCGAGCTCGGTGCGGATCTCGGCCGGCAGCCCGTCCCAGAACTTCTTGTTGGTGATCACCGCGTAGCCGATATAGCCGTGATCGGACAGGGTGATGTATTTCTGCACCTCGTGGTGCTTCTGGGTGAACATGTTCGAGGGCGTGTTCTCCGAGCCGTCGACCACGCCGGTCTGCATGCCCTGGTAGACCTCCGAGAAGGCCATCACTTGCGGGATCGCGCCGAGCGCGCGGAACTGCGCCTCCAGCACCTTCGAGGACTGGATCCGCATCTTCAGGCCGCGGAAATCCGCCGGCATCCGCAGCGGCTTGTTGGCGCTCATCACCTTGAAGCCGTTGTCCCAGTAGGCGAGCCCGGTGATGCCCTTCGATTGCAGCTTGTCGAACAGCCGCTTGCCGAGCGCTCCGTCGGTGACCCGGCGCAGGGCCGCCTTGTCGGGCAGGATGTAGGGCAGGTCGAAGACCTCGAATTCCTTGGCGCCGAGCGGCCCGAACTTCGCCAGCGACGGCGCCAGCATCTGCACCGCGCCGAGCTGCAGCGCCTCGACCTCCTCCTTGTCCTTGAACAATTGGGAGTTCGGGTAGACCTCGACCTTGACCTTGCCGTTGGTGTACTTCTCCGCCAGTTCCTTGAACTTGTCGGCACCGCGGCCCTTCGGTGTGTCCGGCGCAACGACGTGGCTGAACTTGATCACGATCGGCGCCTGCGCCAGGGCCGCCCCCGACAGGAGCAGCAGGGCGGTGCCGCTGGCAAGCGCGCGGCGGGTCAGACTCAGCATGGCGTTTCCTCGTCGTTGTCTGGTTTGTTGCGAAGCTGACAGTTCGGACCCGGCGGCGCAATGCGCCGATCGCCTAACCCCCGGCCTTGCGCCTCCATCCTAGCCCTCGGCCTCCGCCTCCATCCTAGCCCTCGGCCTCCGCCTCCATCCTAGCCCTCGGCCTCCGCCTCCATCCTAGCCCTCGGCCTCCGCCTCCATGTGGACGGTGCCGCCGACGGCCGTCCAGGCGTGGAACGCCTCGCCCTCGCGCCGGCCCGCCACGGCGAAGCGCGATCCGGCGATCATCGGCGCGACGCCGCGGTAGCGGAACCGGGCCGGCACCCGGCCGAGGCGCGCGGCCGCGAGGTTGAGGAGCAGGCTCGCCTGCATCGGCCCATGCACGACGAGGCCGGCATAGCCCTCGACCCGCGTCGCGTAGGGGTGGTCGTAGTGGAAGCGGTGGCCGTTGAAGGTCATGGCCGAGTAGCGGAACAGCAGCACCGGATCGGCCTCGACCGACCACGCGGCGTCATCCTCCGCCGGGGCGGGTTTGGGCGGCGGGGCGGCATCGCCCGGCCGGCTCGCCTCGCGATAGACGATGTCCTGCCGGTCGCGGATCGCCAGACCCCGCTCGGTCTCGTAATCGTGCCGCACGGTGACGAAGCAGAGCGTGCCGGTGCGCCCGACCTTCACCGCCACGTCCGAAACGGTCTCGCGCCGCACCACCCGGTCGCCGATGCGCAACGGGGCCAGGGTCTCGACCTCGCCGCCGGCCCACATCCGCCGCGGCAGCGGCACCGGCGGCAGGAACCCGCCCTTCGCCGCGTGGCCGTCGGGCCCGAGCGAACCGGCGGCCGGGGTCTCGGGGCCGAGGCACCAGTGGAGCGCCAGCGGCGCCTCGCCCTCCCCTGCCGGGGCGAGGTGGGGCGCCAGCGTCGCCCGGTACTCGGCCACGAGGCGCGGCGTCACGATGTCCTCGACCTCCCGGGTGCGGCCGATCCAGCCGCGAAGATGGTCGATGTCGATCTCGGGCATCCGGCCGTCCCCTCGTCGTCGCCCGCATCCAGCCGGGCCGTCCGCGCCTATATCGGCTTCTCTTCGCGCCTGCACACCTGCCACCTGGACCGAGCTGCAAGCCGGTGCTTAACTTCCTGTCAACAAAGATGAACGTGGGAGACGCCCCGTGGCTGCGCAGCACAGGTGCATCGCGATCGTCGGTCCGTTCCAGAGCGGCAAGACCGCCCTGCTCGAGGCCCTCCTCCATCGCGCCGGCACGATCGACCGGCCCGGGCGCGTCGGCGCCCGGATCGGCGACACCTCGCCCGAGGCGCGGGCGCACGGCATGAGCGTCGAGCCCGCCTTCGCCACCGCGCGCTTCCTGGGCGAGGCCTTCACCTTCGTCGATTGTCCGGGCTCGATCGAGTTCGCGCACGACCTGCGGGCGGTGCTGCCGGCCTGCGACGCCGCGGTCGTGGTCTGCGAGGCCGACGAGCGCAAGCTGCCGGCCCTGGAACTGTGCCTGCGCGAGCTCGAGACCGCCGGCATCCCGCGCCTCCTGTTCATCAACAAGGCCGAGACCGCGCCGGGCAGCCTGCGCGATGCGCTCGCCCTGCTCCAGCCCGCCTCGCGGGTGCCGCTCCTCCTGCGCCAGATCCCCCTGATGGAGGGCGAGGCGGCGGTCGGCTTCATCGATCTCGCGCTGGAGCGCGCCTTCATCTGGCGCGAGCAGGCCCCGAGCGAGGTGGTGGCCCTGCCCGACGGCGAGCTGCCGCGGGAGAAGGCCGAGCGCTACACCATGCTGGAGCGCCTGGCCGACCACGACGACGCGCTCATGGAAGACCTGATCGCCGAGGTGGAGCCGCAGGCCGACCGGGTCTTTTCCGATCTCGCGAGCGAGCTGCGCCGGGGCCAGGTGGTCTCGGTGCTGTTCGGCTCGGCCGAGCACGGGCATGGCATCACCCGCCTGTTGAAGGCACTGCGGCACGAGGCGCCGGGCCTCGCCGAGACCCGGGCGCGCCTCGGCGTGGCGGACGAGGGCGCGCCGCTCGTCCAGGTGATGAAGACCCTGCATACCGGCTTTGGCGGCAAGCTCTCGGTCGGCCGGGTGCTGCGCGGGGCGATCCGCGAGGGCGAGGCGGTGACGGGGTCGGGCGGCGGCACCGCCCGGGTGGCGGCGCTGACCCAGCTAGCGGGCGCCACGGGCCACCGGGTGCCGGAGGCGCAGGCGGGCGAGGTCGCGGGATTCGCCAAGCTCGATTGCGTCGCCACCGCCGAGACCCTGGCGACCGGGGCCGCGGCGCCGGAGGCCCTGGCCGAGTTGACGGCGCCGGACCCGGTCCACGCCCTGGCGCTCAGGGTGCGCGACCGCAAGGACGACGTGCGGCTCTCGGCGGCGCTGACCAAGCTCGCCGAGGAGGACCCGGCGCTCATCGTCGAGCACCGTGCCGAACTCGGCGACCTGCGCCTGTCGGGCCAGGGCGAGATGCACCTGCGGGTCGCGGTGGAGCGCCTGGGGTCGCGCTTCGGCATCGGGGTCGAGACCGAACCGGCACGGGTGGCCTATCGCGAGACGATCCGCGGGCCCGCCGAGGCGCGGGCGCGGCACAAGAAGCAGACCGGCGGCCACGGCCAGTTCGCCGACGTGGCGCTCGCGGTGCGGCCGCTGCCCCGGGGCGAGGGGTTCGTCTTCGAGGACGAGGTGGTGGGCGGCGCGGTGCCGCGCCAGTACGTCGCCTCGGTCGAGGCCGGGGCCCGGGCCTTCACCGCGAGGGGGCCGCTCGGCTTCCCGGTGGTCGACCTCGCGGTGACGCTCAGGGACGGCGCCGCCCACGCGGTCGATTCGTCGGACGCCGCCTTCCAGGCCGCGACCCGCCTGGCGCTGGAGGAGGCCCTCGCCAAGGCCGGGCCGGTGCTGCTGGAGCCGGTCCTGGCGGTGTCGATGGCGGTGCCGAGCGGCGCCACCGCCAAGGCCACCGGCCTCGTCACCGCCCGCCGCGGCCAGATCCTCGGCTTCGACGCCCGGCCCGGCTGGTCGGGCTGGGACGTCGTCGAGGCCCTGATCCCGGAGGCCGAGATGACCGACCTGATCGTCGAGCTGCGCTCGGCCACCGCCGGGGTCGGCACCTTCACCACCCGCTTCGATCACCGGGCCGAGCTGACGGGCCGCCCCGCCGACGCGGTGCTGGCGTGCCAGCCGGTGCGCAAGGCGGGGTGAGAAGCGGGAGGCTCCGGGTCACGCCGCCCGGTCGTGGCGGCCCTCCTGGACCTCCTCGATGATCTTGGCCGAGAAGGCGTCGAGGTCGCCCGGGTTGCGGCTGGTCACGATGCCCTTGTCGGTGACCACGGGCAGGTCGTGCCACTCGGCGCCGGCATTGATCACGTCGGTCTTGATCGAGGCGTAGGACGTCATCTTGCGGCCCTTGGCGGCGCCGACCTCGACCAGCAGCCAGGGCGCGTGGCAGATCGCGGCGACGACCTTGCCGCTCGCCAGGAAGCTGCGCAGGATCTCCAGGGCCTTCGGCTCCAGGCGCAGCTTGTCCGGGTTGATCTGGCCGCCGGGCAGCACCAGGGCGTCGTAGGCCGAGGCGTCGATGCTCTCGATGTCGGCATCCACCGCCACCGGGCGGCCCCAGTCGGTCTCGTCCCAGCCGCGGATGCTGTCCGGCTTCTGGCGCGATTGCGGGGCGGCCACCGTCACCTGCGCGCCGGCTTCCGCGAGCTTGGCCTTCGGCACCTCGAGCTCGGATTGCTCGAAGCCGTCGGTCGCCATGATGAGGATTTTGGCCTGGGTGATGCTCGGCATCGGATCTTACTCCAAGGGGGTTTTGTGCCCTGGCAACGACCCGGGGTCGGGCCGGTTCCGACGCCCTGCCGCGACGGAACTGCCGCCGGCCCGGCGGTTTAAACCCCCATACCCCACCCCGAAGAGGAGGCACGACCATGGCCAATCCCGGTCTTCCCGAGCCGACCCCAGGCGGCGGCATCCCGGGCGACATCCCACCGCCGGTCGCCCCCGACGAACTGCCCGATACCGGCCCGACCGGGCCGCGCTCGCCCTACCCGGTCAACGACCCGGGGATCACCGATCCGACCGGGCCCGGCTCCGAGCCGGATTACCTGCCGGGCGGCCCGACCAATCCGGGCACGCGTTTCTAACGACGAAGGGCGCCCCGAGGGGCGCCCTTTTCGTGTCGATCGCGACTCCTGTCGATCGAGACCTCTGGATCGCTCAATGCCCGCCATGCGAGCTGCGCACGTCGCGCGGGGCGTTCAGGATCTCGTTGAGGGAGGTGGCGACGTGCCGGGCCTCCTCGTCGGTGAGGCGGAGCTGGAACGGCGGCAGGCCGCCGGCCTGGAGCGCGACCACAGCCTGGCCCTGCTCGTCGGTGCCGACCTCGATCGCCGGCGAGGTCACGTCCAGCAGCGCCGCGTCCTCGTCGCCGAGATCGTCCGCCTCGGCCTCGTCCGGTTCGTGCATCACCGTGAGGAGCTGGCCCACCGCGCGCACGAGGGCGCGGGCCGCGCTCGCATCCATGATGACCGCGGTGGCCTGGTCGTCCTTCTGGAACGAGAGTTGGATGTTGGAACCTTCGAGGGAAACCGAGATACCCGCCATGGAGCGTCCGACACTGTACGATGTCGTCGGTATATGGGAGCAATCCGCCGGACGCGACAGGGGAATTCCACGCAGGCCCGGGCTGCGCGACCCGAAACGCCTCAAGCCCGTCGACGTTGATCCCCCGTGAACGGGGCGCCCGGGCGCCCGCGAGCGAGAGGGACGACGCCATGGCCTCCCCCAAGTCCACCCACAGGACCACTCACAAGACCACGGACGCCCAGAAGGGCACGATCGCCCGGGTGATGCACGAGTTCAAGGAGGGCGAACTGGAGCGCAGCGACGGCGAGCCGGTGACCGACCGGCGCCAGGCCATCGCTATCGCGTTGCGCGAGGCCGGCGCCTCCAACCAGGAGAGCCCGTCCGAGAACCGGACGAATTTCCGCCGCACCCGCGCCAAGGAGCGCGACACGCGGTCCCATGCGACCCGCGCCGCCCTCTACGACGAGGCGAAGCGCCGCGACATCAAGGGCCGCTCGCGCATGAGCCGGGACGAACTGGAGCGGGCCCTCAACCGTTGAGCGGGCCCATCGACAGAGAATCCCGGAAGGAAGCCCCATGAGCTCGAAGCAGCCGAAGACCACGACGCCGACCGATGCCGACCTGAAGGGAAATCCCGGAATCGGTACCTCGAAGGGCATGACCGGCGGCGATCCCCAGGACCTCGCCGGCGCCAACACCGACGAGGGCGACGTGGCCAACGACACCACGCCCGAGGGCGGGATCGACCCCAACCAGCGCGGGCGCAGCCATCCCTGATCGCACCCCCTGACCGCATGCCGCGCAACGATCGGGACACCCTGCCTTGTTCCGGACAGAGTGAGATCCTAAATAGGGATCAGCGGCAACGGGCGGGTGGCTCCGGGCGATCGAGCCCCGCATGGGCTCCATGGGCCCCGCGAAGACGAGCCACCTCCCGAAATACTTGGCGCCGTCGCGCCGCGTTGCCCTCGCTGTCGAGGGTGGCCCGCTGCGACTTCTAACGAGACGAGGACGACCGCGTGAATACTGGTACTGTCAAGTGGTTCAACGACCAGAAGGGCTTCGGCTTCATCCAGCCGGATGATGGCGGCAAGGACGTTTTCGTCCACATCTCCGCGGTGGAGCGGGCTGGCCTGCGCGGCCTCGTCGAGGGCCAGAAGGTCTCCTACGAGCTGCAGGCCGACCGGCGCGACAGCTCGAAGATGTCGGCCGTGAACCTGCAGGTCGCCTAAGGGCGCCTCTCGGCCCGGGTTTACGTGATCTTAACGATAATCCCGTTAAGGTTACGGAACCTCGGCCGTACTGGAGCGTTATGAGTCCGCGGACTCGTCGCATGCTCCGCTGGCGGCCACATGGCCGCCTGCCACGCACAGTCGCTCCCCCGCGGAGCGCCGCAAAGATAGAAGAAAAGACATCATGTTGTTTGAATTTACCCGGCGCGACGGCGCGCCTTCCGCCTTCAATGGCTCTACCTTCCACGTCGACCAGATCAGCCGTTTCGGCGAGGGCAAGAACCCGATCGACGTGAGTCACCTGATCGACAAGAGCTACGGCTACCACTCCTCCCGCGAGCTGCGCTGGCACCTCGCCGAGCGCTTCGGCCTGACGCCGAACGCCGTGGCCGTGCGCGAAGCCCATTAAGGGTTAGCCGGTCGTCTCAAGACCGCCGTCACCGTACGAGGCGGGCCGCGCGCGAGCGCGGACCCGCCTTTGTCATGTCTGCGGCCGATGGCAGCCGGGAACCACGTTCCGCCCCGTGCGACGATGCATGACAGGATCGGCCACGCAGCGCCCCGGCCCGTCGCGCTCACGACCTCGTCATGAGGTGGTCGGGAGGACGGCTCCGGCGACGTCGCGGTCCTCGCGAACGCCCCTTGTCCCCCGGTCGCGGCTGTGCTTAGCCAGCTACTAACAAGCGCCCCGCCGCCGTAGGACGGTGCGGGCCGCGGTCACCCCCGGCGGGCCCTGTCGTCGGAGTGTCACGCGGGCCCCGCATGAGGGGCCGCACACGAGGAGACGACACCCCGATGGCCCCCACCACGACCATCCGCATCGCGCTCGCGGGCTTAGGCCTGGCGCTCGCCGCCACCCCGGCGCTCGCCGTCACCGAGCTGCAATGGTGGCACGCGATGACGGGCGCCAACAACGACGCCGTCAACCGCCTCGCCGACGAGTTCAACGCGAGCCAGGGCGACTACAAGGTCGTGCCGACCTACAAGGGCAATTACGGCGAGACGCTGAATGCCGGCATCGCCGCCTTCCGCGCCGGCACCGCACCGCACATCATGCAGGTGTTCGAGGTCGGCACCGCCACGATGATGTCGGCCAAGGGCGCGATCAAGCCGGTCTACCAGCTGATGAAGGATGCCGGCGAGCCGTTCGACCCGAACGCCTACCTGCCGGCGATCACCGGCTACTACTCGACGACCAAGGGCGAGATGCTCTCGTTCCCGTTCAACTCGTCGTCGATGGTGATGTGGGTCAACACCGACGCGCTGAAGTCGATCGGCCTCTCGGAGCCGCCGAAGACCTGGCCGGACCTGTTCGCCGCGGCCAAGAAGCTGACGCAGAACGGCTTCCCGAATTGCGGCTTCTCGACCACCTGGGTCACCTGGCTCAACATCGAGCAGCTCTCGGCCTGGCACAACGTCCCCGTCGCCACCAAGGCCAACGGCATGGACGGCCTCGACACCACGCTCGAGATCAACGGGCCGCTCCAGGTCAAGCACCTCGGCAACCTGGCCGAGGCGCAGAAGGACAAGACCTTCGATTACTCCGGCCGCTACGACAGCGGCTTCGGCCGCTTCACCGCCGGCGAATGCCCGATCATGTTCGGCTCGTCCGGCTCCTACGGCAACGTCAAGGGCGCGGCCAAGTTCGCCTGGGCCTCGGCGCCGATGCCCTACTATCCCGACATGCCGGGCGCGCCGCAGAACAGCATCATCGGCGGCGCCTCCTTGTGGGTGATGGGCGGCAAGAAGCCCGACGAGTACAAGGGCGTGGCGAAGTTCTTCGCCTTCCTGTCCGACACCGACCGGCAGGCCAAGCTCCACCAGACCACCGGCTACATGCCGATCACCAAGGCGGCCTACGAGAAGTCGAAGGCGGACGGCTTCTACGCCAAGAACCCGGCGCTCGAGACGCCGATCAAGGAGCTGACCAACAAGCCGCCGACCGAGAATTCCCGCGGCCTGCGTCTCGGCAACCTGCCGCAGATGCGCGACCTGTGGGCCGAGGAGATCGAGGCGACACTGGCCGGCAAGAAGACCGCCAAGCAGGCCCTCGACGAGGCGGCGACCCGCGGCAACGCGATGCTGCGCCAGTTCGAGAAGCAGGCCGGACGGTAATACCATGGGACCCGAACGCATCACCTTCGGAGGCCGGCTGCTGCCGGCGGCGCTGATCGCGCCGCAGCTCCTCATCGTCGGCCTGTTCTTCTACTGGCCGGCCGTGCAGGCGGTCTGGCAGTCGTTCCAGATGCAGGACGCGTTCGGGCTCTCGACGGAGTTCGTCTGGTTCGACAATTACCGGGCCCTGTTCGCGGACCCGGCCTATTACCAGGCCCTCGTCACCACGCTGGTCTTCGCCGCGGCGGTGGCGGGGCTGTCCTTGAGCTTCGCGCTGCTGCTCGCCGTGATGGCCGACCGGGAGATCCGGGGCTCCGGGATCTACCGCACCCTCTTGATCTGGCCCTATGCCGTGGCGCCCGCCGTGGCGGGCGTGCTGTTCGGCTTCCTGTTCCAGCCCGGCCTCGGGCTGATCGCCCGCGGCCTCAACGGGATCGGCATCCCGTGGAACCCGCTGCTCGACGGGAACCACGCCATGATCCTGGTGGTGATGGCGGCGGCCTGGAAGCAGGTCTCGTATAATTTCCTGTTCTTCCTCGCCGGCCTCCAGGCGATCCCCGGCAGCGTGATTGAGGCGGCGGCGATCGACGGCGCGGGTCCTGCGCGGCGGTTCTGGACCATCGTCTTCCCGCTGCTCTCGCCGACCACGTTCTTCCTGATGGTCGTCAACGTCGTCTACGCCTTCTGCGAGACGTTCGGCGTCATCGACGTGCTCACCCATGGCGGCCCGGGCCGGGCGACCCAGACCCTCGTCTACAAGGTCTACCAGGACGGCCGCATCGGCGCCGATCTCGGCGGCTCGGCGGCGCAGTCGGTGGTGCTGATGGCGATCGTGATCGGGCTGACGGCGATCCAGTTCCGGTATGTCGAGAAGCGGGTGGCGTATTGAGGGGGTGAAGGGGGGCCTCCAATTCACGCTCCCGAGCCGAAGCCCTGCCCGCATCGCACTCCCCCGACACCCCTCGAGCAGGTACACGGCAGGACCGTTCACGTGCGGCTCCCGGCTCTTCCCCACACGCGACCTCATCCTGAGGTGCGAACGAAGTGAGCCTCGAAGGAGGGCTCCAGGTCGCAGCGAGGCATCTGGAGCCCTCCTTCGAGGTCAGTCGATCTTTGATCGACTAACACCTCAGGATGAGGTCGCGGGTCGGAAAGAACTGGAGTTGAAGACAGCGCCGGCCTGTCTCGTGGGTCGTGAGATGAAAGCAATCTCTCACCCCATCCCCGGCTCCCGCAGCAGCCGGTACACGGCATAGCCCGACAACAGGGCGAGCCCGAACCAGGTCAGCGCATAGACCAAGTGGCTGTTGTGGAACGCCACCACGGTGAGCCCGCCCACCGGCCGGCCCGGCCCGTTGCCGGAGGCATCCGCGTCGATGAAGTAGGGCGCCACCGGGCCCAAGTTCCGCGCCGCCGCGATCGCCGCGACATCGCGCGAATACCAGCGGTCATGGGCCGGATCGTTGCTGCGCAGGAAGCCGCCGCCGGGCTCAGGCAGGCGCAGGAGGCCCGTCACCGTCACGCTCCCCTCCCCGGCCGAGCCCTGCCAGTCGGGAGGCACGAAGCCGCGATTGATCAGGATCGTGTCGCCGGATGCGGTGACGAGGGGCACGAGGAGCCAGGAGCCGGCGCCCTTCTCGGTCACCGCCATCGTGCGGATTGCCCGGTCGGGCAGGAAGCGGCCGGTCGCCGTGACGCGGCGATACTTGTCGGCCTCGCGAGAAATCCTGGGCCAGTCGGCCCGGTCGGGCGCCGGGACGGGGGCCGCGGCGAGCCGCGCCTCGACCCGGGCGATGAGGTCGAGCTTCCAGGCCCGGCGCTCGACCTGCCAGATGCCGAGGGCGAGGAACAGGACCGTCGCCAGGAGCGAGAGCCCGAGCAGGAGGAGGCGCTTGGGCCTTGAGGAGGACCGGGGCGCAACCGCCCCGGCCGGCATCGGACGATCGTCGGGCACCGTCACGGCATGGTGCGCATGTCGCCCGGCGACATCGGCATCATGTTGGCGTTGAGGTGGTACATCACCCAGAGCGAGCCCGAGAGCGCGATCACCACCAGCACGACGGTGAAGATCAGCGCCATCATGGTCCAGCCGCCTTCCGAGCGCGCGTTCATGTGCAGGAAGTAGACCATGTGGACCACGATCTGCGCCACCGCGAAGGCCATGATGACGAACGAGGTCACCCGCGGGTCGGTGAAGACCCCGGCCATCACCAGCCAGAACGGGATCGCCGTCAGGATCACCGACAGGACGAAGCCGGTGATGTATTCCCTCCGGCTGCCGTGGCCGGCCTCGTGGTGGTCGTGGACGACCTCGACGTGGACATCGTCGGAGACGGGAGCGCGGGCGCTCATTTCAGGGACCCCATCAGGTAGACGAAGGTGAAGACGCCGATCCAGATCACGTCGAGGAAGTGCCAGAACATGCTCAGGCACATCAGCCGACGCTTGTTGGCCGGGATCAGGCCGCGCTGGTGCACCTGCACCATCAGGGTCACGAGCCAGATCAACCCGAAGGTGACGTGCAGGCCGTGCGTCCCCACCAGGGTGAAGAACGAGGACAGGAAGGCGCTGCGCTGGGGCGTGGCGCCCTCGTGGATCAGGTGGGCGAACTCGTAGAGCTCGAGGCCGATGAAGCAGAGGCCGAAGGCCCCGGTGATCGCGAGCCACCGTTGCGTCATCCGCTGGTCGCCCTTCTCCATCTCCAGCATGGCGAAGCCATAGGTGATGGAGGAGAACAGCAGCATGGAGGTGTTCACCGCCACGAGCTTGAGGTCGAACAGGTCCGCCCCGGACGGACCCGCCGCGTAGTTCCGGCCGAGGACGCCGTACGTCGCGAACAGGATCGCGAAGATGAGGCAGTCGCTCATCAGGTAGAGCCAGAACCCGAGCATGGTCCCGCCCTCGGCGTGGCCGTGCTCGTCGTCCGTGACGTAGAAGTGCAGCTCGCCGTCATCCGCTGCGGCGTTGTGTGCGTGGGCCATGGCGGGTTCCTCAGGCCTTCACGAGAGCGAGCGTGCGGGTGCGCTCGGCCTCGGTCCGCGCGACCTCGTCGGCGGGGATGTAGAAGTCGCGGTCGTAGTTGAAGGTGTGGATGATGACCGCCGCGATCGCGCCGAAGAACGAGATCACCGCGAGCCACCAGACGTGCCAGACCATGGCGATGCCGAAGACCGTGGCGATGGCGGAGATGATCACGCCGGCGCCGGTGCTCTTGGGCATGTGGATGGCCTTGTAGCCGTCCAGCGGACGCTTGTAGCCGCGGGCCTTCATGTCCGACCAGGCGTCGCCGTCATGCACCAGGGGCGTGAAGGCGAAGTTGTAGTCGGGCGGCGGCGAGGAGGTCGCCCATTCGAGGGTGCGGCCGCCCCACGGGTCGCCGGTGAGGTCGCGCAGCTGCTCGCGCCGCAGGATGCTGACGGCGAACTGGATCAGCATCGCGGCGATGCCGCAGGCGACCAGCGCCGCGCCGAAGGCCGCGATGACGAAGAGCGGCTGGTACTCGGTCCCGCCGAACGAGCTCATCCGCCGGGTCACGCCCATCAGGCCCAGGATGTAGAGCGGCGTGAAGGCGACCCAGAAGCCGACCACCCAGCACCAGAACGAGACCTTGCCCCAGAACGGGTCGAGGCGGAAGCCGAAGGCCTTCGGCCACCAGTAGTAGATGCCGGCGAACAGGCCGAACAGCACGCCGCCGATGATCACGTTGTGGAAGTGCGCGACCAGGAACAGCGAGTTGTGCAGGATGAAGTCGGCCGGGGGCACGGCCAGCAGCACGCCGGTCATGCCGCCGATGACGAAGGTCAGCATGAAGGCCACCGTCCACATCATCGGCAGATCGAAGCGGATCCGGCCGCGATACATCGTGAACAGCCAGTTGAAGATCTTCGCGCCCGTGGGGATCGAGATGATCATCGTGGTGATGCCGAAGAACGAGTTGACGCTCGCCCCCGACCCCATGGTGAAGAAGTGGTGCAGCCAGACCAGGTAGGACAGGATGGTGATGACGACCGTGGCGTAGACCATCGAGGCGTAGCCGAACAGGCGCTTGCCGGAGAAGGTCGAGGTCACCTCGGAGAAGATGCCGAAGGCCGGCAGCACCAGGATGTAGACCTCGGGGTGACCCCAGATCCAGATCAGGTTCACGTACATCATCGGGTTGCCGCCGAGATCGTTCGTGAAGAAGTTGGTGCCGACGTAGCGGTCGAGGGTGAGCAGCGCCAGCACGGCGCCGAGCACCGGAAACGACGCCACGATCAGGATGTTGGTGCAGAGCGAGGTCCAGGTGAAGACCGGCATCTTCATCATCGACATGCCGGGCGCCCGCATCTTGACGATGGTGGCGATCAGGTTGACGCCCGAGAGCGTCGTGCCGATGCCGGCGATCTGGAGCGCCCAGATGTAGTAGTCGACGCCCACGCTCGGCGAGTAGGCGATGTTCGACAGCGGCGGATAGGCGAGCCAGCCGGTGGCCGCGAACTCGCCGATGAACAGCGACATCATCGTCAGTACGACGCCGCCGGTGGTCATCCAGAAGCTGAAGTTGTTCAGGAACGGGAAGGCGACGTCGCGCGCACCGATCTGCAGCGGCACGACGTAGTTCATCAGCCCGGTGACCAGCGGCATCGCCACGAAGAAGATCATGATCACGCCGTGGGCGGTGAAGATCTGGTCGTAGTGGTGCGGCGGCAGGAAGCCTTCGGAGCCGCCATGGGCGATGGCCTGCTGCGAGCGCATCAGCACCGCGTCGGCGAAGCCCCGCAGCAGCATGACGAGGCCCAGGACCATGTACATGATCCCGATCTTCTTGTGGTCGACGCTGGTGAACCAGTCGCGCCACAAGACGCCCCACAGCTTGTAGCGGGTGAGGAGACCGACGACGGCGAGGCCGCCGACCGCGACCGCCAGGAAGGTCACCACCACGATCGGCTCGTGGAGCGGCAGGGATTCGAGGGTGAAGCGGCCGAACAGCAGCCGCCACCAATGCGGGTAGGTGTCGATCGGGTTGGGTTCGGAATTCATGGCTCAGCCTGGAGTGCAGGTAGCGTCGTCGGGGTCCGGGCCGGCGGACCCGCACGGGGGCGGTTCCGGACGGCTCGTCGTTCCCGCGTCGGTGTCGCCGCCGGGCCGGTGACCGGCCCGGCGGAAAGCGGCTCAGTTCACGCGCGGCGTCGCGTTCGCGGCGGCCGTCTTGGAGGCGTTGCCGAGGCCGTAGGCATCGGCGGGGGTGCAGAGCGCGGTGACGAAGGTCGCCTGCTGGGTCGCCCCGGTGCCGCGGCGGACGGCCTTGTCGTAGGTCAGGCTCATGACGCTGTGCAGGCCCTCGCGGCCGCCGCCGCCGCGGGCGTCGATGGAGGCCATGTCGTGCATGCACATCTTGGCGCGGTCGACGCACATGTTGAGGATCGCGTCGTAGAGGTCGGCGTCGACGGCCTTGTAGTAGCGCACCGGCTCCTTCTCGCTCGGGCGCTCGAGCTTCAGGTAGTCGGCCCGGGTGAGGCCGCCGCCCTCCTGCTTGACCTTGTCGACCCAGGCGCTGAACGCGCCCTCGTCGACGCCCTTGAAGGTGAAGCGCATGTGCGAGAACCCGGCGCCGCTGTAGTTGGCGGAGAAGCCCTCGTAGTCGCCGGCCTTGTTGATGACGGCGTTCAACCGCGTCTGCATGCCCGGCATGGCGTAGATCTGGCCGGCGAGCGCCGGGATGAACAGCGAGTTCATCACCGAGGAGGAGGTGATGCGGAACTCGATCGGCCGGTCGACGGGGGCGGCGACCTCGTTGAGCGAGGCGACGCCCTGCTCGGGGTAGAGGAACAGCCACTTCCAGTCGAGGGCGACGACCTGGATCACCAGGGGCTTGCCCGAGACCATCGGGTCGCCCACACTCGACACGATCGGCTTTGCGGCGCTGATGCGCGTCACGGGCCGATAGGGATCGAGCAGGTGGGTGCCGAGCCAGGTCAGCGCGCCGAGCGCCACGATGATCAGCAAGGGCGCCGACCAGATCACCACCTCGAGCCCGGTCGAGTGATGGAAATCGGGATCGTAGACGGCCTTCTTGTTGCCCTCGCGATAGTGCCAGGCGAAGGCGATGGTGAGCGCCATCACCGGCACGATGATGAGGAGCATCAGCACCGTGGAGGCGATCAGCAGGTTACGCTGTTGCAGCGCCACGTCGCCCGCGGGCGAAAGCAGCACCATATTGCATCCTCCGGTCAGGAGGATGAAGGGAAGTACGAGGAGGAGGCGCAAGTGTTTCACGGGCAGCCCGGACGGTCAGCATACGGCTTTCGTCGTGTACGCCGACCGGGGCTCCCGCGGGATTGGACGTTTTGTCCAGGCCCCCACATGGCCGGTTCTCCTCTAAGGAAGGGACCTTCGTAGAGTGACGAAGCAGGATTCCGATATGGCCACGATCACGGCGGACGACGCCGCCGCCAACTCCTCCAAGCCGGAACGGGATGCCCGCCTGGTCTCGTCGGAGCCGGGCCACGTCGCCCCCGGCGAGATCGCGCTCGGCGTCATCATCGGCCGCACCTCGGAGTTCTTCGACTTCTTCGTGTTCGGCCTCGCCTGCGTGCTGGTCTTCCCGCGCCTGGTCTTCCCCTGGGCCGATCCGGTGACCGGCACGCTGTACGCGTTCGGGCTGTTCGCCCTCGCCTTCGTGGCCCGTCCGGTCGGCTCGGTGCTGTTCATGGCGGTCGACCGGCGCTACGGCCGGGCCACCAAGCTCACCATCGCGCTGTTCCTGCTCGGCCTCTCGACCTGCCTCATCGCCTTCCTGCCGGGCTACGAGTCCTTCGGGCACTGGTCGGCCGTGCTGCTCGGCCTGTGCCGGATCGGCCAGGGCCTGGCGCTCGGCGGCGCCTGGGACGGGCTGGCCTCGCTGCTCGCCCTCAACGCGCCGAAGAACCGCCGCGGCTGGTACGCGATGCTGCCGCAGCTCGGCGCGCCGGTCGGCTTCATGCTGGCGAGCGGGCTGTTCGCGTTCTTCCAGCTCCAGCTGTCGGATGCCGACTTCATGGGCTTCGGCTGGCGCTACCCGTTCTTCGTCGCCTTCACGATCAACGTCGTGGCCCTGTTCGCGCGGCTTCGCCTGGTCGCGACGGAAGAGTTCCGCCGCCTGCTCGAGGCCGACGAGCTCGAGCCCGAGCCGGTCGTCGAGACGGTGCGGGCCACCGGCCGCAACATCCTGGTCGGCGCCTTCGTGCCGCTGGCCTGCTACGCCCTGTTCCACCTCGTGACCGTGTTCCCGGTCAGCTGGATCAACCTGTTCACCGGCCGCTCGGTCGGCGAGTTCCTGATGGTGCAGTTCGCCGGCGCCGTCATCTGCACGATGACGATCGTCATGTCCGGCCTCATCGCCGACCAGATCGGGCGGCGCTCGACCATCGCGCTCGCCGCCGCGCTGATCGGCCTGTTCGCCGTCGGCAGCATCGTCGCGCCGCTGCTGTTCGGCGACAGCATGCCCGGCCAGACGATCTTCGTGGTGGTCGGCTTCGCGCTGCTCGGCCTCGCCTACGGCCAGAGCTCCGGCGCCATCGCGGAGAATTTCGGCACCCGGTACCGCTATACCGGCTCGGCGCTCACCTCGGACCTCGCCTGGCTCGTCGGCGCCGGCTTCGCCCCGCTGGTCGCGCTCTACGCGTCGAGCCATCTCGGGCTGCCGTGGGTCGGGGTGTACCTGCTGTCGGGTGCGGTCTGCACGCTGGGGGCGCTGGGACTCAACCGGCGGCTCGGGGTGTCGGCGTAGCACCTCTCCCCTCCCCCAGGCGATCCCGGGCTTGCCCGGTATCGCTGCAAGTTGTGGGGAGGGGTCGGGGGTGGGGGTGGTGCCGTATAGAGCGAGGTGGTGCCTCCTGCACCACCCCCACCCCTAGCCCCTCCCCACAAGGGGGAGGGGAAGAGCCACTTCTTTCTACCCCTCCCCCACGCGGAACCGCGCCGCGTGGCTGCCGATCTCCTCGAATTCCCCCGGCGTCGCGCCCGCTTCCCCGAGTGCCGCCCGCGCATCCTCCGGGGTCACGCTCCCGGGCAAAGCCAGGAGCTGGCTCAGGCCCCCGCCGATTCCGGCGCTCGCCACCACCTCGCCGCCCAGTTCCGCCACCGCTTCCGCCGCGTCGTCGCGCCAGCGCTCGAACCGGGCGGCGTAGAGCACCCAGTCGCGCTGGGCCGCACTCGGGTCGTCGAGGGGCTTGGCGATGCAGAAGACCGGGGTGCCGGCCGGGTGGCCGGGCCGCTCGATGAAGGGCAGGCGCGCAATCACCTTCGGGCGGCCGGGCCCCGCGAGCTGGCGCCACCAGGCGCCCGCCGTCACGCCCTGGTCGAGGCGGAACACCCCGAGATCGCCGCGCGAGGCGGCGACCGCCGCGATGACCGCGGCGGCGCTCGGATGCGGCCGGTACGGCACCGTGAAGCCGAAATGGAACCGGGCCGAATCGCGCATCGGCGCGTCGCCGCCCGAGACGTCGGCATGGACCGCGAACGGCGCCTGCACGTAGGTGAAGGTCGCGATGATGACGCGCCAGATCCCCTCCACGGTGTCGAGGGGGAGCAGGCCCCGATGGCGCTCGGCGATCATCCGCATCATCGAGGCCTCGCGGCCGGGCCGGAAGGCGGAACCGGAGGCCGAGGTCTTCTTGACGGCGATCAGCCGGTCGATGATCCGGCCGCGCTCCATCAGGAGGTCGTGCATCGCCGAATCGATGCGGTCGATGTCGGCCCGAAGGGCGGCGAGGTCGGCGGGCGGGGTCGACGTCATGGCGTTCAAGGGGCGAGGCGGCGGGAAGATCCGTCTTACGACCGCCCGCGGCCGCGGGCCAGGGCCGCCTGAGGGCGCCGCCCCGGAGAAAACCCTTCCGTCGATTGACGGCGGGACAGCGAAGCCCTACCTCTTTCGTCCGTCGAAGCGGAATTTTCGGACGCTTTAACGGCCGGTCCGGTTTGGAGAACGAACCGCCTCCGGTTTTTCGCAAGCTTCAGCCTCGTCTCAAGCCCGCCATCCGGCGACAGCCCCGTGAGAAGCATGGCCACACCACTCCTGAAGCCCGGCGCCGAATCCGCCTCCCAGGCGGACGAGCCGACGAGCCCCGTCGCCCGGTTCGGAGCCGACGCGCCGCTGGCGATGGATGCGGGCGTGGACCTGGCGCCGTGGCAGATCGCCTACCAGACCGCCGGCACCCTCAACGAGGCCCGCAGCAACGCGGTGCTGGTCTGCCACGCGCTGACGGGCGACCAGCACGTCGCCAACACCCATCCGGTCACCGGCAAGGGCGGCTGGTGGGATCGCCTGGTCGGGCCCGGCAAGCCGGTCGACACCGACCGCTACTTCGTGATCTGCGCCAACGTGGTCGGGTCGTGCATGGGCACGACCGGCCCGGCCTCGCTCGATCCGGCGACCGGCCGGGCCTACGGGCTCGACTTCCCGCTGGTGACGATCCGCGACATGGTCCGCGGCCAGGCGATGCTGCTCGACCGGCTCGGCATCAAGGACCTGTTCCTGTGCATCGGCGGCTCGATGGGCGGGATGCAGGTGCTGCAATGGGCGGCGAGCTACCCCGAGCGGGTCTTCGCCGCGATGCCGATCGCCACGGGAGCCCGCCACTCGGCCCAGAACATCGCCTTCCACGAGGTCGGCCGGCAGGCGATCCTGGCCGATCCGAACTGGCATGGCGGGCGCTACCTCGATGTCGGCACGCGCCCCGCCAAGGGGCTCGGCGTCGCCCGGATGGGCGCCCACATCACCTACCTGTCGGAGCCGGCCCTCCACCGCAAGTTCGGCCGCCGGCTCCAGGACCGGGACGCCCCGACCTTCTCGTTCGACGCCGACTTCCAGATCGAGAGCTACCTGCGCCACCAGGGCATCACCTTCGTCGAGCGCTTCGACGCCAACGCCTACCTCTACCTCACCCGGGCGATGGACTATTTCGACCTCGCCGCCGACCATGGCGGCGTGCTGGCCAACGCCTTCCGGGGCACCAGGACGCGGTTCTGCATCATGTCCTTCACCTCCGACTGGCTGTTTCCGACCGCCGATTCGCGAGCGATCGTCCACGCGCTGAACGCCGCGGCGGCGCCGGTCGCCTTCGTCGAGGTCGAGAGCGACAAGGGCCACGACGCCTTCCTGCTCGACGAGCCGGCGATGATCTCGGCGGCCAAGGGCTTCATCGCGGCGGCAGCCCGGGAGCGCGGCCTGTGAGCACCGTCACCGCCTCCCTCGCCCCGGCGATCCTGCCCCAGGACGCCACCGGCTCCTCGCGCATCGACCACCTGGTGATGCTCAACCTCGTCGAGCCCGGCTCCCGGGTGCTCGACGTCGGCTGCGGCGACGGCTCGCTGCTCGCGCTCCTGCGCGACCGGCGCGGCGTCGACGGCCGCGGGATCGAATTGTCGCGCGAGGGCGTCAATGCCTGCCTCGCCCACGGCCTGCCGGTGATCCAGGGCGATGCCGACACCGACCTCGCGGCCTATCCGGACGACGCCTTCGACTACGTGATCCTGTCGCAGACGATCCAGGCGACGCGCCAGCCCAAGGAGGTCTTGGAGCACCTGCTGCGGATCGGCCGCCACGCGATCGTGTCGTTCCCGAATTTCGGCCATTGGCGGGTGCGCAGCGAGTTGCTGCTGCGCGGCCGGATGCCGATGACCGACACCCTGCCCGATCCCTGGTACGCCACCCCGAACATCCACCACTGCACCATCCGGGACTTCGTGGGCCTGTGCCGCCTCGTCGGCGCCCGGATCGAGCGCGCCTCGGCGCTCGACGCCTCGGGCCACCCGATGCGCTTCGCCCTGCCGTGGTGGGTGTGGAACCTCGTCGGCACGCAGGGGGTGTTCCTGCTGCGGCGGGGGTGAGGGCAAGCCTTGCGCCGGCGGAGGCTATCCGTCGGCCATGATCTTGTCCCGCGCCGCCGAGACGAGGAATGCCGAGCGCGTCACCCCGCGCTCGCGGGCGGCCTGGTCGATCATCGCGAGGGCGCCGGCATCGAGCGAGAGGTTCACCCGGACGGACCGGCCCTCATCGAGGACGAGCGGCACGGTCGCGACCAGGACCGCCTCCGCCACGGCTTCCGCCTCCTGTGGGTCGGCGAGGAGAGCGTCGGCACTGCGCGGCTCCGGCGCGGCGAGGCCGGCGACGAGGCGGTCGCCGATCCATTCGCGCAACGCCTCCCCGGCCTGGGCGATGGCTTCGTCGATCGTCGCTCCCATGGCGGTGCAGCCGGGGCAATCCGGAAAGGCGGCCCCGTAACCACCGGGCTCGCCGTCGATAAGGGCGATGTAGCGGGGCATCTCGTCCTCACTCAGATCCAGCCGGCAGCCTGGGCGATGACCCGGGCGACGCCAGGCGTCAGCGTCCGATGCCGGGGCACCATGATCTTTATGCCGGGTCGTTGCGGATGAGCGAATTTCTCGTGTTTCGCACCACCTTCGCTGAGCCAGCCTTCCGCCAGCAGGCGCGCGACGATCGCCCGAGCATCCATCTCGACCTTGGGCATCGCTGCGCTCCATGTGTATTTATTTATGCATGAAAGCTCGACGCATGAAAGGCTCTCCCCTCGGCTCCAAGGGCACTGAACCGGGCCGCCAGGATATGCAGGCCGCAGGCGTACCAGCGTCCCCGCTCACGGCGCGCCGGGCTTGAAGGGCGCCTCCTGACCGGGCGGCACGCCGGCCTCCCGCGCACCGATCCCCGCCCGCCGCAACGTCCCGGCCAGGAGTTCGACCTGCGCGGCGATACGCCCGAACGCCGCCGAATCCGCTCCCTCCGGCTTCGGCGGCAGCCTGTCGCCGGCCGCCGTCGCGGCGAGCGCCCGGGAGAGCCAATCCCGCCAGGCGCGCCATGCCTCGGCCTCCGCTCCCGCCGGCTCGGGCTCGTGGCACAGGATCGACAGTCGCCCGGCCATGCGGCGGAGCGTGGCGTCGGCGACCATCGCGGCCTCGATGCGGGAACGGCCGCGGCGCATCGGCTCCTGGAGGGCGCGGGAGAGCGCCGCTTCAAGGTTGTTGCTGGCGAGCCCCGCCGCCCGGGCGGCGGCCTCCGTGGCGGCGGGCTGGCCTTCGCCCAGGCGCTCCGCCACCACGGCCTCGGCGTAGCGGGCATGGGTCTGGAGGGCGGTGCGCAGCGCATCGCGCACCCGGCCCGGCTCCCAGAGCGGCCAGAGCAGCAGGCCGGCCAGCACCGCCACCGCGCCGCCGAGAACCGTGAACAGCGCCCGCATCCCGACGATCTCCCAGGACGAGTGGCCGGGCTCGACGAGTTCCACCAGCACCACGACCAGCGGCGTCAGGCAGGCGATGAAGGTGCCGTAGCTCACGCCCCGGGCCGCGAAGCCGATGACGCTGAGCGGCACCATCATGGCGGCGAGGATCGGCGGCGAGGTGGCGTAGAAGGCGAGCACCGCCCCGATCAGCCCACCGAGCACCGTGCCGCCGATGCGCTCCAGCGCCCGCTGCCAGGTGGCGGCGTAGAAGGGCTGCATCGTCAGCACCACCGTGATGGTGAGCCAGTGGGTGAAGGGGCCCGGCCACCAGAAGGTGACGGCCAGCGCCGGCAGCGCCACCGCGGTCGCCCGCACGGCGTGGCGCAGGTTGGCCGACGACCAGGTGAGGTTGGCGCGCAACGGCTGCAGCACGGTCTCGCGCCAGGGCGGGGCCGGCGCCCCGGCGAGCCCGCCGCCGCCGGCCAGGTCCTCCGGCCCCGACAGCTTGGCGCCGATCCGGACCCGGTCGAGGATGCGCTCGGCCATCCGGCGATAGGCCGGATCGGCATCCGAGGCGGGCCTGGCCCGGGCGAGCGCCCGCTCGATGCGCCCGAGATCCACCGGCCGGTCGCGGCGGATCGCGCGACTGAGGATCTTCAGCATCGGCGGCAGCAGGCGCAGGAGCCTGGCCGCCTCCGCCCGCTGCGCCGGGGTGGCGCGCTCGAGGTAATCCGACAGGGCGATCATCACCCCGAACAGCTGCTCGGCCGCCTCCAGCCGGATCAGCGCCCGGGCGTTGCGCTCGGAGAGCCGGGCGCGGCTGCGGGCCAGATCCAGCACCAGGGTGCGGGCGGCCTCGATGGCGTCGCGCACCGCCCGGCGATGGCCGCGCGCATGGGCCTCCCACACAGCGGGATCGGTGCCCTCGGGGTCGGCCGAGAGCCGGCGCAGGTCGCGGGCGAGACGCGACAGGCCGCGCCAGACGCCGCCGATCGCCAGATGGGCCGGCCGGTAGGGATGGAGCCGCCACAGCACCAGGGCCAGGAACGCGGCCCAGAGCCCGCCGGCCCAGAACATCCCGGCGACGACGACGCCCTGATGCGGCGTCAGGGCCCGGTCGAGGGCGAGGCAGAGCACCACCACCAGCACGTTGCCGACGGTCTGGGCCGGCACGCCCCAGACCCGCGCGAAGGTGCAGGCGAAGATGACGACGAGCGCCACCGGCAGCACCAGGGCGGGCCCGTAGCCCTCCATCACCCCGAAGGCGCCCCAGACCACGCCGCCGATCCCCGCAAAGGCGAGGAGCGCCCGCAGCCGCGGCCGGATCGGCCCGCCGATGTCGCAGAAGCAGGTGAGGTTGGCGGCGAGCGCCATGGTGAGGAGCGGCGGCCAGGCCAGCCACCATTCGATGAGGATGATGCTCGCGAAGGCGACCGCCGCCCGCAGGCCCTCGGCGACGTTGATGCCGGCGAGGTCCGGCGCCATCGGCAGCCGGGCGAGATCGGGACCCGGCTCGCGCAGGGTGCCGCGGCGGAGGGGGAAGGGTTTCATCGGGCGGGAGGGGTCACGGGGCGTGTGGGTCCTCGCGGGGCGTGCGGGTCCTCGCGGGGCGTGCGGGTCCTCGAAGGGCCCGCTCGCGTGGCAAGCCGCGTGCCCCCTTCACCCGTTATAGGAAGCGGGGCCGCCCCGTGTACCGCCCGGGCCGGCGGGCGTGGGTGGCGTGCCGCGCCGGGAAGCGGATCGTGGTCATGGGCCTCCGGCCGGTCGTTCTCGGCGCGCCGGAGAGATCCAGACCCGAGGGCGGCCGTGGGAGGCGCGGAGACCGGAGGATCGTGCCCGGGATTCGTGCGGGCCCCAGGGTGGCGAGACCCGCCCGGACGATGGTCCAGCCCCCGCCACCCTGGCGCCCGCGCGCGGCCGCGCTACGTTCGAGACCGCGCCGAAGCCCGGCCCCAGACCGTGCGGCATCGTCCGGAGGATCCCCGCCATGCGTCCGACCCCGCTCCTCGCCCTCGCCGGGGCGCTCCTCTGCGCGCAGGCCAGCGCGCAGGGCATCCGCAACGCCCCGCCGCCGCGGGCGCTGGAGACGGCGGCCTACATCTTCGCGGCGGCCAATGTCTGCGGCTACCGCATCGGCACCGCGCCGTTCGAGGGCTTGCTGGCGCGCTACCAGGTGACGATCGACGACGTGCGCCCGCCCCGAGGCCCGTTCGGCGCCAAGGTGCAGACGATCTTCACCCTGATGTCGAACCAGATGATGCAGAACCGCGACGCCTCCTGCCGGGCGGTGGCCGGCGAGTACGGGCCCGAGGGCACCATCGTGCCGGGCATCCTCCTGCCTCCCGTCCCGGCGGAGGCGCCGCCGCCCGCCAAGCAGCCCTGAGCACAAGGCATGCAGCCATGATCCCACGGAGACACCGATGAGCGACGAGGCCCGCCCGCATGGGCGCTACGCCTACAGCCCCCTGCCGCGCCGCCCCGCCTATGACTGGCCCGGGGGGAAGCGGCTCGCGGTCTACGTCGCGCTGAACGTCGAGTGCTTCGATTTCGGCGGCGGGCTCGGGGCCGAGCTGGCGCCGGGCGGGCCACAGCCGGACGTGCTGAACTACGCCTGGCGCGACTGGGGCAACCGCGTCGGGGTGTTTCGCCTCGCCGACCTGTTCGACGACCTGTCCCTGCCGGCCTCGGTGCTGGTGAACAGCCGCATCTATGCCGACTGCCCGGGCCTGATGGACGTGTTCCGCGCCCGCGGCGACGAGGTCGTGGGGCACGGCCGCAGCAATGCCGAGCGCCAGGGCACCCTGCCCGAGGACGACGAGCGGGCGCTGATCGCCGAGGCCACCGCGATCCTGGCGCGCGAGGAGGGCAAGCCGCCGGCCGGCTGGCTCGGCCCCTGGATCTCGCAGAGCCGCACCACCCCCGACCTGCTCGCCGAGGCCGGCTACCGCTACCTCCTCGACTGGTGCCACGACGACCAGCCGACCTGGTTTTCCACCCGCAACGGCGGGCGCATCCTCTCGGTGCCCTATCCGCAGGAGCTGAACGACATTCCGTCGATCGTCGGGCGCAAGGATTCGGGTGCGCAATTCGCCGAGATGATCGTCGACACCTTCGAGGAGATGCGCACCGCCTCCGAGGCCGCCCCGCTGGTGATGGGCATCGCGCTCCACCCCTACCTCGTCGGCCAGCCGCACCGCCTGCGGCCCCTGCGCCGGGCGCTGGCGCACATCGCGCAACACCGGGACGACGTGTGGATCACCCGGTCCGGGGATATCGCCGATCACGCGATGGCGTTGCCGGAGGGTCTGGTGGCGGGCTGATCGCCATTCCGCAGGCCGCGGACGGCCGGTACGGAAGCGACAGCTGGCTCGGTGCTCCCACCGACGACCTCATCCTGAGGTGCCGCGCAGCGGCCTCGAAGGAGGGCTCCAGAGGTCTCGGCGCTAGCTGGAGCCCTCCTTCGAGGTCAGTCGATCTGCGATCGACTGACACCTCAGATGAGGTCGTCGGTGGGAAAGCCGAGGTCGCGGGCTTCACCATCCCGAAAGAAGATCCTCTACCGCCCCGAACCGTCACCGGTCCGGGGCGGCCGCCTGTCAGTGATTGTCGCGCGGCACCCCGTGCGTCTGGGCGATGCGCTGGAAGGCCTCGGAGCCCTTGAGGATCATGCCCTCGGAGAGCTGGTCGACCATCGCGCGCTGGATCGCCTGCCAGGGGGTCTGGCTCGCCGGGTAGGGGTAGCCGCCCCGGGCGTTGAGGTCGTCGCGGCGGCGCCGGATCTCCTCCTCGGGGAGCAGGATGTCGGCGGTGCGCTTGTTGAGGTCGATCCGGACCCGGTCGCCGTTCTGGAGCAGGGCGAGGCCGCCGCCGGCCGCCGCCTCCGGCGAGGCGTTCAGGATCGAGGGCGTGCCCGAGGTGCCGGACTGGCGCCCGTCGCCGATGCAGGGCAACGACAGCACGCCGCGGCGGATCAGCTCGCCCGGGGGCTGCATGTTCACCACCTCGGCCGCGCCCGGATAGCCGATCGGCCCGGCGCCGCGCATGATCAGCACCGTGTGCTCGTCGATCTCGAGCGCCGGATCGTCGATGCGGTGGTGGTAATCCTCCGGCCCGTCGAACACCACGACACGCCCCTCGAAGGCGTAGGGATCCTCGGGGTTGGCGAGGTAGCGGTCGTAGAACTCCCGGCTGATCACGCTGGTCTTCATGATCGCGGAATCGAACAGCGAGCCCTTGAGGTTGAGGAAGCCGGCGCGCTCGCGCATCGGCTCGCCATAGGGCTTGATGACGTCGCGGTCCCAGGTGTGGGCACCGGCGCAGTTCTCAGCAACGGTCTTGCCGTTGCAGGTCAGCACGTCGGCGTGGAGCTTGCCGGCCTCGAGCAGCTCCGACATCACCGCCGGCAGGCCGCCGGCGCGATAATATTCCTCACCGAGATACTGGCCGGCGGGCTGCATGTTGACGAGGAGCGGGATGTCGTAGCCGACGCGCTCCCAGTCGTCGCAGGAGAGCGGCACGCCGATCAGCTTGGCGATGGCGTTGATGTGGATCGGCGCGTTGGTCGAGCCGCCGATGGCGGTGTTGGCGACAATCGCGTTCTCGAACGCCTCGCGGGTCAGGATGTCGGAGGGCTTCAGGTCCTCCCACACCATGTCGACGATGCGCTGGCCGGTGGCGTAGGCCGCCTGGCCGCGCTCACGGTAGGGCGCGGGGATCGCCGCCGAGCCCGGCAGCGCCATGCCGAGCGCTTCCGCCAGCGCGTTCATGGTCGAGGCGGTGCCCATCGTGTTGCAATGCCCGTCAGAGGGCGCCGAGGAGGCCACGATGTCGAGGAACTGCTGGTAGTCGATGTCGCCGGCGGCATGGCGCTCGCGGGCCTTCCACACCACGGTGCCCGAGCCGGTGCGCTCGCCGCGGCTCCAGCCGTTCAGCATCGGGCCGACGTTCAGCGAGATCGTCGGGATGTTCACGGTGGCGGCCGCCATCAGGCAGGCCGGCATGGTCTTGTCGCAGCCGGTGAGCAGCACGACGCCGTCGAGGGGATAGCCGTACAGCACCTCGACGAGGGACAGGTAGGCGAGGTTGCGGTCGAGCGAGGCGGTCGGCCGCTTGCCGGTCTCCTGGATCGGGTGGCACGGGAACTCGAAGGCCACGCCGCCGGCCGCCGTGATGCCCTCGCGCACGCGCTTGGCGAGTTCGAGGTGGTGGCGGTTGCAGGGCGACAGGTCGGAGCCGGTCTGGGCGATGCCGATCAGGGGCTTGCCGCCGCGCAGCTCGCCGACGGTCAGGCCGAAATTGAGGTAGCGCTCGAGGTAGAGCGCGGTCATGCCCGGGTTGTCCGGGTTGTCGAACCAGAGGCGCGAACGCAGGCGGCTGGCGTCGATGCGGGGGCGCGGCGTCTGGGCCATGGCGGGGTCGTCCTTCCCGAATTCGTTCTTGTCGAGAACCGTTCCGGGGAACCTATGGACCCGGCCGGTGCAGGAAGGCAACACCGTCGCGCGCATGGCCGGAACGCCCGCGGATGCGACCCCGACGAGCCATAAGTTTATCGCGCGGGTGCTGTCGCAAGGCCGGGGAGCGGTGCTATGAGGCCGGCTGAACCATACCGCTCGATCGTTCGGGGGAGCCGCCCAATGAGCCAAGAGAAGACGACCAACCCGCTGGTGCCGATGGCCATCGTGGTGTCGATCCCGGTCCTCGTCTGCCTGATCATCATGCTGACCGATGACGGCATCGAGCGCTCGCTGCTCTGGGCGGCGATCAAGACCGGCATCATCCTGATCGTGCTCGGCGGCGCGATCTCGTTCGGCGTCAGCCGGCTCGCCGAGAAGAACACCTCGCGCTGATCGATCCGTCCCGGCGGCGGCCAGGGCCGCGGGACGACAGGGCGGGGCCTCGCGCGCCCCGCCTCGCACGCCATCCCTCGCACGCCATCGAGGAAACGAGAGACCGCCATGCCCGTGATCGTCCCCGCCTTCTCGCGCATCGGGGAGGAGAACGCCTTCGCGGTCCTCGCCCGCGCCACGGCTCTCGCCCAGGCCGGCCGCGACGTGATCAATCTCGGCATCGGCCAGCCCGACATGCCGACCCCGCCCCACGTGGTCGAGGCGGCGGTGAAGGCCCTCCAGGACGGGCACCACGGCTACACCCCGGCGACCGGCATCCTGCCCCTGCGGGAAGCCGTGTCCCGCGACCTCGACCGGCGCCTCGGCGTCCAGGTCTCGCCCGACAGCGTGATGATCGTGCCCGGCGGCAAGGTCACCATGTTCATGGCGATCCTGATGTTCGGCGAGCCGGGCGCCGAGATCCTGTATCCGGATCCGGGCTTCCCGATTTACCGCTCGATGATCGAGTTCACCGGCGCGACGCCGGTGCCGGTGCCGATCCGCGAGGCGAACGGCTTCGCCTTCTCGGCCGAGGAGACGCTCTCGCTCATCACCCCGCGCACCCGCCTGCTGATCCTCAATTCCCCCGCCAATCCCACGGGCGGCGTGACCCCGAAGGCCGAGATCGACAAGCTCGTCGCCGGCCTCGCCGCGCATCCCGACGTGACGATCATGTCGGACGAGATCTACGGTACGATGACCTATGACGGCGAGCGCCACCACACGCTGCTCGCCTATCCGGAGATCCGCGACCGGCTGATCTACCTCGACGGCGCCTCCAAGACCTACGCGATGACCGGCTGGCGCCTCGGCTGGTCGGTCTGGCCGGCGCCGCTCTACGATGCCGCCCGCAAGCTCGCGGTGAACTCGTTCTCCTGCGTCAACGCCGCGACGCAATGGGCGGGCATCGCGGCCCTCGACGGGCCGCAGGATTGCGTCGCCGCCATGATGGCCGAGTTCGACCGCCGCCGCCTCCTCGTGGTCGAGGGGCTGAACCGCCTGCCGGGCGTGTCCTGCATCACCCCCAAGGGCGCCTTCTACGCCTTCCCGAACATCTCCGAGACCGGCTGGAAGGCCAAGGCCCTGGCCTCGGCGCTGCTGGAGGAGGCCGGCGTCGCGACGATCGGCGGGCCGGATTTCGGCGTGCATGGCGAGGGCTACCTGCGCCTGTCCTACGCGAACTCGGCGGAGAATATTTCCCGGGCGCTGGAGCGAATCGGGGCGTTCCTGGAGGGGAACCGGCGCTGAGGTACCGGCTCGACGTTTGTCCGGGCGTCGTGGCGTGCCGATCTGCTTGGTGGATCTCTACAGATTTTGAATTCACCGCGTCATTCCGGGGCCGCGCAGCGGAGCCCGGAATCCAGAACCACAGTTGCACAAGGATAAAGCGGACCGCAATCCGCTTTTTTCTGAACGATCCGCGGCTCTGGATCCCGGGCTCCGCTGCGCGGCCCCGGGATGACGCGGAGGGTGTCAATTTTGCTGCGGGAACTCAAGACAGTCCCTGGACACAGCGGGATCGATTCTCCGAGCTTCAGCCGCCTCACATCACCCCATACACATCGTAAACCGGCCCCTCCGGCAGCCGCTGCCCTACCCCCACCGCGACGATCCGGTTGAGCCAGGCCAGATCCTCCGCCCCGGTCTCGAAGCGCAACGCCGTGCGGAAGTAATACGCCTCCGGCGCCACCGCCTCACCACGACCCAGGCGGGCCAGCACCTCCGGCGGGCCGGCGCGCAGGCCGGTATACTGGCAGTAGACGAGGCCGCTGCCCGACGCCCGAAGCGTCAGGCGCACGTCGAGATGCGTGGTGCCATCAGACTCGACCCGCAGCCAGTCGCCGGCCGGGCCGGGCAGAACCTCAGCCTCGAGGCGCGGGCCCGAGACGGTGCCGCCGGTCACCGGCACGACCCGCAGCTCGGTGCCGCGGGAGGGGCCGATCGCCTGCGGCGCCCCGACCGTGAGCGCGATGCGGAACAGGAACTCGGTGCGGAGCGGCAGCGGCGTATCCAAGACCATGTCCTCCGGTGACTCTTATCGCGCGATATCCTCCACGGCGCGGCGCGCCGCGTCGAGGTCCGGCGGGTCGATGTGGCGGTAGCGGGCCTGGACGAGGCCGAACACCCCGAAGGCGGCGAGCCCCGCCGCCGTGAGGCCGAGCAGCACCCAGCCATAGGGCTCGCCCCGCAGGGCTTGCAGCGCGCCGCCGAGGCCCTTGACCTCGCTCGACCGGCTGGCAATCGCCGCCGCGATCAGGAAGCCGCCGATCAGCCCGAAGGTGAGCGCCCGCGCGGCATAGCCGAAGCGGCCGACATGGCGCACCCAGTCGCGGGCGTCGTGCGGCACGGAGAGGCGCTTGCACACGTCGCCCTTCCAGGCCTTCCACGCGAAGGCGAGGCCGGCGCCGATCACGATCAGCCCGACGGCGCCGACGAGCCACTGGCCGAAGGGCTGCTGCAGCAGCCAGGCGGTCCAGTCCCGCGCCCCCTGGTCCTCGGCCTGGCGGGCGGTGCCGCGGCCGAGCGCCGCCAGCATCATCGAGAATCCGAGGCCGCCATAGGTGACGCCGCTGACGAGGTGGCCGGCCCGGGTCGCCAGCCCCTTGGCCGAGCGCCCGTAGCCGTCGGCATCGGTGATGGCCTCGACCACCCGCCAGAGCGCGAAGGCGGCGAGGCCGAAGGCGACGATCCCGAGCAGGATCCAGCCGAAGGGCCGCTCCAGCAGGATCAGGAGCGCGCTGCGGCTGCCCCCGGTCTGGCCGCCGATGCCGATCGCCGCCAGCAGGGCGAGGCCGCCGACGAGGCAATAGGTGACGCCGCGGGCGCCGTAGCCGAGGCGGGCGAGCAGTTCGAGGGCTTGCCGGCCGTCGGATTGCATGGCGGCGTGTCCCCGGTCAGGCCGCGAGGCCGGATTCGACCCGGGCGACCGCACCCGCATCGAGATCGAGGGCCTCGGCCAGCATCCGCAGGAAGGTGCGCTCCTGCATCGTGTCGGGGTCGATGGCGAGGCGGGCCGCGGCGTAGACCCGGGCGCCGGATTCGGGATCCTGGACCCGGTCGGCGATCTCGTCGATCGTCGCCGGGTCCTCCAGCTCGCGGGCGAGCCATTGCCGGCCGGCGAGGTCGAGGCCGGATTCGGCGACCGCCGCGTCGAGCCGCTCGCGCTCGCGGGCATCGATCACCCCGTCGGCGGCCGAGGCCGCCACCATGATGCGCAGGCAGAGCGTCGCCTCGTCGTCGCTGAGCGCGCCGGCGTCGAACGGCGTCGCGGGAGGCTTCGCCGGAGAGCGGGCCGACGGCTGCGCGGCCGGGGCGTCTTCTTGCGTCGCCCGCAGGGCGAGGCCGGCGATCAGCGCCAGCCCGCCGAGGGCGGCGGAGGCCGCGAGCCCGCCGCGGCGACTGCGCACCAGGGCGTCCAGCACCCGTTTCACCTCGGCCATCGCACTCTCCCCTCTCCGTCCAAGCGTATCTCTTTGCCGACAACGGTCTCGTGCGGCTCCGGTTCGCGGACGAACGGCGGATCGCCGCGCCCGTTGCGCCGCCACGCTCGCGGCGCCATCTTTCCGGTCATGCTTCTCGCCCTGGCCTGGCTGGCGCGCACCCTCGTGCTCGCGCTCGTTCTCCTGTTCCTGCTGCCGCTCGCCGCCCACGCCCTGTGGTGGTGGAGCCGCGACGACCTCGCCCCCGACTGGTCCACCGCCGACTGGTCGAGCGCCCGGCTCCTGCCCGCGGCCGCGGCCGCGCCGGACGCGAAGGTGCGGATCTACGCCGCCCGGGTCGGGCGCTGGCGGGGCATCTTCGCCCACCACACCTGGATCGTCGTCAAGGAGGCGGGCGCCCCGCGCTACACCCGCTACGACGTGGTCGGCTGGGGCCTGCCGGTGCGCACCGATGCCTACGCGGCCGATGCGCGCTGGTTCGGCAACCCGCCGCAGGTGGTGCTGGCCCTCGACGGCCCGGCGGCAGAGCGCGCCGTGCCGCGGATCCGCGCCGCGGTCGCGACCTACCCGCACCGCGCGGCGGGCAGCTACAACGCCTGGCCGGGGCCGAACTCCAACACCTTCGTGGCCCATGTGCTGCGGGCGGTGCCCGAACTCGCCGTGGCGCTGCCGCCGACGGCGTTGGGCAAGGATTTCTCCGAGCGCCCGATCGCCTGGACGCCGAGCCGGACCGGATTGCAGCTCTCGGCCCGCGGTTATCTCGGCCTCACCCTCGGCTGGGTCGAGGGGATCGAGATCAACGTCCTCGGGGCGGTGGCGGGGCTCGACCTGCGCCGTCCCGCCCTGAAGCTGCCGGGCTGGGGCCGCATCGGCATGGACCCGGCCGGCGCCACCGAGACGCTGATCGCCCCGACGGCGCAGAACTGAGCCTTGCTTCCGCGACGGGGCGCGGGCGAGAGCCGCGAAGCCGGCCCCCGGTGCCCGTTCGCAGCGCCGCGCGAGGCCCGCCCCTCATCGGCACGCAGGCCGTGAATCAAACCCGTGAACCAAACCATGGTGCAGCGCGTTGAACCTGGGCGCGAGGTTTGCACTGCACATGTCCAGCTCCCGATTCGTCAAGGCCGACGCGGCCCCCTCGCCGCTCAGCGGGCCGTTCGCCCCGGTGCTCACCGGCGTCTCGCGCGGGCTGCAGGACCTGTTCCCGCCGGTCGAGCTGTCGCAGCCCGCGCGCGACACCCGGGAGACCGAGCGGGAGGCCATCGCCCCGGTGCTGCGGCAGCGCCCGGCCCCGGAACCCAGGCTAGCCTGACGGATCATAGCGGAAGCGTGCTCTCCCGCAGGGCGAGCCGGAACCCGAGATCGATCACCGGCGGCGCCTCCGCCCCGCCGTCGAGGAGCCCGAGCAGCAGGGCACCGGTCCGCAACCCGATCCCCGCGGCGTCGACCGCGATGGTGGAGAGGCGTGGCACGCATTGGCGGCCGATCTCGACATCGCCGAAGCCGAGGATCTGCACGTCCTCCGGGACCCGGATGCCGCGGCGCCGGCATTCCATCAGGGCGCCGAAGGCCGAGATGTCCGAGACGAGGAACACGGCCTCGGCGCCGCCGCGGCGCAGCAACTCGGCCATCGCCTCGGCACCGTGGGAGAAGGCCCCCACCGCCCGTCCGTGATGCAGGATCAGGTCGTCCGGCAGCCCCGCCTCGGCGAGGCCGTCGCGCAGTCCCCTCAGGCGCTCCTCGCCGCGGAAATCGCGGATGTCGCCCGTGCGCTCCGGCCCGAGCCCGGCGATGCGGGTGGCGCCGAGACCGATCAGCGTCCGCGCCGCGAGCCGGCCGGCCTCGTGATTCGAGAACCCCACGGCCCGGTCGATCGGCGTCTCCGGCCGGTCCCAGATCTCCACCACCGGCACCCCGGCGCGGGCGAGGAGGTCGCGGGTCGCGGGGGAACGCTCCATGCCGGACACCACGATCGCGTCAGGACGGCGCGACAGCATCGCGCGCAACACCACCTCCTCCTCGGAGACCGAGTAGCCGGTGACCCCGATCAGGGGCTGGTAGCCGCGCGGGCGCATCGCCTGGGTGAGGCCGGCTGCTGTGTCGGCGAAGTTCGGGTTGGTCAGCGTCGGAACGAGCAGGGCGACGAAGCCGGTGCGCCGCGACGACAATCCCCCCGCCCCGCGATCCGGCACGTAGCCGAGCTGCTCCACCGCCGCCAGCACCCGCGCCCGCATCTCCCCGGAGACGAGGCCGGCCTGGCTGAGGGTGCGCGAGACCGTCATCGGCGAGACGCCGGCGAGGCGCGACACGTCGCGCATCGTCGGCGCCCGGCGCGAGGGCGACCGGCCCTCGGCCATGGCAGAGCCTAGAAGGCCAGATGGACCTTGATCGCCCTGGTCCGGTCGGCGGCGAGCGCGAAGGCCTCGTCGGCCCGAGACATCAGCATCTCGGCGGACAGGATCGGCGCGACGTCGATCCGGCCGGCGGCGAGCAGCGCGATGGCCGTGCGGTACTCCTCGTGGAAGCGGAAGGCGCCGACGAAGTCGATCTCGCGGGCCATCAGCAGGTTGGCCGGCACCGGCACGTCGCCCGGCGGCATCATGCCGAGCTGCACCACCCGGCCGCCGGGCCGCACGACCCGAAACAGCGAGGCCAGCGCCGCGGGCGAGCCGGTCGCCTCGAGCGCCACGTCGAAGGTGCCCTTGTCGGCCTCGTAGGCGGCCAGCCGCTCGGGCTCGGTCCCGACGTTGATGGTCTCCGCGGCGCCGATCTCCCGGGCGAGCCTGAGCGGCGCGTCGGACAGATCGGTGCAGACGATCCGGCGGGCGCCGGCGAGCTTCGCCGCCATCAGGCACAGGAGGCCGATCGGCCCGGCCCCGGCGATGAGGACGTGGCGGCCGAGCAGCTCGCCCGCCCGCCGGATGCCGTGCAGCGCCACCGCCAGCGGCTCGCCGCAGGCCGCGACCCGCATCGACATCGAATCGGGGATCGGCACGCATTGGTCGGCCCGGGCGAGGAAGAGCTCGCTGAAGCCGCCCTGGACATGCGGGAAGATCGCCGCCGAGCCGAAGAAGCGCATGTTGCGGCACAGGTTCGAGCGGCCGGCGCGGCAATAGTCGCAGGACAGGCACGGCCGGCTCGGATCGACCGCGACCCGGTCACCGGGCTTGACGCTCGTGACCGCGGCACCCACCCGCGTCACCGTGCCGGCGACCTCGTGGCCGAGCACCATCGGCTCGCGGAGCGAGAAATCCCCGACCCGGCCCTTGCCGTAATAGGACAGGTCGGAGCCGCAGATGCCGCCGGCGCCGAGCGCCACCACGACCTCGTCGGCCTCCGGCTCGCGCAGCGAGATCGGCTCGACCCGCAGGTCCTTGGCGGCGTGGATGCGCGCGGCGAGCGTCATGGCAACAAGTCTCCTCCCGGTGGGCCCTGGCTGCCGATCCTCCGGCGCCGCGATGCCGCTTGCGTTGGTATCGGTACCATGCTTCCCTTCCGGCATAAGCGCAACCGCGGGAGCGGGCCCGAAAGCCCGCCGGACGCGAGATGCATCTGGGAGGGAATCGCCGGTGTCGACCGCCTTGTTCGATCTGTCGGGCCGCCGCGCCCTGGTGACCGGCTCCAGCCAGGGCATCGGCCTGTCGCTGGCGCTCGGCCTCGGTCGGGCCGGGGCGGCGATCGTGCTGAACGGGCGCGACGCAGGCAAGCTCGACGGCGCCGTGGCGGAATTGCGGAACGAGGGCATCGCGGCGGAGGCCGCGGCCTTCGACGTGTCCGACGCGGTCGCCGTGAAGGCCGGCGTCGACCGGATCGAGGCCGAGATCGGCCCCCTCGACATCCTGGTCAACAATGCCGGCATCCAGCGCCGCGCGCCGCTGGAGGATTATCCGGTCGAGACCTGGCACGAGCTGATGCGGGTCAACCTCGACAGCGTGTTCTATGTCGGCCAGGCGGTGGCCCGGCACATGATCCCGCGCAAGCGCGGCAAGATCATCAACATCGCCAGCCTCCAGAGCGAGGCGGCGCGCTACTCGATCGCCCCCTACACCGCCTCGAAGGGCGCGGTGAAGAACCTGACCAAGGGCATGTGCACCGACTGGGCCCGCCACGGCCTCCAGGTGAACGGCATCGGCCCGGGCTACTTCGCGACGCCGTTGAACCAGGCGCTGATCGAGAATCCCGAGTTCGACGCCTGGCTGAAGAACCGGACCCCGGCCGGGCGCTGGGGCCGGGTGGAGGAATTGCAGGGCGCGGCGATCTTCCTCGCCTCGGCGGCGTCGGACTTCGTCAACGGGCAGATCCTGTACGTGGATGGGGGCGTGCTGGCGACGTTGTGAGGTTTCACCCCCTTCCCACCCGCGACCTCATCCTGAGGTGTCAGTCCATCGAAGATGGACTGACCTCGAAGGAGGGCTCCAGATACCACGCGATCCCTGGAACCCTCCTTCGAGGTCAGCCGATCTTCGATCGGCTGACACCTCAGGATGAGGTCGTGGATGGAAAATCCCAATGTCGAGAGGCTTCGCGCTCTTGTCCTGTGTCGTAGTCCCAGGTCCTCGCCATGGATGAGACCCGGGACAACCAATTATATGTCAGGCACAATCGTGCCCGAAATCTGTCAATACTCAGAACACCCGCTTCTCCCGGATCTGCCCGTCGAAGCCGACATGGAGCATCCGCTCCTTGCCGTCCTGCCCCTTGGCCGCCACGTCGAGGTGGCGGGGGCCGCGACCGGCGACGCGCACGTCCGTGTAGCCGGCATCCGTGACCGCCCTGGTGAGGGCCGGGACGTCGATGGTCGGCCCCAGACCGGCCTTGTCCTTCGCCCAGTCGAGGCCGCCGGGGGGCGGGCCCACCGGGCGCAAGGGTTCGGTCTTGCCGTCGGCCCGGGTGAGCACGCTGGCGTGGAGGAAGCCGTTCTCGAACCGGCCCTGCACCGTCACGCTCTCGCCCTTGGCCACCAGGGTGCCGCCCTCCCCGGCCCGGCCGGTCTCGACCAGCGCCCGGCCGGTGCCGTCCTGGAGGATGAACTTGTTGCCGAAGATTTCGGCGACCTCACCCTTGGCGGCGATGGCGCCGGAGGGCTGGAGCGCGCTCACCGCGACCGGGGCGACGGGGGTGAGCGGGGTCTGGGCCGGCTGGGCGAGGGAAAACCCGACGGCGCCGAGCGCCAGCGGCACCGCGACGGCGCCGACGAGGAGGCCGCGGCGGGGCTTGGCGCGGGGGTGACGGCGTCGGTCTTCGGGGCACCGCTCGTGTTGCTCCCGATCTCGGTGGCCTTGCCCTCGATGGTGGTGCGGTCGGTCATGTCTGTCGTCCCTGTGTGATGAGGCCCTGTCCGGGTTGGCGCTCTTCTACGTCAGGCCCCGGGAACCGGGCCTGAACCCGGCCGTTCAGGTTCGGTTAAACCGCCGGGACTACGGCGGAATCCGCCTTTGCCACCCGGGTTCGACCGCTCATGAAGCTCCTGCTCGTCGAGGACGATGCGGCGCTCGCCGCCGAGATCCTGCGGGTCCTGCGCGCCGAGAACTGCGCCGTCGACCATGCCGATAACGGCGAGGACGGCGGGCATCTCGGCGACACCGAGACCTACGACGCGGCGGTGCTCGATCTCGGCCTGCCGAAGCGCGACGGGATCGCGGTGCTCCAGGGCTGGCGCGCGGCCGGCCGCACCCTGCCGGTGCTGATCCTCACCGCGCGCGACGCCTGGAGCGACAAGGTGGCGGGCTTCAAGGCCGGAGCCGACGACTACCTGGTGAAGCCGTTCCGGGTCGAGGAGCTGGTGATCCGCCTGCGCGCCCTGGTCCGCCGCGCCGCCGCCCACGGAGCGACCACCGTGACCTGCGGTCCCGTCACCTTCGATCCCGGCCTCGGCGCCTTCACCCGCGACGGGCTGCCGCTCAAGCTCACCGGGCTCGAATGGCGGGTCCTGTCCTGCCTGATCCTGCGCCGGGACGGCGTGGTGCCCCGGGGCGAGCTGCTGGAGCGGGTCTACGAGGGCGACGCGGAGGTCGATTCGAACTCGGTCGAGGTCATCATCACGCGGTTGCGCCGCAAGATCGCCCCGGCCCGGATCGAGACCGTGCGCGGCCACGGCTACCGGCTCACCGCGGGCGAGGCGGCGTGATCGGGCTCGGCCAGATCGGCTCCCTGCGGCGCCGCCTGCTCGTCGGGGCGCTGGCGCTGGGCGCGACCGCGCTCGTGGTGGCGGGGATCGCCATCGCGCTGATCCTCGCCCGCTTCGTGCGCGGCCAGATCGATTCCCGGCTCGATGCGCAGATCGTCGCCCTGGTCTCGGGGCTGGAGCCGGGCCCCGCTTTACGCCTCTCCCGCGACCTCGACGCGCCGCCCTTCGACCGGCCGGGCTCGGGCTGGACCTGGCAGGTGCAGCGCGGCCCCACGGTCCTGCGCTCGGCCTCCCTCGGGGAGCGCACCCTCGCCGTCCCGGCGGTGCCGGAGGACGAGGACAGGCCCCGCCCGGCGGAGGGCACCGGCCCGCACGGACAGGCCGTGATCCTGCGCATCCTGACGCTGCCGGACGGGACGGTGGTGGCGGCGAGCGCCCCGCGCGCGGCGCTGAACGGCCCGCTGCGGGAGGCGGGCCTGAGCCTCGCCGCCTGCCTGGCGGTCCTGGGATTGGTCCTGGCTGCCGCGGGCGTGGCGCAGGTGCGCCTGGGGCTTCGTCCCCTCGACCGGTTGCGGCAGGAACTCGAAGCCGTGCGGGCGGGGCAGCGCGAGCGGGTGCCCGCGTCCCAGCCGACGGAGGTCCGGCCCCTCGCCGCCGAGATCAACGCCCTCCTCGACCAGAACGCGGCGCAGCTCGCCCAGGCCCGCACCCATGTGGCGAACCTCGCCCATGGCTTGAAGACGCCGCTCGCCACGCTGTCGCTCGCCCTGTCCGAGCCGGGCCGCGACCCGGACGGGCGGCTGTCTCGGCTCGTGGCCCATCTCGACCGCTCCGTGCGCCATCACCTGCGCCGGGCCCGCAGCGCGGCGCTGACCGGGGCGACGCGGACCCGCACGGAACTGGCCGGCCCGGTCACCGACCTCGCGGCGGCCCTGGAGCGGCTGCACGCCGAGAAGGGCGTGCGGGTGACCTGCACGGTCCCGCCCGGCCTCGCCGCGGCCTGCGACCCCCAGGACCTCGACGAGATGCTGGGCAACCTGATCGACAATGCCTGCACCTGGTGTGTGCGGGCGGTGCGTGTATCGGCCGAAGGCTCGGGCGGCGAGGTGGTGGTGGCGATCGAGGATGACGGCCCGGGCCTCGGGCCGGAGGCGCTGGCGGCGGTGGCGCAGCGCGGCCGGCGCCTCGACGAGACCGTGCCGGGCCACGGCTTCGGCCTCGCCATCACGACGGAACTGGCGGAGCTGTATGGCGGCGGGCTGGCGCTCGACCGGTCGGCGATGGGAGGCTTGCGGGCAAGGCTGCGGCTGCCGGGGTGAGCGGGCTCAGGCGAAAGCCGAAGCAGGCGACAGGTCCCACCCTCCCACCTCATCCTGAGGTGTTAGTCGATCAAAGATCGACTGACCTCGAAGGAGGGTTCCAGAAATCTCCGCGATCCCTGGAGCCCTCCTTCGAGGCTCCCTCCGGTCGCACCTCAGGATGAGGTCGCGGGTGGGTCAGAACAATCTTGCGAAAAACTACTGTCATAAGAGGCAGGGATGACCCTGCGAGGCGGGAACGAGGCGGCCACCGACGACCGCCCCTCGTCTCACCCCTGCATCTTCGCCAGCATCGCCTCCGAGACCGCGAAGTTCACGAAGACGTTCTGCACGTCGTCCTGGTCCTCGATGGTCTCGACGAGGCGGATCAGCTTCTCGGCGGTCTCGTCGTCGACGTCGACGGTGTTCTGGGCGCGCCAGATCAGGGCGGTGCGGCGCGGCTCGCCGAAGCGGGCCTCCAGGGTCTTGGCGACCTCGCCGAGAGATCCCTGCTCGCAGGTGACCTCGTGGCCGCTCTCGTCGGACTTCACGTCGTCGGCGCCGGCCTCGATGGCGGCTTCCAGCATCGTGTCGGCGTCCGCCACCTTGGCATCGAAGGCGACGAGGCCGACATGGTCGAACATGAACGACACGGCGCCGGTCTCGGCGAGGCTGCCGCCGGACTTGGTGAAGGCCGAGCGCACGTCGCTCGCCGTGCGGTTGCGGTTGTCGGTCTGCGCCTCGACGATGAGCGCGGCGCCGCCGGGGCCGTAGCCCTCGTAGCGGACCTCCTCGTAGTTCTCCGCGTCGCCCCCGGCCGCCTTCTTGATGGCGCGCTCGATGTTGTCCTTGGGCATGTTCTCGGCGCGGGCCGCGAGGATCGCAGCGCGCAGGCGCGGGTTCATCGACGGGTCGGGCGTGCCGAGCTTGGCCGCGACGGTGATCTCTCGGGCGAGCTTGGAGAACACCTTCGAGCGGACCGCGTCGACGCGGCCCTTGCGGTGCATGATGTTCTTGAACTGTGAATGCCCGGCCATGGTGCTCCCCGGCGGATGGATCGATCCTTGCGCCCGGAGAGCGCCCGGCGGGGCTCTCGACGCCGCAAGGCCTTTCGTGAGACAGCCGGCTTATAGGCGCGCGTCCCCGGGTAAGACAATCGCGCCGCGCGAGGTTTTCGCAGCCCTTCGCGGGTGCGAAAACCCGGTGGAATCAGGCCCCTACGCAGGTCGGGATCAGTGCGCCGCACCCCCGATGATCGCCCGGCGCAGGCGGCCCGAGACGAGGTCGATCAGCGCCACGGTGACGAGGATCATCAGCACCAGGAAGGCGACCTGCTGCATCTCCAGCACCCGGATCAGCTCGGTGAGGTACTGGCCGATGCCGCCGGCCCCGACGATGCCGATGATGGTGGCCGAGCGGGTGTTCGACTCGAAGAAGTACAGCACCTGGCTTGCGAGCACCGGCAGCACCGCCGGCACCAGGCCGAACCGCACCCGGTGCAGCCGGGAGCCGCCGGACGCGGTCACGCCCTCCTGCGCCTTGCGGTCGGCGGTCTCGACCGCCTCGGAGAAGAGTTTTCCGAGCGCGCCGAAATCCGAGCAGGCGATGGCGAGAGCACCGGCGAACGGCCCGAGGCCGACGACGTTGATCCAGATCAGCGCCCAGATCAGCACGTCGACGGAGCGGATCACGTCGAAGCCGCGGCGCACCCCGAAGCGCAGGAAGGGGTTTCTCACCACGTTGCGGGCGGCGAGGAACGCCACCGGGAAGGCGAGGCAGGCCGCCGTCAGCGTGCCGAGGAAGGCGATCGCCAGGGTCTCGCCCAACGCGGTCAGGAACAGGCCGAAGCGACCCTCCGCGGAGGGCGGCAGCATCATGCCGGCGAACTCGCCGAGACGGTGCAGGCCGTGGACGATGCGCAGCAGCGAGAAATCGAGCCGGACCATCGCGACGGCCGCGAGGCCGAGGATTGCGGCAAGGCTGCCGATCACGGCGGCGCGGCGGGACCACGAAGGCCGGAAGACCGCCGGGTGGCGGGCGCGCAACCCGTCGAGGTCGGCGAGCGCGGCCCGGCGCAGGGCGGAAGGTGGTCGGCGGCTCACGGGTGGGCCTCCCGGCCGAGGAGGCGGTGGCGCAAGGCCTCGGTGGCCAGATCGATCGCCACCACGGTGAGGATGATGAGGACGAGGATCGCGCTCACATCCGAGTAGTAGAAGTTGCGAATCGCCACTAGGAATTCCTGGCCGATGCCGCCGGCCCCGACGAAGCCCATCACGCCGGCCCCCCGCACGTTGATCTCGAAACGGAGCAGCGCGTAGGAGGCGAAGCTCGAGAGCACCTGCGGCACCACCGCGAAGCGCACGGTCTCGAGGAGGCCCGCGCCGGTGCCGGTCAGCCCCTCGACCGGCTTCATGTCGATGTTCTCGACCACCTCGGAGAAGAGCTTGCCGAGCGCTCCCGTGGTGTGGATGGCGAGCGCCAGCACGCCGACCATCGGCCCGAGCCCGAAGGCGATGACGAAGATCAGCGCGAACACCACCTCCGGCACCGTGCGGCAGACTTCCAGGAAGCGCCGGGCGCAGAAGCGGATGGCCGGGGAACGCACCAGGTTGGCCGAGGCGAGGAAGCACAGGCCGAACGCCGCGATGCCGCCGAACAGCGTGCCGAGATAGGCCATCAGGATGGTCTCGCCCAGCAGCGACAGCCATTTCGGCAGGCCCCAGTACCAGGCCGCGACATCCGCCGGCAGGTTGTCGAGGGTCAGGACCGGCAGGATCTGGCCGAGATAGGCGGTGAAGTTCTGGATGTTGTCGACGAAGGTGAGCGGCCGCACCTCGGCCATCCAGCCGGCGAGGAGGTAGAGCGCCACGATGACGACGACGACCGCCAGGTTGCGCCGGCGCGTCGAGGCGACGGCGCCGGAATAGGCGGCGAGCAGCGTCCTCTCGCGCTCGGGCGGCAAGGTCTCGATGCGGACGGTCACGGGGTTCTGGGTCTCCGGAGCCGGATCGGCGCCCGCACGTCGGGAGGGCATCCAGCGAGACAATCGAGCGCGGGCGTCCCCTCTCCCCGCCCGCGGGGAGAGGAGAAGACCCGTGCGTTACGACCGCTTGCGCTGGTCGTCGTTGTGGCGGAGCATGTCGATGATCGGCTGGTAGTCCTTCAGCGTCACCGGAGTGAGACCGAGATCCTTGCCGTCCGAGAGCTTGTCGAAGGCGGCCTTGTCCTTGGTCGGGAAGTCGACGAAAGCCTGGCGGATCGTCTGCTTCAGGTCGTCCGGTAGGCTGGCGAGGACCGCGAACGGGCCCTCGGGCAGGAACTCGGACTTGAAGACGACGCGGAAATCCGACTGCTTCAGCGGCGAGCCGTCGGGGTTCTTCATGCCCTTGGCGGCCATGCGGGTGACGGTCGTGTCGGTCTCGGAGTTCCAGAGATTGGCGGCGGCATCGGCCGTGCCCTGGGCCAGCGCCAGCACGGCGTTCTCGTGGCTGCCGGCATAGAAGGTCTTGCCGAAGAACTTGTCGACGTCGTGTCCGGCCTTGTGCAGGAAGAAGCGCGGGGCCTGGTTGCCGGAAGTGGAATTCGGATCGACGAAGGCGAGGTTCTTGCCCTTCAAATCCTCGATCGACTTGTACGGGCTGTCGGACCGGACGTAGATTACCGAGTAATAACCCGAGGCACCGGTCTCGTGCTTCTGGTTGACCAGCGGCTCGAGCTTCACGCCGGTCATCACCGCGCGGGCGAAGGAGGCCGGGCCGTAGAAGGCGATCTGGATGTTGCCGGCGCGCTGGCCCTCGATCACCGCGGCGTAGTCGTTGGCGACCCGCAGCTTCACCGGAACGCCGAGTTCCTTGGTGAGATAGGCGGTGAGCGGGGTCCAGCGGTCGACGGTGCCCGAGGCGTTCTCGGCCGGGATCACGCCCAGCGTCAGCTCGGGGTACTTCGCCTTCCAGTCCTGCGCGAAAGCGGGGCCGGCGGCGAGCATCAGGGCGGCGGCGCCCACGAGGGTGCGACGGTTCAACATCGATCCAAGTCCTTCTCGGAACAAAAAGTCTCAGGCGCTCAGCGCCTCCGCGTGGCGGACGGGCGCGCGCACCGGCACCGGCGGCGCCTCGGGCTCGCCGCGGTCCATCACCTCGCCGGCCTCGAGCCCGTAGAGGGTGCGGGCGACATCCTCGGTGAGGTCGAAGCCGCGTCCGTCGAACACCACCCGGCCGGCGGAGAGGCCGATCAGCCGGTCGCAATAGGCGCGGGCGAGGTCGAGGGAGTGCAGGTTGCACAAGACGGTGATGCCGTAGCGCCTGTTGGCGTCGGCCAGCGCATCCATCACTAGGCGGGTGTTGCGCGGGTCGAGGGAGGCGACCGGCTCGTCGGCCAGGATGATCTCCGGCTCCTGCACCAGGGCGCGGGCGATGGCGACGCGCTGCTGCTGGCCGCCCGAGAGCTGGTCGGCCCGGTTGGCGGCGAACGCCCCCATGTCGAAATTCTCAAGGGCGGCCAGCGCCAGCGCCCGGTCCTCCTCGCTCCACCATTTCAGGAGCGAGCGGTGGGGCGGGACCTGGTTGAGCCGGCCCATCAGCACGTTCGTCATCACGTCGAGGCGGCCGACGAGGTTGAATTGCTGGAAGATCATCGCGCAGCGGGCGCGCCAGGCGCGAAGGGCGCCGCCGCGCAAGGCCGTCACGTCGGTGCCGTCGTAGAGGATGCGCCCGGCCGTCGGGTCGGCGAGGCGGTTGAGCATGCGCAGCAGGGTCGACTTGCCGGCGCCCGAGCGCCCGATCACGCCGACGAAGCTGCCGCGCTCGATCGACAGGCTGACCCCGTCCACCGCTCGGCGGGCCCCGTATTGACGCGTGAGATTTTCGACAACCAGCATCCGCTCGCCCGATTTCCCTGTTCGGCGAACGTAAACGCCCGTTCAACGACAATCGGATGACAGATCGTCAGTGCTTAGCCGGCGTACTTATCAAGGAAGGACTCGATCGGAAGCTGACGGAAGTCGGGAAGTGCGGCGCGCAACCTGTCATGGTCCCAATCCCACCAGGCCAGGCGCATCAGGCGCGCGGAGACCGCCTCGTCGAAGCGGCGGCGCACGGGCCGAGCCGGGTTGCCGACCACGATGGTGTAGGGCGCGACGTCCCGGGTGACGATGGCGCCCGCGCCGACCACCGCCCCGGTGCCGATGCTGCGCCCGGGCAGCACGACGACACCGTGGCCGATCCAGACGTCGTGCCCGATGGTGACGGGCAAGGCCCGGCGCCGGTCGAAGAAGGCCGGCTCGTTCGACTCCTCCGGCCAATAGGACGCGGCGCGGTAGGTGAAGTGGCTCTGCGAGGCCCGCTCCATCGGGTGGTTGCCCGGATTGATCCGCACCATCGCGGCGATCGAGCAGAACTTGCCGATCGTCGTATAGATCACCTCGCCATCGTTGCCGATGTAGGAATAGTCGTCGAGGGTTGTCTCGGTGAGCCGGGTGCGGGGACCGACCTCGGTATAGCGGCCGAGGCGGCAATCCCGGACCGTGGCGGTCGGGTCGATGGCGGGGTCCAGCCCGAGTTGTTCGGCCATGGCGTCATCCTCCGAAGGCGATACGCTGCACGACCCGGAACGGCGCGGTGCCGTCCTGTCGCAGCACCGACAGGGCGTCGAGGGTAAGGGGTTCAGTCTCGCCATAGGCCGCTGCCAGGCGCTCGCGCCAGGGGGCGCGGGCCTCCTCCGGCAGGGCGTCGGTGAGCGTCATGTGGAAGCGGAACTCCTCGAAGACGTGCGGGTAGCCCCATCGCGCCAGCAGCGCCCGGCCGCGGGGGCTCAGGCGCTCGGGCCGGCGGCGCGCGGTCTCGGCCTCGGTCAGGGGTGCGCGGAACGGCTCGAAGGCAGCGACGCATTCGGCGGCGAACAGGCCGAGTTCCGGGGGGGCGGCTACCGGGACCAGGGCCGTGAAGGCGCCGAGGGTCGCGACCCGCAAGAGACCGACCGAGACCGGCGGATGATCCTTCGCCAGGGAAGCGGCGGCGTCCAGAAGATCGGCCTCGGTGACGCCGGCTCTCAAGCGCATCGGCGCCTTCAGGGTGGCGTGGAAGCCGTAGACGCTGGGGGATTCCGTCACGCCTGCGAGGTCGGCGAGGCCCTCCGGCCGGGAGATCTCCGCGCCGGTGTGGTTGTCATAACCGAGGACGGCGTTGCCGAAGCGGGCGAGGGCCGAGCCGGGCTTCGGCGTGAAGTAGAGGGCGTAGCGGGGGGTGCCGGTCACGCGGTTCTCCTTGGGCTGCTCGATTCAGCACGCGGGCGTGACCGGATGGTGACGGCGGAGGGAACATCATCCTCTACCGGCCTTGGAGTTTGTTCGAGTTGGCTAACCGAAGTGAAGCCCTCGATGTCATCCCGGGGCCGCGAAAGCGGAACCCGGGATCCATAACCGCTGACGATGCCGAATGGAGCGGAACGCTGATCGCAATATCCTGGCGCGTCGGCGGTTATGGATCCCGGGTTCTCGTCTTCGACGAGCCCCGGGATGACGAGGAGAGTTGTCGAAGTCGGTGCCAGATCACGGGATTGCGCCTCAAACAGCCTCCCGAACCACCACCTCCGCCCCCACCGCCGCCAGCGCGAAGGCATAGATCAGCGCCACCTCCTCCAGCCGGTCGAAGCGGCCGGCCGCGCCGCCGTGCCCCGCCTCCATGTTGGTGCGCAGCAGCACCGGCCCGCCCCGGTCATGGTGGCGCGCAGGCGCGCGACCCACTTCGCCGGCTCCCAATAGGTCACCCGCGGGTCGGTGAGGCCGCCGAGCGCCAGGATCGCCGGATAGGCCTTGGCCGCGACGTTGTCGTAGGGCGAATACGACAGGATGGTCTCGAAAGCCTGGAGGTCGGCGCCCGGATTGCCCCATTCGGGCCATTCCGGCGGGGTCAGCGGCAGTTCGCCGTCGAGCATGGTGTTGAGCACGTCGACGAAGGGCACGTCGGCGACGATGCCGGCAAACAGCTCGGGCGCGAGGTTCGCCACCGCCCCCATCAGCATGCCACCGGCGCTGCCGCCATGAGCGACGATGCGGCCGGCGCCCGTATAACGCGCCTCGATCAGCGCGCGGGCGCAGGCGACGAAGTCCGAGAAGGTGTTGGGCTTCTTCTCGCGCTTGCCGTCGAGGTACCAGCGCCAGCCCTTCTCGGTGCCGCCGCGGACATGCGCGATGGCGTAGACGAAGCCGCGATCGACGAGCGAGAGCGGGTTGGTGCGGAAGGCCGCCGACATCAGCGAGCCGTAGGAGCCGTAGCCGTAGAGCAGCAGCGGCGCAGTGCCGTCGAGGGGCATGTCCCGGCGATGCAGCAGCGAGACCGGCACCTGCTCCCCGTCCGGCGCGGTCGCGAACAGGCGGCGGGTGACGTAGGCCGCCGGGTCGTGGCCGCTCGGCACGTCCTGGCGCTTGCGCAAGGTCCGGTCGCGGGTGGTGGCGTGGTAATCGTAGGTCTCCGCCGGCGTCGTCATCGACGAGTAGGTGAAGCGGATCAGATCGGTATCGAAGGCGTGGCCCGGCGAGAGACCGAGCGAATAGGCCTCCTCGGCGAAGGCCACGGTATGCTCGGCGCCGCTCTCCGCGTCGCGGACGATCAGCCGCGGCCGGGCATTCTCCAGTTCCAACCGCACGAGGTGGCGGGCCAGCACGTGCTGGAAGCGGATCATGACCCCGGCGCGATGCGGGATCAGGTCGCGCCAGTTTGCCTTGGCCGGATCGTCGAGGGGCGCCACCGCGATCTTGAAGTCCTCGGCGCCGTCGGCATTGGTGAGCACGAACAACTCGTCGCCGCGATGCTCGACCGAGTAGATCAGCTTGGGCTCGCGCGTCGCCACGACCCGCAACGGCGCGAAGGGCGTAGCGCGCTCGGCGAGGTGGACCTCCGAGGTCTCGTGGTCGTTCGCCGTCACCACCAGGTAGGCGCCGGACTGGGTCTCGCCGATGCCGACGAAGAAGCCGGCATCGCTCTCCTCGTAGACCGTCTCGTCGTCGCTCTGCGGCGTGCCGAGACGGTGCAGCATCACGGTCGCGGGGCGGTGGTTCTCGTCGACCGCGACGTACCAGAAGGCGCGGCCGTCGCCGCTCCACACCACGTCGCCGGTGGTGGCGAGAACCTGGTCCTCCCGATCCTTGCCCGTGGCGAGGTCGCGGACCCGGATCGTATAGAGTTCGGAGCCCTTGGTGTCGGCGCTCCAGGCGACGAGCCGGTGGTCGTCGGAATGGGTGGCGTCCTCCAGGCTGAAGAAGGCGTGCCCCTCCCCTTCCTTGTCGCCGTCGATCAGGATTTCCTCGCCGTCTCCGGCGAGATCGCCGACGAGGCCGGGGGCGACCGTGGCCGCCGGGCGGCGGCAGACCAGCGGGTGCTGCCCGCCCTCGCGGTAGCGGGTGTAGTAGGCAAACGGCCCATCGAGGTCCGGCACGCTGCCGTCATCCTCGCGGATGCGCCCGCGCATCTCGGCGACCAGCGTCTCGCGCAGAGCCTTGGTGCCGGCGAGCGCGGCGTCCGCGTAGGTGTTCTCGGCCTCCAGGAGGGTGCGGATCTCCGCCGGCAGGGCGGCGGGGTCCTTCAGCACGTCCTTCCAGTTCTCCGCCTTGAGCCAGGCATAGGGGTCGGTCACCGCGCGGCCATGGACCGTGACGGTGACGGGCCGGACGGGCGCCGTCGGCGCGGCGGCGGGCGGGCTCAGGCGAAGGGTCATGCGGCTCCCCGGACAATGGCGGATCACAGGGATGTGCCGTCCCGGGGGCGCCGCCGCAAGGGCGCGACGACGCTTACGCCGCCGCCGCGACTCCTTGGGCGTCGGCCCGGATGCGGTCCATCATCGCCCGGGCGCCGTTCGAGCGCTGCGCCGTCAGGTGCTCGGAGAGGCCGAGCGTCTGGAACAGGCCGAGGGCGTCGGCCCGGGCCGCGTCCGAGGCCGTGCGGCCGTCGAAGAACGCGATCAACACCGCCACCACGCCCTTGGTGATGTGGGCGTCGCTGTCGCCGCGGAAATGCAGCCGCGGCTCGGGGCCGGAGCGGTCGACCTGCGTCTCCAGCCAGACCTGGCTGACGCAGCCGCGCACCCGGTTCGCCTCGCTGTGGGCTTCCTCGGGCAGGGGCGGCAGCTTGCGGCCGAGCTCCATCAGGTAGTGATGGCGGTCGTCCCACTCGTCCAGGAACTCGAAGTTGGAGACGATCTCGTCGATGGGCGGCAGCATGGGACCCGAAGGGATGATGAGGGCTGAAGACCCGGCATATAGGCGGGCGGGCCGCCGCCCGCCACCGTCTCAGGCCAGGCGGGCGGGCCGCCACCGTGTCACGCCGGCAGCGTCAGTTCCAGCGGCGCCTCCGGGGTGCCTTTGCCCGAGACCGCGATCTCGGCCTGGGCCGCGTAAGCTGCGATCAGCCGGGGCCCGATCTGCGGCACGCCCTCCGGCGGCTTGCCGGCGACGCCGCCCGAGGTGATCCGCACCCGCACCGGATCGGACGGTTCTCCTGCCGGCACCTCGACCCGGGTGACGCAGGCAGAGCCCTCGTCGGTGCCGTCGAGGCATTCGGCGACGATCTCGGCCAGGATCATGCCCAGCGCGTTGACCCGGCGCGGCTCCAGGAGCGCCGTGCGCCCGGCCCGGACCGTCACGGCAACCCGCCCGGCCCGGCGCAGCTGACCCAACCCTTCCGCGAGGCGGGTCAGGTACTCGGCGAGGTCGACGCTGGCGATCTGCGGCGCCTCGTGCAGGTGCTGCTGCACCAGGGCGATCGCCCGCACCCGCTGGCCAAGGGCATCGAAGGCCGGGCGGCAGGGGCCGGCGGCGGCGCGGCCGTAGAGGCCGATCAGGCTGACCGTGACCTGCAGGTTGTTGCGCACCCGGTGATAGATCTCGGCGAGCAGCGCGTCCTGCTCGGCCATCGCCCGGGCAGCGTGCTCCTCGGCTTCCTTGCGCTCGGTGATGTCGAAGCAGGAGCCGGCAAAGCCCGCGAAATCGTCACCCTCGTGCAGCGGGTAGGCGTGGCCGTGGACCCACCGGAAGGCGCCGTCGTGGCGGCGCAGGCGGTACTCGGCGCTGTGCGGCCGGCGCTTGGCATAGGCCGCGGCGAGCGCCGCCTCGTGCCCGGCCCTGTCCTCGGGGTGGAGACCGTCCTTCCAGCCGTGGCCCAGCTCGTCCTCGGCGCTCCTGCCGCGGAACTCGGTCCAGGCCGGGTTGACGTAGATGAGCTGCGCTTGGCGGTCGGCGCGCCAGATCATGAGCCCGGCGCCTTCGGCGAAGCTGCGGAAGGCCGCGTCCGGCAGTGTCGTGTCCGCGGCCCTGTCCCTCGCCATGTCCCTCGCCCGCTCCAGCCGCCGATCGCGCCCCTTCAGGGCCGGTCAACGTGCCGGGGGCGGCGCCGTTCCGGCGCCGGCCTTCAGGCGAAAAGCCCCATGCTCAGCGACGGTTGAGGGCGAAGCGGCCCGGACCGGCGGCGGCGATCATCAGGAGGCCGCCGATGATCGAGAGGTTCTTCATCGCCTGGATCTGGTTCATCCGGAACGCATCGCCCGACATCGACCAGAAATTATGGAAAAACACGATGGTCGTGAGGGTGAAGAGCGCGAGCAGCACCGCGGCCGTCCGGGCGTAGAAGCCCAGCGCGATCAGCAGCCCGAGGCCGAGTTCGGCCGCGATGGTGAGCCAGGCCAGCACCTGCGGATAGGGCAGCCCCTTGCCCGACACCGCCGCCACGACGCCGGCCGGGTTCATCAGCTTCTGGGCGCCGGAGACGCAGAACAGCACGACGACGAGGATGCGGGCGAGGCTGAAGACGGCTTGGTTCATCGAGAACTCCAGGACTTGATGGAGCTCGTTGGAAGACCTGGCCGCGCCACAGTCAAGCTGTCGTCACCGCCCCCGGTCCAGTCCGCCGGATGGGGGCGGCTTCCTGCCGGCATCGCCTCGCCGGGCTCGAAGCGGGAGAGTTCGGCGGCCCGCGCGTTGATCCAGCCGGCATGCAGGCCGATCGGCGTGACGGCGGTGAAGCCGCCGCAGGCGGTGCGGACCCGGCCCTGCTGGGCGGCGCCGCTCGACCAGCTCACCACCCCGACGAGCTGGTAGCCGCCGGGGCCGGCGCGCAGGATCGGCCCGCCGGAATCGCCGAGGCACGCGCCGGCGCCGGCGGTCTCGGCCAGGGTGTGGCGGTCGGCCACCACCGTGACGGTGTTGGCGACCTGAAGCTCGCCCAGGGAGACGAGGCGGGCCTGGCGCAGCACCCGGGCGGAGCCGCGGCGGTTCTCCGCCACCACGCCGTAGCCGGCGATCGCCACGGAATCGCCCTGCGGGATCTCGCCGCCGGCGCGGGTGTCGAGGGGGCGGAAATCGGGGCCGAGGCGCTGGTCGAGCTTCAGGATGGCGAGGTCGGTGCCGGGCTGGGTCTCGGGCGTGGTGCCGGGCACGAAATCCGGATGCATCGCCGCCGCGATCGCCCGCAGGCGGCGCTGGCGGAAGTTGCGGTCGACGGCCACGACCCAGTAGCCGGCCTTGCGCATCACGCAATGGGCGGCCGTCAGCACGAGGTCGGGCGCGATGAGCGAGCCCGAGCACATCTCGCCGGTGGTGCTCTCGATCCGCACCACCGAGCCGCGCAGGCCGTCGGGGTCGCGGGTCACCTCGCCCCGGACCACGGCGCCGGCGGCGCCGCTCCACAGGCCGAGGGGCGCAGCCACCGCGAGGGCGGCCAGAGCGGTGCGGAGGCGAAAGGGAGAGACGCGCATGGAACCACCCTAGAAGCGTGCGGCCACGCTCGACAAGTGAAGTCTGGCAAGAGGGGTGCGGTTCCGCACCGACACCTGCCCGGGGCGGGAACGAAACCGTGAGCCCGGGGCCTCCCGGGCGGCTCACTCCCAGCGCGGCACGGCGCCCCAGCCCGCCAGCGTGCGGTCGATCCAGGCCCGCTGCGGCCCGACCAGCACGCCCTGCGAGACGCCGCCGCACGCGGCTTTACCCGAACCGCTGGCCCAGGTGGTCACCGCGAGCACGCCGCCGGCGCCGGCGATCGGCCCGCCCGAATCGCCCTCGCAGGCGCCGGAGGCGGTCGCGCCCTTCAGCCAGACCAGGATGCGGCTCGGGCCGTAGGGCTCGACCAGCGGCAGGGTCGCGGTGCGGAAGGTGCCGGTGCTGCGGTGGTCGCCGGGCCGCGCCACGCCGTAGCCCCCGAGCGTCAGCGGCGTGCCGGCGGCGACCGGCGCCCCGGCGAGGGCGGCCGGGACGAAGCGGGCCGGCAGGGGGGCGTCGGTGCGCAGGAGCGCAAGGTCGATCGAGCGCCGCCGCCCGGCGATGGCGCCGGCATCGTAGCCCGGATGCACCGCCCGGGCGGCGACGCCGAGGAGCACCGGCGAGCCGGCTTCGTCGCGAAAATGCACCCGGTGCTCGGCCCCGGGGGCGGCGCAATGGGCGGCGGTGAGCACCACGTCGCGGGCGAGCACGATGCCGGTACAGACCCCGCCGCGGGATGACAAAACCATCACGCTGGAGCGCGCGAGGGCGGCGTCGGGCGCCTCGCTCCCGCCGACGATCGCCTGGGCGGGGGTGGCGAGGGTGAGGAGGGCGGCGAGGAACGGGATGGGGAGGCGGATCACGTCGCTCTCGGGTCGGCGGGGGGATGGCTCTGCCCTGCCCGATCGGGCGCGGGAGGTCCAGGGTGGTGGGACCGGTGGGGCGACGACAGGATGGAGGCTCGACATTCTTGTCTGCATGAAAAATCTTGCAAGCGGGCTTTCACATGGCGAGATGACAGGCAAGGGTTATCTGGAAGCCTGTTCGATGGTCTTTCACAGGTTTGACATCCTCGGCGTCATCAACTCAGTTGGCTTCGGTTGCGAGCGCGATTTTTTGCTCCTCGGCGTAGGCATCGCGCAGGCGTGCGTTGGCGATGACGAGGAGGCGTCGCATGATGGCGACGATCGCCACGATGGGCTTTTTGCCCGCTGCGATGAGGCGCTGGTAGGTGTCTTTGAGCACGGGGTTGAAGCGGGTAGCGGTCAGGGCGGGGAGGAACAGAGCCTGCTTGATCTCGGGCCGTCCGCCCTTTGTGCGTCGGTAGCGCTCGGTGGTCCCGCTCTGGTTGGGATGCGGGGCGAGTCCGGCCAGGGACGTCGCCTGGCGCCGGTCGATACGGCCGAGCTCGGGCATCAGGGCGAGCAGGATGATGGCAGAGGTGTCGCCGATGCCCTTGATCGAGGTCAGCGCCTTCTTGGCCCGGCTGAGCGCGGCGGCCTTGCGCAGGGTCTCGGCCATCGCCTCCTCGATCGCCTCGATCTGCTCGGACAGGGCGGTGATGAGGGTTTCCAGATAAGCCTGGACGGGTCCAGATCCCGGCGCGGCCAGACGATTGCGGTTGGCGGTGCGCTGAGCCACGAAGTCGGCGCGGGTGAGCACCAGGCTCTGGAGGTTTTCCTGATCGGGATCAGGGGCTTGCCAGCGGGCCAGGGAGGTGTGGCGCTCCCGGCCGTAAGCCGCCAGGGCCTTGGCGTCGAGGGCGTCGGTCTTGGCGAGGGTGCCGTAGGAGTGGATGAACGCCTTGACCTTGCGGGCGTCGGCGCGGTGGGCGGGGCATCCGACGGCGAGGAGAGCGGCCAGCAGAGCATCCTCGTAGCCGCCGGTGGCTTCGCAGATGACGAGGCAGGTCGCATCGAGGTCCGCTTTGGCGGCGAAGGCGGCGAGGTCCTTGGGCTTGTTGGGGATGGTGTGACGAGCGTTGCCGCGGCTGTCGTGGAGGACGATCTCGGCTTTGCCGACATCGGCTCCGATGAAGCGGGTGGGTGAGGTGGCGGGTTGGGTCATCCGGGTCTATCCTGAGGCCGCTTGGGATTGTCTGCGGGCGTCGAGGAGAGGCCCAGGCAACTCATCAAGCGTGGCGAGGAATGCGGACCGGCGAGCCAGATGACGACGGGCGCGAGCCCCATCCCGGGACGCTCGACCGATCCGCGCCCGGTCCGGATGGCCATCCGGACCGGGCATCCCGCCGAGGCGGAACGGGATCACTCTACAACCGAACCAACAGACAATCCCGGGGCTCGTCGAAGACGAGAACCCGGGATCCATAACCGCTGACAGTGAAGGAGAGGGCGGCCAGCATTCCGCTTCATCCTGCATCGTTGGCGGTTATGGATCCCGGGTTCCGCTGCGCGGCCCCAGGATGACATCGAGTGTGTCAATGCGGTCGGCCAACTCGAACATATCTTGAATGAATGGAAAACTCCGGGATGATCCAGAACGTTGGAGCAACAGCGGCAAAAGGGCCACCATGACCAGACGTCGGGCGAGCCTCCCTCCCCTCACCGACGCAGAAGAAGCGGAGATCCAGGCTGGCATTGCACAGGATTCCGACAATCCGGAGATCACGATGGAGCAATTTGCCCGGATGCGCCCCGCCGCCGAGGCGCTGCCGCCTACGCTCTACGCGGCCCTGACGCGCCGCCCTCCACATCCATTCCCCGCCCCGCGAGGTCCCGGCGCAAGGCGTCGACCGACGTGAAATGGTGGGCGTGGAGCCCCGCTTCCCGCGCGCCCGCGACGTTCTCGGGCAGGTCGTCGGTGAACAGCACCGCCGACGGCCTCACCCCGAGACCTGCGAGGCAGCGCTGGTAGCAAACGACATCGGGCTTGGCCGTGCGGAACGAGGCGGAAGCGTAGATCCGATCCCCGAACAGGGGCCGCAGCTCCGGGCACAACACATCGATGTGCCCGGTCAGCAATTCCGAGTTGTTCGTCAGGATGGCGACCGCCGTCGTGGCCCGCAGCCGCTCTACCAGGGCGAGGACCTCCGTGTCGGGCGCCATCGCGGCGCGGCGCGCCGCCAGCCACTCCGTCAGGCTGACCGGATACCCGATCCGCTCGCCGAAGGCCTGGAGATAGGCCTGGGGCGAGAGAGCGCCGCTATCGCCCTGGAACTCCAGGCCGCTATCCCAGATCGCCGCATGGATGACGTCGGCCGGGATGCCGGTCATGCCCGACAGATAGTTGACGCGGCGGGCGCGGTCGTAGTGGTACAGGACGTTGTCGAGGTCGAACAACACGAGTTCGATGTCCGCGGCCATGCTCGCCGATGTCCCTTGCTCCGAGCCGACCGGATCGGAGCGGCTCCGACCGGTCATCGGCGACCATCGAGGGCGAAGTCGAACCGCCGGTCAACCTCGCCGATCACGGCTCCGTCATGGCGACCGAAGCCGGAACCAGCCGCGGCGGCGCAGGCACGGCATCCGGCGGCGCCAGCGCCACCGAGGGCGGCAGCGGCCCCAGGCAGCCGGTGCAGACCGAGGCGATCGCCCGGTTGGCCCGGGCGGTGATCCGCGCCTCGAACGCTTCCCGGGCCGCCGCGGCACGGGCGACGGCGGCTTGCCGCGCGGCCTCGGCCTCCCGGGCGGCCCCGGCCGCGTCGGCGCCCGTACCGTCCTCCGGCGCCTCGTCCCGCGGGCGGATGCGCAGCAGCAGGGGCGCGCTCCCCATCTCGGCGACGGCGGCCGCCGGCATCACCCCGGGCGCCGCCTCCTGGGCGAAAGCCACGCCGCCGCAGCACCATGCGGCGACGAGGAACGGGACAGCGGCGGAGCGCATGGCCTCTCCCTGGTTGGTGGCCGGCAGGGTCGGCCGGCGCGGTGAACACAGCCTTAACCATAACCGACACGCCGCCGGATCGGTTCATCCACGTCAGGAAAGCCACACGGCGAAGCCACGGTAGGCCCGAAAGCCGGACCCGGCGGCACACGAGGATGTGACCGCCCCGGCGCCCCGGACGCCGGCACCTTTCGCATTCAGGGTGCATTCAGTGCCTGGCGACGATGGTCCCCGGCATGCGCCAGCTCGTTCTTCTCCTGCTCCCCGCCGCCGTCGGCCTCGCCGGCGCTTCGGGCTGGCTCGCGGCCGCGGAGGAGCGGGACGAGACCGCCACCGGGGCGGTGCCGGCCCGGCCGGTCAAGGCCGCCGAGACCGCCCAGACCTGCCTCTCCTCCGGCGACCTGCGCGAGGCGGTGGCGGAGAAACGGGTGGTCGAGCCGGTGGCGGCGATCCGCGCCGCGCGGGCCGCCGTCCCGCGGGCCGACATCGTGCGGGCCAATCTCTGCCGCCGCGACGAGGCGCTGGTCTACATGCTGACGGCCTTGCGCAAGGACGGGCAGTTCGTACACGTGATGGTGGATGCCCGGTCCGGCAAGGTGGCCGGGCAATGGTGATCCAGGGTCTGTTCTGAGCGTGAGGGGGTTCGGGTCGTGCGTCTGCTCGTGGTCGAGGATGACCGGGATCTCAACCGCCAGGTCGTGAGCGCCCTGGAAGAGGCGGGCTACGCCGTCGACAAGGCGTTCGACGGCGAGGAGGGTGCCTTCCTCGGCGAGACCGAGCCCTACGACTGCATCATCCTCGACATGGGCCTGCCGAAGGCCGACGGCGTCTCGGTCCTGTCGGGCTGGCGCCGGGCGCAGGTGAAGACCCCGGTCATCATCCTCACCGCCCGCGACCGCTGGAGCGACAAGGTCAACGGCTTCGATGCCGGCGCCGACGACTACGTGACCAAGCCCTTCCACATGGAGGAGCTGCTGGCCCGGGTCCGCGCGCTGCTGCGCCGGACCGCCGGCCACGCCACGAGCCAGATCAGCGCCGGCCCCGTGGTGCTCGATACGCGCTCGGGCCGCGTCTTCGTCGACGGCAGCCCGGTCAAGCTCACCTCGCACGAGTACCGGCTGCTCTCCTACCTGATGCATCATACCGGCCGGGTCGTCTCCCGGGCCGAGCTGACCGAGCATCTCTACGACCAGGATTTCGACCGCGACTCGAACACCATCGAGGTCTTCGTCGGTCGCCTGCGCAAGAAGCTCGCGGTCGACCTGATCCAGACCGTGCGCGGCCTCGGCTACCTGATCGACGCGGGCGCCGGCGGAACGCAGCCGTGACCGGCCCCGGCCGGGCCGCGGCCGAGGCAAAGCCGGAGACGGGGCTCGCCGGCGGCGTCGCGCCTGCCTCGCCGCGACGGTGGTTCGGCTGGCGGCCGTGGCGCAAGCGCTCGATCGCGGTGCGCCTGGCGGTGTCGTCGCTGATCTCGAGCGCGCTGATCCTGCTGATCGCCGGGCTGATCCTCTCGACCCTCTACCGCGAGACCACCGAGCGGGCCTTCGACAGCCGGCTCCTCGTCTACGCCAACGATCTCGCCACCAACCTCGTCTCGCCCTCCGATTCCGAGGCACGCAGCTTCGGGGCGCTGGGCGATCCGCGCTTCGACCTGCCCCTGTCGGGCTGGTACTGGCAGGTCGGCCGGCCCAATGCCCGGCCGCGCGACCTGCGCACCTCGCGCTCGCTGGTCGGCGTGCCGCTCCAGCCCCCCGCCGACGCGGTCGGCGAGGCAGGCGCCGGGCAGCTGCGCAAGGGCTACGGCAAGGCCCAGGACGACCGGCCCCTGCGCATCATCGAGCGCACCGTCGATCTCGGCGAGGAGGGCCGCTACCTCGTGCGGGTCGCCGGCCCCTCCGACGAGATCGCCACCGACATGCGGCGCTTCACGCTGGCGCTCACCACCACCTTCTCGCTGCTCGGGCTCTCGCTCGGCCTCACCACCCTGTTGCAGATCCGCTTCGGCCTCGCCCCCCTCATCAAGCTGCGGGCGGCCCTCGGCGCGATCCGCCGGGGCGAGGCCGACCGCATCTCGGGCGAGTACCCGCAGGACATCGCGCCGCTCGCCGGCGAGGTGAACCTGCTCCTCGAGACCAACCGCGAGATCCTCGAGCGGGCCCGCACCCAGGTCGGCAACCTGGCGCATGCGCTCAAGACCCCCTTGAGCATCATCGTCAACGAGGCCTCGGCGGGGGATGCCAACAGCGAGCTCGCCGTGAAGGTGCGCGAGCAGGCCGCGGTGATGCGCGACCAGGTGAACTACCACCTCGACCGGGCCCGGGCCGCGGCGCTGGCGGGTGCGCTGGGCACCTTCACCGACGTCGAGCCGGTGGTGGCGGCGCTGGTGCGCACCTTTGGCAAGATCTTCTACGACAAGGACCTGACCTTCGACACCAGCGTCACCCCGGGCCTGCGCTTCCGCGGCGAGCGCCAGGATTTCGAGGAGATGATCGGCAACCTCGTCGACAACGCCGCCAAGTGGGCGCATTCCCGCGTCTCGATCCGCGCCGAGGTGATCGGCCAGGGCGAGTACCCGCACCTCATCGTCACGGTGGAGGATGACGGGCCCGGCCTGCCGCCGGAGGCCCGCATCGCCGTGCTGGAGCGCGGCCGGCGCCTCGACGAGACCAAGCCCGGTTCGGGCCTCGGCCTCTCCATCGTCTCCGACCTCGCCGCGCTCTATCGCGGGCGCCTTCGCCTCGACGCGGCCACCCTCGGCGGCTTAAGGGCAGTGATCGAGGTGCCGGGGGATGCGAGCCCGGCGGCGCAGGCCTGACGGGCCCGCGGGCATGACGGGACCTTTCTGAGCGGCATGATCCTGCAGCGGAGCGAAGCGATCTACGGCCGGGCCGACCTGCGGCCGGGCCGGCCGGCCCTGCGCGTGGTCGAGGATGCCCACTACCTCGTGCGGGCGTCCCATCTCGACAGGATCCCGGTGATCTTCGACGCCGCGGGCCAGATGGTGCCAGAATCCCTCGACCACCACAGCGGCGAGCGCACGCCGACCTGGCAGACCACCGAATGGCCGGAGGGACAGGGCCCGGTGACCGACGCGGCGCCGGAGGGGCCGACCCTCTATCTCGGGGCGATCCACCCGCATTACGGCCATTTCATCATCAACACCCTGGCGCGGTTCTGGCCGCTCCTCGACCTCGACCAGGGGACCCTGCGCCCGACCCTGCTCTGCCACGGGCCGGGGCTCGGCGCCGACTGGAGCGGGACCCCGTTCATCCCGGAGATCCTGGGGCGCTTAGGCCTCTCCGTGATGGACCTCGCCAGCTTCGACCGGCCGGTGCGGATCCCGACCCTCCTGGTGCCCCAGGCCGCGTTGCAGCAGGACGACTACGCCTTCCCGGTCATGGCCGATCTGTGCCGGGAGATCGGGCGCGGCTACTACGCGCCGGACGAGGTCGATGCCGATCCGCAGCCGGTCTACCTCTCGAAGACCCGCCTGCGGGCGGGCGTGCGGCGCTTTGCCAACGAGGAGGCGGTGACGCGGGTGCTGGAGCGCGAGGGGGTGCGGATCGTCCACCCGGAGCTCCTGAGCTTTCCCGAGCAGGTCCGCCTCTTCGCCCGCCACAGGGTGATCCTCGGGGCCAACGGCTCGGCCTTCCACAGCCTGCTCTTCGCGCCCCCGGGCCGGCGGGTGATCGTGCTCACCGACCGGCTCAAGCTCGGCGGGACCTACCGGCTGATCGACCTCATCACCGGCACGCAGGGCCATTACTACTATCCGACCGGCACCGGCAGCTATGCCGGGGACGGCTTCACGGTGAATTTCGTGCTGCCGGATCCGGAAGCCGTGGCGGCGGAACTCCTCGGCAAGATCGCCCGGATCGACACATTGCGGGAGGACGACATGCGCAGGGATCCGGGCGCCTGGCATCTCTCGCCGACGATCCCGCCCCTGCCGCCCCGGCCCGGCGGGCTGCTGGGACGCCTGCGCGGCATGCTGCCCGGGCTAGACTGATCGCAGGGCGTTCCCCTCGGGCAGGGACTGGGCTAAGCCCGGCTCCTGCCCCGGAGCGACCTGACCGATGCCCGACCTCGACGCGATCGCCGCCCGCCACGGCGTCGGCCTGGATGCCGTCCGCCACCTCCTCGACGCGCTGGCCCGCGGCCACGGCCGGATGGCGCAGTTCAACCATCCCGATCTCGGCGGCATGGGCCAGTGGTCCGCCGGCGGGATGACGATGATCGGCGACATGTTCAACTCGGGCCTCAAGGCCCGGGTCGTCGCGCTCTGCGACGAGCTGGCGCCGCTCGCCACGGGGGGAGCCCAAGGATCGGGCTGGGGATCGAGCCAGAGCCAGGGGTCCGGTTCGGGCGGGTCCTGGAACCAGTCCTGGGGCGGCTCCTGGTGGCCGGACGGCCTGGGCCAGCCGGCGACCTCCGGCTCGCAGAACGACACGCGCTACGCCTTCTTCCCCGAGTCCCGCCGCCTGGCGATCGAGACCGGCGGCCGGGTGACCCTCTACGACACCGGCGACCACCAGATCGGCGGCGTCTCGCAGCAGCAGGGCTCTTCGTACTCCCTGAGCTTCACCAGCCAGTACGGCCCGGTGCGGCTGGAGGAGCTGCCGGTGGTGGGGGACCCTGCGCAGAACCAGGGCGAGCAGGAGCCGGCCCCCGCTCCCCAGGCCGCGTCCTACGCGCCTGCGCCGGAGGCTTATTCGCCGCCGGCCCCCTCACAAACGGTCGATGTCCCGGCCGCCCCGACCGGCGACGTGTTCGGGATGATCGAACGCCTGTCGGAGCTGCACCGCAAGGGTGTGCTGACCGAGGCCGAGTTCGCCGCGAAGAAGACGGAGCTGCTGGCGCGGTTGTGATGCGACCCCGTCGCTCTCTAGCGAAATGTTGTCGAATATGACACCATAAGCAGATGCTGGGTCGGTCAAGACCGATATCCTGGCTGAAATCAGCCAGGAAGGAATTCGAGGCGTTCCCGGCAGGCGCGCGTGAGCGCACGCTCCAGGCATTGGACATTGCTGCGGCGGGAAGCATGGCGGGGATCGCGAAGCCTTTGAAAGGGTTCGGCTCCGGGGTCTTCGAAGTTGCGCTCAAATTTCGGACGGACGCGTTCCGCGTCGTCTATGCGGTACAGATCGGTGATGCAGTCTGGGTTGTCCACGCATTCCAGAAGAAATCGACATCAGGCATCAAGACCTCGCAGGCGGACCTCGATCTCATCCGTCAGCGAATCAAATTGCTCATGGAGCAGGTGAGCGATGGACAGCGATGAAGTCGTGCATGGCAGCGGCAACGTCTGGAAGGATTTCGGCTACGCCGATGCGGACATGCGTCAGGCGAAAGGTCAACTGGCGGCGCGCATCATCGCCGCCCTCGATCAGCGCCGGCTCACGACCCGCAAGGCGCAGGCGTTGACCGGCTTCGCCGCGGCCGACTTCTCGCGGGTGCGCAACGCCGATTACGGGCGCTTCACGCTGGATCGGATGATCCGCATGCTCCACGCACTCGATGGGGAGGTGGAAGTCAGGATCACGTTCGAGCGGCGGGACGTTTCAACGCCGCCGAGCCGCCCTCTCGAACGCGCCTGACCATCAATCAACGTTGATTGATCACGCGGGTCACGCCGAGGGAACCGCGCTCCACCCATACTCCTCCGCCGCCGCGACCTTGCGGTGGAAGGCGAGCCTGCGGTCGTATTCGAGCGGGTCCTTCGGCTTCACCAGGGCGCCGGGGGGCACGTTGAGCCAGTCGACGAGGCGGGTCAGCATGAAGCGGAGCGCGGCGCCGCGGGCGAGCAGCGGCAGGGCCGCAACCTCGCGCGGGTCGAGCGGGCGCACGGCCTGGTAGGCGGCGATCATCGCCTGGCCTTTGGTGCGGTTGTACGAGTAGTCCGCCTCGAAGCACCAGGCGTTGAGGCAGATCGCCAGGTCGTAGGCGAAGGAATCGGTGCAGGCGAAGTAGAAGTCGATCAGGCCCGACACCTCGTCGCCGAGGAAGAACACGTTGTCGGTGAAGAGGTCCGCATGGATGACGCCGCCGGGCAGGTCCTGCGGCCAGGATTGCTCGAGGAGCGCGAGGTCCTCGCGGGTGCGGGCGGCCAGCCCCGGGGCGACGCTGTCGGCCTGCGGCTCGGCGGCCTCGAAGAGCGGGCGCCAGCCCGCGACCGAGAGGGCGTTCGGCCGCTGCATCGGGAAGTCAGCCCCGGCCGCGTGCAGGCCGGCGAGCGCGGCGCCGAGCGCCCGGCAATGCCTCACCCCGGCCGGCGCACCGAGACGCCCTCCAGGAACGACACGAGTACCGCGGGCCGGCCGCAGAGCCGCCCCAGGGTGGCGCCGTCGCGGGTGCGAATCGGCTGCGGGCAGGCGAGGCCGTTAGCGGCCAGGTGCTGCATCAGCCCGAGGAAGAACGGCAGGTCCCCCTCCTTCACCCGCTTCTCGTAGAGAGTCAGGATGTAGGAGCCCGTGGTGGTGTGCAGGATGAAGTTGGTGTTCTCCACCCCCTCGGCGATGCCCTTGTAGGACAGGAGATCGCCGATCTCGTAGGCGGCAAGGAAGGCGGCGAGCGCCTCGTCCGGAACCTCGGTGTAGACCGCCACGGCCGTTCTGCTTTGCTCTGGAAAAATGGATGAAGGAATCGAATGGTAGGCGCTCAAAAAATGGCGCGGGATCCCCTCTCCCGTGTGGGAGAGGGGTAGGGGTGAGGGTGACACGCTTCAGTTTGAAGCATTGACCATGGTGTTGGTAGCGGGACGGTCAGAGTCTCACTCAGGACCGTAGCACCCTCACCCCTAACCCCTCTCCCACACGGGAGAGGGGGACCGCGCTCTATCCTACAAACGCCAGACCAGCAGGCTGGATTTGACTTTACTCCGCCGCCTCGCTGCGCAGCTCGCGCGGCAACGGGAAGACCATGTCCTCGGTCGTGGTCGAGACGGTATCGACCGTGACCTCGTAGCGGGTCGCGAAGGCGTCGATGATCTCCTCCACCAGCACCTCGGGGGCGAGGCGCCGGCGGTGAGGCCGAGGCGGCGGATGTTGGAGAAGGCGTCCCAGTCCAGATCCTCGGCGCGGTTGACGAGCCGGGTGATCGGGCAGCCGACCCGCTCGGCGACCTCGCGCAGGCGCTGCGAGTTCGAGGAGTTGGACGAGCCGACGACGATCAGCGCGTCGACGAGGGGGGCGACCTGCTTCACCGCCTCCTGGCGGTTGGTGGTGGCGTAGCAGATGTCGTCCTTGTGCGGGCCGACGATCTTGGGGAACTTCTGCTTGAGCGCCTCGACGATGTGGTGGGTATCGTCGACCGAGAGGGTGGTCTGGGTCACCCAGGCGAGGTTGTCGCGGCTCTCGGGCTCCAGCGCCTCGATCTGCTCGATATCCTCGACCAGGGTGATCGAGCCCTTGGGCAGCTGGCCCATGGTGCCGACGACCTCCGGGTGGCCGGAATGGCCGACCAGCAGCACGTGGCGGCCGCGCTTGTGGTGGATCTCGGCCTCGCGGTGGACCTTGGTCACCAGCGGGCAGGTCGCGTCGATGGTGGTCAGCCCGCGGGAATTCGCGTTCTGCGGCACGGTCTTGGCCACGCCGTGGGCGGAGAAGATCACCGGCGCCTTGCCGTCCGGCACCTCGTCGAGCTCGGCGACGAAGACCGCGCCTTTGCGCTTCAGGCTCTCGACCACGTACTTGTTGTGCACGATCTCGTGCCGCACGTAGACGGGCGGGCCGTAGAGGGCGAGCGCGCGCTCGACCACGTCGATGGCCCGCACCACGCCGGCGCAGAACCCGCGCGGCGCGCAGAGGAGGATCTCGAGGGGCGGCTTCGCGGGCGCGGCGGCACCGGCGTCGGTCTGGTTCACGGAGGCGCTCATGATCCGGGATGTGGCGAGGGGGGACGGTCCCTGTCAACCTCTTGTGCCATGCAATCGTGGCAATCCAAAGCACGCGCGGGCGACAGGTCCCCTGCGGCACGCGCGCGACGGCCCTCGCGAACCGGCGAAGACCGGGTTAGCCCGGCGGCCCGGTTCGGGGTAAGGGGAGGCTTGAGCCGACCTCGAACCCGGGAGAATCCCGCGCGATGGCGACCGCCGCCGACCACGCCAGCTTCCTGCCGCCGGTCCTGACCTTCCTGTCCGCCGCGGTGATCGGGGTGCCGATCTTCCGCCTGCTCGGGCAGAGCGCGGTGCTGGGCTACCTCGTGGCCGGCGTCGTGATCGGCCCCTCGGGCCTCTCGCTCATCACCGAGCCGGAGACCGCCCGCAGCGTCTCGGAACTCGGGGTGGTGCTGCTGCTGTTCATCGTCGGGCTGGAGCTGGAGATCTCGCGCCTGATCTCGCTCCGGCGCGACATCCTGGGGCTCGGCACGCTCCAGCTCGGGCTCTGCGCCCTGGCGCTCGGCGGCCTCGGCGTCCTCTCCGGCCTGTCGGGGGGCGCCGCGACGGTGATCGGCATCGCGCTCGCCCTCTCGGCGACCGCGGTCGCGCTCCAGCTCCTCGAGGAACGGCGCGACCTCGCCTCCCCTTACGGCCAGCGCGCCTTCGCGGTGCTGCTGTTCCAGGACCTGTCGATCGTCGGCATCCTGGCGCTGCTGCCGCTCGTCGCCCAGACCGGCACCGGCCAGGGCGGCGAGGCCTGGCTCGGCACCGCCCTGCAATCGGCCGGGACCGCGGTCGCGGCGGTGATCGGGGTGGTGCTGGTCGGCCGCTACGGCCTCAACCCGTTCTTCCGGCTGCTCGCCGCCAGCGGCGCCCGCGAGGTGATGACCGCGGCCGCCCTCCTCGTCGTGCTCGGCACCGCGCTCATCATGGAGGAGGTCGGGCTGTCGATGGCGATGGGGGCGTTCCTCGCCGGGCTGCTGCTCGCCGAATCGAACTTCCGCCACCAGCTCGAGGCCGATATCGAGCCGTTCCGCGGCATGCTGCTCGGCCTGTTCTTCATGAGCGTCGGCATGTCGATCGACCTCGGCCTCGTCGGCCAGAACTGGCTCGGCCTCACCGTCGCCACCGTCGGGGCGATCCTCATCAAGGTCGCGCTGGTGGCCGGGCTGTTCCGGCTGTTCGGCTCGTCCTGGCTCGACGGCCTGCGCGGCGCCGCCGTGCTGGCGCCGGCGGGCGAGTTCGCCTTCGTGCTCCTGCCGGTGGGCCAGGAACTCGGCCTCGTCGACGGCCCGTCCGGGCGGCTCGCCATCGCACTCGCCGCCATCACCATGCTGATCGGGCCGATCGGCGCCAAGGTCCTCGACGGGGTGCTGGCGCGGCGCACCACCGCCCCGCTCGAACCCGAGCCCGAGGCGATCGAGGGCGCCGAGGCCCGCGTCCTGGTGATCGGCTTCGGCCGCTTCGGCCACATCCTCAACCAGGTGCTGCTGGCGCAGGGCCTCAGCGTCACGGTGATCGACAAGGACGTGGAGCAGATCCGCAGCGCCGCCCGCTTCGGCTTCCGGGTCTATTACGGCGACGGCACCCGCCTCGACGTGCTGCGCTCGTCCGGCGCCGGCAAGGCCGAGGTGGTCTGCATCTGCATCGACGACCCGGAGGCGACCCTCAAGATCGTCGACCTCGTCCATGCCGAGTTCCCGGCCGCCCGCACCTATGTCCGGGTGTTCGACCGGGTCCAGGCGATCGAGGCGATGGGCCGCGACGTCGATTACCAGATCCGCGAGACCTTCGAATCGGCCCTCGCCTTCGGGCGGGCGACCCTGGAGGCCTTGGGCCTCTCGCCCGAGGAGGCGGCCCGCACGGTCGACGACGTGCGCAAGCGCGACCTCGCCCGGCTGGTGCTGCAGCAGGCCGGCGACCCCCTCGACCGGACCGATCCCCTGCGCAGCCTGGTGCGGATCAAGCCCGAGCCCCTGACCGCGCCGCTCCACGCCTCGCACGGCCTCAACCCCGAGACCGAGGACATCATCGCCCGCGAGCGGGCCGGCGCCGATGGGTGAGGCCCGCCCGCCCGGACGGGACATCGCCGACGCCCCGGCCGCCCGCTTCGTCACCGGCTCGACGCTGCGCCACGTCGTGGTGATGGGGGCGACCGGCTCGGTCGGCCTGATGGCGATCTTCGTCGTCGACCTCCTGTCGCTGCTCTACATCGCGCGCCTCGGCGATCCCGTGCTCACGGCGGCGGTGGGCTTCGCCACCATCGTCCAGATCTTCGCGGTCTCGATCAACATCGGGATGATGATCGCCGTCGGCGCCCTGGTCTCGCGGGCGCTGGGCGGCGGCGACGTCGCGCTGGCACGCCGCCTCGCCGCCTCGTCCCTGGTTCTGGCGGTCGTCGCCTCCGGCCTCGTGACGGCGCTGATGCTGCCGCTGCTGACGCCGTTCCTGACGCTGATCGGCGCCGGTCCCGAAACCGTGCCGGCGGCCCGGACCTTCCTGTGGATCGCCCTGCCCTCGTCCCTCCTGATGGCGCTCGGCATGGGGTTCTCCGGCGTGCTGCGGGCGGTCGGCGACGCGCGGCGGGGCATGAACGTCACGCTCGCCGGGGCCGCGGTCACGGTCCTGCTCGACCCGCTGCTGATCTTCGGCCTGAATCTCGGGATCGAGGGGGCGGCGATCACCATCGTGATCGCCCGCCTCGCCTTCGCCTGGGTGGGCTATGCGGGCGCCGTGCGCGTCCACCGGATGGTGGCGCGGCCGACCCTCGCGGCGGTGCTCGCCGATGCCGGGCCGATCCTGCGCGTGGCCCTGCCCACCGTGCTCACCAACCTCGCCCCGCCGGTGGCGAGCGCCTTCCTCGCCCACGTCATGGCCGGGTTCGGCACCGCGACGGTCGCCGGCAATGCGGTGGTCGACCGGGTGGTCCCGGTGGCCTTCGGCGGCCTGTTCGCGCTGTCGGGCGCTGTCGGCCCGATCCTCGGCCAGAACTGGGGCGCCGGCCGCTTCGACCGGATGCGCGCGACCCTGCGCGATGCCGCCCTGGTCACCGGCCTCTACGTCGCGGCGGTCTGGCTCGCGCTCGTCTTCGCCCGCGGGCCGCTCACCGCCCTGTTCGGCCTTTCGGGCGCGGGCGCCGACCTCCTGGCCTTCTTCTGCCTCGCCGGCGGGGCGATCTGGTTCTTCAACGGACTGCTCTTCCTCGGCAACGCCTCGTTCAACAATCTCGGCTTCCCGCTCGCCGCGAGCGCCCTCAACTGGGGCCGGGCGACCCTCGGCACGATGCCGACGGCCTGGCTCGGCGCGCATCTCGCCGGGCAGAGGGGGCGATGGCCGGGATGGGGATCGGGTCGGCGTTGTTCGGGGTGGTGGGGCTGGCGCTGGCGTTCCGGACGGTGGGGGTGCTGGAGCGGCGGGAGGTCGCGAATCCCGGGCGGAGTGAGCGCGCCCGGGTCGTGGAACGGCTGCCGTCGCGTTTCGGGATCGGCCGGCTCGGAGAGGATCGCCCCCCTGAGAGCCTGTTTGAGCAGGATTTCTACCCAATATTTGAGGCAGACGGGATCATCCTACCCGCTAACCTCATCCTGAGGTGCGAACGAAGTGAGCCTCGAAGGAGGGCTCCAGGGATCGCAGAGGCTTCTGGAGCCCTCCTTCGAGGTCAGTCGATCTGCGATCGGGTGCGATCTCTGATCGCCAACACCTCAGGATGAGGTGGAATGGTAGGATATCTCCTGATTTTTCTCAGTTTTTGTCAAATCACGCTGCTCAAACAGGCTCTGAGGAAATCCTTGCCTCACGCCCCGCCCGGCGGTGCGCGAGGCCGGCCGTCTCATTTCAGCATGGGACAGCCGCCCTCCGCCAGGGGCCGGAAGGCCTGGTCCGCCGGGACCGTGTCGACGAGCGTGTAGTAATCGTACGCCCCCTTCGAGTCGGACGGCTTCTTCACCTCGAAGAGATAGATCGGGTGGATCGCCCTGCCGTCCGGGCGCACGGTCAGGTCGCCGAACAGCCGGTCGCGCGGGCCCTTGCGCTTCATCTCCGCCACGGCGGTCCGGGCGTCGTCGCTGCCGGCGCGCGCGACCGCGTCGAGATAGGCGAGCGTCGCCGAGTAGACGCCGGCCTGGTTGCCGCTCGGCACCTTGCCGGCCTGGCCGGGCCGGGCGGCGAAGCGCCGGGCGAAGGCCCGGGTCTCGTCGCTCATGTCCCAGTAGAACGACTCGGTCAGCAGCAGGCCCTGCGCGTCCTTCAGGCCCATCGCGTGCACGTCGTTGATGAAGACCAGGAAGGCGACCAGCGACTGCCCTCCCTGCGTCAGCCCGAACTCGTTGGCCTGCTTCACGATGTTGATCGCGTCGGCGCCCGCATTGGCGAGCCCGACCACCTTCGCGCCGGAGCCCTGCGCCTGGAGCAGCAGGGACGAGAAGTCGGCTGTGCCGAGCGGGTGGCGGCTCGCTCCCCTCACGGCGCCGCCGTGGCGGGTGACGTAGGCGCTCGCCTCGGCCTCGATCCCCTGGCCGAGCGCGTAGTTCACGGTCAGGAAGTACCAGGAGGTGCCGCCGCGCTTCATCATGGCGGCGGCGGTCGTGTTGCCGGTGGCCCAGGCGTCGTTGACCCACTGCACCGTGTTGGGCGAGCAGGCCTTGCCGGTGAGGTCCGAGGTGGCGGTGGCCGAGGCGAGCAGCGCCATCCGGGTGTCGCGCAGGAGCGCGTTGACGGCGAGGCCGACCGAGGAATTCGGCACGTCCACCACTGCGTCGACCTTCTCCACGTCGAGCCACTTGCGGGCGATCGACGAGCCGACATCCGCCTTGTTCTGATGGTCGGCTGCGACGATCTCGACCCGGATGTCCTTGCGGCCGGCGGCGAAATCCTCGGCCGCCATGCGGGCGGCCTCGACCGAGCCCTGGCCGTTGGTATCCTGGAACGGCCCGGACATGTCGGTCAGCACGCCGATCCGCACCACGCCGTCCGAGATCTCGGCCCTGGCCGCACCGGCTCCGAGCAGGGTCGTCGCCAGCAGCAGCGCCCGCATCACCGTCCGCATCGTCTTTCTCCCCTTGGCTTTGCTCTACGCGTGTCGATGGCTCAGACCTGACGGTCGGGCAGACGCACCACGAGCCCGTCGAGGTCGGCGGTGGCGACGACCTGGCAGGACAGCCGGCTCGTCGGCCGGCGCTCGGCGGCGGCGCCGTCGAGCAGGGCGTCCTCGTCCTCCGAGACCGGCGGCAGACGGCCGGCCCAGGCCTCGTCGACGTAGACGTGGCAGGTCGCGCACATCGCGCTGCCGCCGCACTCGGCCACGATCCCGTCGAGGCCGCGGGCGACGGCGCCCTGCATCAGGCTCGTGCCCTCGGCGACGTCGAGATCCCGCCGCGCGCCGTCCGGGCGGATGAAGGTGATGATCGGCATGGAGGGTCGTCCTTCAGGCGGCCGTCAGCGTGACGGGCAGGCGCTCGAGCCCGCGCAGGGTGTTGTTGTAGCGGCGGACGACCGGGCCGGTGATCGCGATCGCGCCGACCCTGGCGGCGAGCGCCGAGAGCATCACCTCGCCCTCGAGGCGGCCGAGGAGCTGGCCGACGCACATGTGGATGCCGGACCCGAAGCCGACATGGCCGACCGTCGCGCGGGTCGGGTCGTAACGGTCGGGCTCCTCCCAGCGGCGCGGGTCGCGGTTGGCGGCGCCGAGGAACATCAGCACCTTGGAACCCTCGTCGAGGCGGGCCCCGCCGATCTCGACCGGCCGGGTCGTGGTGCGGAAGAAGGTCTGGACCGGGCTCTCGTACCGCACCGCCTCCTCGAACGCCGCGCGGGCGAGTCCCGGATCGGCGCGCAGGGACGCCCAGGCCGCGGGATAGCGGGCGAGGCAGTACAGGGCGGCCCCGATGCTGTTCACCGTCGTGTCGAGGCCCGCCGTCAGGAGCGAGCGCACGAGGAGGGGCGCCTCCTCGTGGGTGATGGCGCCGGCATCGGCCGCCGCGTGGATCGCCGCGCCGAAGCCGCCGGGCGCGAGGTTCTCGCGCCGGCACTGCTCCATGACCCAGGCGACATGGGGCGCCGCGGTCTCGAAGGCGTGCCGGCGCAGCGCGTTGGGCGGTCCGAAGGCGTTGAAGGCGAGGCCGGCATAGGGCAGCAGGTGCTCGCGCCCCTCTCGGGCCAGCCCGACCGCGTCCGGAAAGACCGAGAGCGGGAACGCCTCGGCGAGGTCGGCGACGGCGTCGATCTCGCGGCGGGCCAGGAGCTCGTCCACGAGGCGGTGCGCGGCGGCCTGGAACCGGTCGCGCAGGGTCTTCATCACGGCCGGCGACAGGACGCGGTTCAGGACCGCACGGGTGCGTCCATGCGCCGGCGGATCGGCCTCCAGGATCAGGCTCTGGGGCCGCCAGGGCTTCTCCCTGGCGAAGTCGCTCAAGCCCACGCCGCGGCCGGAGCAGAAGGTCGCCGGATCGTGCAGCACGGTCCGCACCTCCTCGTAGCGGGCGACCGCGTGCACGTTCCAGCGCGGCAGCCACACCACCGGTCCGGCCTCCCGCAGGGCCTCGTGGATGCGGTGCGGATCCTCGAAGAACTCGGTCGAGAACGGATCGACGTCGACGGCCGGGGCGCCCGAGCCGTGAAGCGCGGGCGCGGATGCATGTGATGCGGCGATCATCCTGGTCCTCCCATGTCCTGTCGTGATGGCGCGATGTAACGGGCGCGGCCGACTCCCGGCTCTCCACACGGATCGGCCGGGCGAGCCTCGACGGGCTGCCTCCGACGCGACATAAGGGCGGGCACGGACGGCGCGCCGGGGTGGAGATGGCAACGGGTCGAGCAGGACGCGCCGCGGGTCGGGCGGACGACCGGGCGACGACGGCGGGCGCGACGCCCGGGCCGCGGCTCGACCTCGAGCGGTACGTGCCGGCGCTCCTGACCTTCGTCGCCAACAAGCTCTCGCACAGCGCGAGCGCCACCTATCAGCGGCGCTTCGGCGTGAACGTCACCGAGTGGCGGATCATGTCCCTGCTCGCCATCGAGCCCGGCATCCCGGCCACGCGCATCTGCCAGGTGATCGGCTTCGACAAGGGGCCGGTGAGCCGGACCCTGGCCGCGATGGAGAAGCGGGACCTCGTGGCGACGGACGAGGATCCGGACGACGCGCGCCGGCGCCTCACCCGCCTCACGGCGCGGGGCGAGGCGCTGCACGACGAGATCATCGTCGTGGCGCTGGATCGGGAGCGGCGCCTCACGGCCTGCCTGACGCCCGAGCAGCGCGACACCCTGATCGACCTTCTCAACCGCCTGCACGCGAACCTGCCTGCCGTCACGACGTCGGGGACCTCCGGGCGCAGGCGCCGGGAGTGATCGCAGGGGAGCGATCGAGGGGGGAGCGATCACGGGGCGGACGAACCCCGCCTCACGCGGCCGCGGCGGTTCCGATCGCCGCCCGCAAGTCGAAGGAGGGGTCGCCCGCCTGGTCGGGCGCCAGCGCGGCGCGCGCGGCGAGCAGCCGCCGGGCGATCATGTGGTCGGCCGGCCGGTTAACCGATTCGACCCCGACGAGGTGCCCCTCCCGGTAGCAGAAGACCGAGAACGGCCCGTTCGCCGGGTCGCCGCGCGTCACGGTCCGGTCGTGCGGCCGGGCAAGGCCGGCGATCTGCAGCTTCCAGCGGCCCTGGTCGCTCCAGAACCAGGGCAGGGCGGCGTAGGGGGCCGCCCGGCCGGTGAGCCGGGCCGCGACGCAGCGGGCCTGGTCGACGGCGTTCTGCACCGACTCGATCCGCGTCGGTGCGTCCCCCGCGAAGGCGCTCGGGAACTCGGCGCAGTCGCCGATCGCCGAGATGGAGGGGTCGGACGTGAGGAGGGCGTGGTCGACGAGGATGCCGTCGGCGACCGACAGGCCCGCCGCGACCGCGAGGTCGACGTTCGGCACGACGCCGATGCCGACGAGGACCAGATCGGCCGGGACGACACGACCGTCCGCGGTCACGACCGCGGCGACACGACCGTCCGTCCCCGCGATGCGCCCGACGCCGGCGCCGAAGGCGAACCGGATCCCGGCGGCCTCGTGCGCGGCCCGGAAGAAGGCCGAAACCGGCTCGGAGACCGCCCGGGACATCACCCGCCCGGCGGCCTCGACGACCGTGACGGCGATCGCCCGCGCCGCGGCGACGGCCGCGAATTCGAGGCCGATGAAGCCCGCGCCCACGATGACGACGCGCTCGACGCCGGCAAGGCGGCGCCGGATGTCGTCGGCATCCGCCAGGGTGCGGAGCTGGAGGACACCGGCAAGATCGGCCCCCGGCACCGGCAGGGTGCGGTTGCGGGCCCCCGTCGCCAGAATGAGATGGTCGTAGGGCAGTCGCTCGCCCGATGCGAGCGCGACCTGCCTGACGGCCCGGTCCAGCGCGACGGCACGGGTGCCGAGACGGAGCGCGATGCGGTGGTCGGCGTAGTAGCCGGGGGGCGCAGCGCCAGGGTCTCGCCCGTCGCCTTGCCGGTCAGATAGGCCTTGGAGAGCGGCGGGCGCTGGTAGGGTGCGACGGCCTCGTCCCCGACGACCGTCAGCGTTCCGCCGAAGCCCGCCTCGCGCAACGAGGCGGCGGCCTGGAAGCCGGCCTGGCCGGCCCCGACGATGACGACGTCGTTCCCACCGCTCATGGCCGAGCCTCGGGCATCGTTTCCTCCTCGGTGGGCGATCGTTCGCTCTCGAGTCGAAAGCTCGCACGTTCCTGTTGCCTTGGCAACTTATAAGTTGCCAAGGCAACCATATGCCTGCGTCGGACCCCTGCACCTCCCGCGGTCACCGCGGCAGCGGACATCAGGGTTGCGGAAGGGCAGGCGCCGTCCCCGGCCGAGAGACCGGCAGATCCCGAACGGCCGCGATCCCCTCTTCCGTCAGGAAGGGGGATCGCCTGCTCTCACCGGCACAGGGCCTGGATCAGAGATCGCACGGAGCGATCACGGCCCCCGCCCCTCCACCGCCCGCCCGTCCCGGGCGGCCAGCCGCACGGTCACGGCCGGCGGCGGGGGCTGGCGTCGCGCGCGGCGTCGATGCACCAGGGGCAGGGTCGGGTCCTGCATGAACGGCAGGTCGAGGGCGCCCATCACGTCGTTGCGGGTCAGCCCGATGTCTTTCAGACCGCGGTCGTCGAGCTCGGCCAGGCGGTAGGCGGCGCGGCGGTTGATCCACAGGGTGACGATCCGGGCCACGATCTGCACGGCCTTGCGGCCGAAGCCGAGGGCGAACGTGAGGGCACCGTAGAGGGGGGCGTAGCTGATCGTCATCGTGGTCTCCCGCGAAAAGAGCATGCGGCGAACCTCGTTTGCGCCGGCCTCGCTCGTTCCGCTGCGTCACTCATAGCCGCGCTTGGCCGATGCGTTGAGCGAATGATTGAGATGTGTCACATCACAGGAATTGATGTGGGTATCGACGACGGAGCGGCCCGGTGCATCCCCTCGACATCGACCAGCTCCGGACCCTGGTGGCGATCGCCGAGAGCGGCTCGTTCACCCGGGCGGCGGACCACGTCCACAAGACCCAGTCCGCCGTCTCGATGCAGATGAAGCGGCTCGAGGAGCGGATCGGGCGCGAGATCTTCGCCAAGGCCGGCCGCGGCGTGCGGCTGACCGACGACGGCGAGCGCCTGCTCGATTATGCCAGGCGCATCGTGCGGCTGCAGAGCGAGTGCCTGGCGACCTTCGACGAGGGCGACCTCGCCGGGCGGGTGCGGCTGGGCCTGCCGGACGACTACGTCGACCGCTACCTGCCGGAAATCCTCGGGCGCTTCGCCCGGACCCATCCCCGGGCCGAGGTCACGGTGATCTGCGAACCCACCGACATGCTGGCCGAGCGGATCGCCGACGGCGACATCGACCTCGCCATCGTCACCGAGGCGAGAGGACGGCGGACCGTCGAGACGATCCGCACCGAGGCCCTGCTCTGGGTCACGTCGAGCCGCCACGCGGTCCATACAGAGCAGCCGGTGCCCCTCGCCCTGGGGCGGCCGGCCTGCAACTGGCGCCGGGTCGCCATCGAGGCGCTGGAGCGCGGCGGGCGCCAGAGCCGGATCCTGTTCGTCAGCTGGAATTCCACCGCGGTCGGCGCCGCGGTCCTGGCGGGGCTCGCCGTCTCGGTCCTGCCCGAGAGCGCGGTGCGCCCCGGGATGCGGGTGCTCGGGCCGCAGGACGGCTTTTCGGCCCTGCCGGCCTGCCGCATCGGGCTCCTGCGCCACCGCGCGGAGGAGCCCAACCCCCTGGCCGACATCCTGGCCGGGCAGATCCGGCAATGCCTCGACAATCTCGGGCTTGCGGCGGAATGACGATCCGGAACCGGCCTCAGCGCAGGGCCGCGACGAACCGGTTGCTGAGGTTGCCGAACAGGCCGCCGGCCGAATCGCCGTAGACCGCGAGCGCCGACGTCAGGGCGAGGAAGATCAGGCCCGCGATCAATGCGTACTCGATCGCCGTCGCGCCGGATTGGTCACGCCGGAAGCACCGCGGCGCCCCCGTCCCCCGTGATCTGCCACGCACGTCGTCCACTCCCGGTCCGTCGCGCCCGACATTAGGGCGCATCCCCTCACCGAGGGTTAATCCGACGGGATAATCCGATCGGGGCGGTGCCCTGCCCTTGCGGCAGGCGCCGTTCCGCGTTCCGGCAGGGGGCGCGCGCCGAACCCTGTTCCAGGCGCGCGCCGAGGCCTCGTTCAGTCCTTGCCGGTCTCCTTGCGCAGGGCGTCGATGCGCTGCGAGGCCTCGGCCTTGTCGAGGTCGGGGTCGAAGGCGTCGTCGTCCTTCGCCTGCTCGGCCAGGGTCTTGAGGTAGGAGGCCTGCGCGCCGGTCATCGGCTCGGAGCCGGTGGTCCAGTCCTTCGGGTCCTTGATGCGGTTCGAGGTGTCCTTCGGGTCCTGCTTCGGATTCTCGGTCTCTCGGGCGTCGGCCTTCTTGGTGGCGGTCTTGGCGGTCATGAGAGCCTCATGTTCTCCGAATGTTCCGCCCAGATAACGGCGACGCCCCGGCCCGCGTTCCCGGTCCGACCACGGCCGCGGCGCCTTGTCCCCGGAAATTACGGACCCGGACGCGCGAAGGCCCCGGGCGGTCTCCCGCCCGGGGCCTTCGGTTCACGCGCTGGTCGCGAGGCTCAGGCCGCCTTGGCCCGCGGCTGCACCTCGGCGGTGTAGTCGTCCATCAGGGTCTGGGTCATCGCCGCCGGGGTGAAGCGGTACTGGGCGATCTCCGAGACCGGGTGACCTCGGCGGCCGAGCCGGTGATGAAGCACTCGGAGAAGCCCGCCATCTCCTCGGGGCGGATGCGCCGCTCGACCACTTCGTAGCCGCGGCGCTTCGCCAGATCGATCACGGTCTGGCGGGTGATGCCGTTGAGGAAGCGGTCGGCCATCGGCGTGTGGATCACCCCGTCCTGGATGAAGAACACGTTGGCGCCGGTGCACTCGGCGACGTTGTCCTCCCAGTCGAGCATCAGGGCGTCGGCATAGCCCTTGTTCTCGGCCCGGTGCTTGGAGATCGTGCAGATCATGTAGAGGCCGGCCGCCTTCGAGGCCGACGGCGCGGTGCGCGGATCGGGCCGGCGGTAATCGGCGAGGTCGAGGCGGATGCCCTTCATCTTGGTCGCCGGGTCGAAGTAGCTCGGCCACTCCCACGCCGCGATGGCGAGATGGATGGTGTTGTGCTGCGCCGAGACGCCCATCATCTCCGAGCCGCGCCAGGCGACCGGGCGCAGGTAGGCGTCCTGGAGGCCGCTCTCCTTCAGCACCAGCTTCTTGGCGGCGTCGATCTCGGCCACCGTGTACGGGACCTCGAAGTCGAGGAGCTCGGCCGAGCGGCGCAGGCGCTGCGAATGCTCGGTGCACTTGAAGATCTGGCCGCCATAGGCGCGCTCGCCCTCGAACACGCTGGAGCCGTAGTGCAGGCCGTGGCTGAGTACGTGAATCTTCGCGTCCGCCCACGGCACCATGCGGCCGTCGAACCAGATGTGGCCTTCACGCTGGTCGAAGGGAATGACGGACATGACGATGATCCTCGTATGCGTTCGTTTCCGCCAGGCTGGTTCTCGCGCAACGTTCGTGCTCGAGCGGGGCGCGGGGCGTACGTTCGTTTCGCCGGCGGGGTTGACGGGTATCAATGGGGCTGAGATATGTCAACAAGACTGACATAAATGACGAGGGCCCTTCGGAGGCCGCAAATTCCGTCGAAGTGTCCCGCAACAGAGGTGCGACCCGTGACCCAGGCCGCCCGGACCCGTCCGGCCCCCATCCCGGAGGTCGCCAACGAGGCCATCGCCCTCGAGGACCTGCCGGAGGCAGGCTACTCCCCCGCGCGAGAGGCGCAAGACTTCGGGGCACAAGACTCCGGGGCGCGAGGATCGGCTCCGCGAGACCCCGCCCCGCAAGAGCCCGCCTCCCAAGAGTCCGTCCCGTCCGACGACGGGCAGCCGCATTACGACCTGATCGAGCTCCTGTTCTTCGCCTATCGCGACTTCGTCGCCGATCCGGACCGCATCCTGGCCGAGTACGGCTTCGGCCGGGCCCACCACCGGGTGCTGCACTTCGTCGACCGCCATCCCGGCCTCACCATCGCCGAACTCCTGGATATCCTGCGGATCACCAAGCAGAGCCTGAACCGGGTGCTGAAGGAATTGATCGAGCAGGGCTACATCGCGCAGCGGACGGGCACGAGCGACCGCCGCCACCGCCTCCTCACCTGCACGCCGGAAGGCCGGCGGCTCGCCCAGCGCCTCGCCGGGGTCCAGGGCCGGCGGGTCCGCCGGGCGCTCGCCGAGATGGGCCCCGCCTTGCGCGAGCCGGCGGGCCGGTTCCTGCTCGCCATGATCGAGCCGGAGGAGCGCGCGGCGGTAAGCCGGCTCATCGCCGGGGGCGACCCGCCGGCCGAGATTCCGGCCGGCACGTCCACCGGTACGGGGCGCGCCCGTGAGCGCCGGCCCCGTCCTCAGCCCCCGGGCGGAACTGCCCGACCACGCCCCCACACATCCTGGTGGTCGACGACGACCGCCGCCTGCGCGACCTGCTCGCCCGCTTCCTCGGCGAGAACGGCTACCGGGTCACGGCGGCGGCCAGCGCCGCCGAGGCGCGGGCGCGGGGCCGCAGCCTCGTCTTCGACGCGGTGGTGCTCGACGTGATGATGCCGGGCGAGACCGGGTTCGACTACGCCCGCCAGATCCGCCTGACCTCGAGCGTGCCGATCCTGATGCTCACCGCCCGCTCGAACCCGAACGACCGGGTCACCGGGCTCGAGATCGGCGCCGACGACTACCTCCCCAAGCCCTTCGAGCCGCGGGAGCTGATCCTGCGCCTCAACAACATCCTGCGCCGCAGCGCCCGCGGGCCCGCCGACGGCACGGCCGCCCCCCTCGACGCGGTGCGCTTCGGGCCGTTCCAGTTCCGCATCGAGCGCGGCGAGCTCACCCGCGACGACGAGGCGATCCGCCTGTCCGAGCGCGAGCGCGAGATCCTGACCATCCTGGCGCTGGCCCGTGGCGGCAACGTCGAGCGCGAGGCGCTGACCGGCACCAACGGCGCCGCCAACGAGCGCACCGTCGACGTGCAGATGAACCGCCTGCGCCGGCGCATCGAGGACGACCCGGCCAATCCGCGCTACGTGCAGACCGTGCGCGGCGTCGGCTACCGGCTGGTCCTGGACTAGCGTCATGGCGAGCCCCACCCTCGCCGGGACGATGCCGACGACCCGGCGGGCCTGGCGCCGGCTCGGCCGCGTGATCGGCGACCGGCTGCCGAAGGGGCTCTACGCCCGCTCGCTCATCATCATCATCGCCCCGATGGTGCTGCTGCAATCGGTGATCGCCTACACCTTCATGGAGCGGCACTGGCAGCTCGTGACCCGGCGCCTGTCGGCGGCCGTCACCGCCGACGTGGCGGCCTTGATCGACATCTACGAGAGCTATCCGCAGGACAAGGGCTCCGAGACCCTGGAGCGGATCGCCAGCGAGCGCCTGAACCTCGACGTCGACATCCTGGCGGGCGCCAAGCTCCCCGCCCCCGGGCCCCGGCCGTTCTTCTCGCTCCTCGACGAGGCCCTGTCCGACGAGATCCACCGCCAGATTGCCCGGCCGTTCTGGATCGACACGGTCGGGCGCTCCAGCCTGATCGAGATCCGGGTCGAGATCCCCGGCGGGGTGATGCGGGTGATCGCGCGGCGCAGCCAGGCCTACGCCTCGAACTCGCACATCTTCCTGCTCTGGATGGGCGGCTCCTCGATGGTGCTGCTCGGCGTCGCGATCCTGTTCCTGCGCAACCAGATCCGGCCGATCCTGCGGCTCGCCGACGTGGCGGAGAGCTTCGGCAAGGGCCGCGAGCTGGATTTCCGCCCCCGCGGCGCCCGCGAGGTGCGCAAGGCCGGCCACGCCTTCATCGAGATGAAGCGGCGCATCGAGCGGGCGATGGAGCAGCGCACCACGATGCTCAACGGGGTGAGCCACGACCTGCGCACCATCATCACGCGGTTCCGGCTCTCCCTGGTGCTCCTGCCCCAGACCCCCGAGATCGACGACCTGCAACGCGACGTCGACGAGATGAGCCGGATGCTCGAGGCCTACCTCGCCTTTGCCAAGGGCGATTCCGGCGAGCCGGCCGCGGCCATCGACCTGCACGCCCTGCTCGAGGACGTGCGCACCGACGTGGAGCGGCTGGGCGGCCACGTCTCCGAGGTGACGCTGGAGGGCCGGCCGACCGTGACGGTCCGGCCCGACGCCTTCCGGCGCTGCCTGTTCAACCTCGCCTCGAACGCCGCCCGCTACGGCGACACGATCGCGATCACCGCCCGCCAGGAGGCGCGCTGGCTCGCCGTCTCGATCGACGACGACGGACCGGGCATCCCCCTGAGCAGCGCGAGGAGGTGTTCAAGCCCTTCGTGCGCCTCGACGACGCCCGCCAGGATGCCGGGGGATCGGGGCTGGGCCTCGCCATCGCCCTCGACATCGCCCGGGCGCATGGCGGCGACGTGGCCCTGCACGATTCGCCGCTCGGCGGCCTGCGGGCGACGGTAAGGGTGCCGGCGTGACGGGACGGTGCGGCGAAATCCGCCGTTAAGGCCGGCCTCCTTACCCTCGCGGCCGCGGGCCCGGGATGGGCTGCGGCCGGCCGGACCCCGACGAGAGAGATCACGCGATGCCCCCGAGTCCCGGACCCCGGCGGCCGACCCCGCCGAGCACGTGGCTGATCCCCCTGGGGATCCTGATCACGCTGCCGGTCCTCGTGTTCTACTACCGGCCCGCCGGGGGCGGGCTCGACGTCACCGGACACCCGATCGGGCGCGACTTCATCAATGCCTGGGCCGGGCCGCGCCTCGCTTTCTCGGGGCAGCTCGACACCCTGTTCGACCTCAAGGCCTATCACGCGGCGATCGGCACCCTGTTCGGCTCGCCCCTGCCGTTCCACAACTGGAGCTATCCGCCCTTCACGCTGCTGCTGCTCGGGCCCCTTGGGCAGCTGCCCTATTTCGTGGCGCTCGCGGTCTGGACGATCGGCCTGTTCGCCGCCTTCGCCGGCGTGACGCTGTCCTGCGTCCCGCGCGGGCAGCGCCGGCACGCCCTGCTGATGCTCGCGCTGGCACCGGCCTGCCTGATCAACGCCGTCGGCGGCCAGAACGGCTTTCTCACCGGCACCCTGCTGCTGGGCGGCCTCCTCGCCCTGGACCGCCGGCCGGTGCTCGCCGGAATCCTGTTCGGCCTTCTCACCTACAAGCCGCAGCTCGGCCTCGTGCTGCCGCCGGTCCTGATCGCGCTGGGCGCCTGGCGGACCATCGCGGCGGCCTGCACCACCACCCTGGCGCTGGTCGGCGCCTCGATCCTGGCCTTCGGGTCGGATCCCTGGCGGCACAATCTCGGCGAGACGAGCGCCTACCTGTACGGCCTCCTGGACGCCTTCGACGGATTCTACCAGTTCATGATGGCATCGGTCTTCGCGGGCGCGCGGACCTTCGGGCTGTCGATGGGCGCGGCCTGGGGCTTGCAGCTCCTCGTCGCTATCCCGGTCCTCGCGGCGACGGCCTGGGCCGTGCGCCGCACCCGCGACCGGGTGCAGCGCGCGGGCCTCGTCGCGACGGCCGTCCCGCTCCTGACCCCCTACGCCTTCAACTACGACCTGACCCTCGTGGCCGCCGTGCTGGTGTGGCGGATCTCGGCCGCCGAGCCCGGCTCCCGCCCGGACTGGGTCACGGTCCTGGCCTGGCTCAGCCCGACCCTGATGATACCGGTGCAGATGATGAATTTCGGCGGCATGCCGGTGGTGCTGGTCGCGCTGTTCGGGATCCTGGTGTGGGAGGTCGCGCAGCCGCGGCTCGAACCGGCCCGAGAGCCGGCTCCCGCCCTGCCGTGAGCGGCCAGGCGCCGCCCGAGGCAGGGCGGCGCCTTCCTCCGGGCGGAAGACTGCGCCTCAATGCGCCTCCTGCCAGTTCAGGGCCGCCTTGGCCTCGACGGCGAGCGGCACCCTCAGGGTGACCGCCGGATGGGGCGCCTCCTCCATCACCCGGGCGATGATCGGCAGCGCCCGCTCGACTTCCTCGTCGGGCGACTCGAAGACCAGTTCGTCGTGGACCTGGAGCAGCATCCGGGTCGAGAGGCCGGCCTCGGACAAAGCCCCCTCCATCCGCGCCATCGCCCGACGGATGATGTCGGCCGCCGTGCCCTGGATCGGCGCGTTGATCGCCTGGCGCTCGACCGAGGCGCGCTCCTGCGGGTTGTTGGAGCGGATCTGCGGATAGTGGCAGACCCGGCCGAACAACGTCGTCACGTAGCCCTTGTCGCGGCAGATCTTCTTGGTGTCGTCGATATAGGCCCGGATGCCGGGGAAGCGCTCGAAATACTGCTTGATGAAGGCCGAGGCCTCGCCCTGCGGGATGCCGAGCCGGTCGGCGAGGCCGAAGGCCGAGATGCCGTAGATGATGCCGAAATTGATGGTCTTCGCCCGGCGGCGCAGGTCCGGGGTCATCTGGTCGAGGGGCACGCCGAACATCGCCGAGGCGGTCGCCGAGTGGATGTCGATCCCCTCCTCGAAGGCCTGGCGCAGCTGCGGGATGTCGGCGATGTGGGCGAGCAGCCGCAATTCGATCTGGCTGTAATCGGCCGAGATCAGCTTGTGCCCGGCATCGGCCACGAAGGCCTGGCGGATGCGCCGGCCCTCCTCCGTGCGGATCGGGATGTTCTGCAGGTTCGGGTCCGAGGAGGACAGCCGCCCGGTCGTGGTGGCGGCGAGCGCGAAGGAGGTGTGGACCCGGTCGGTCGCCCGGTCGGCATGCTCCTGCAGGCTGTCGGTATAGGTCGATTTCAGCTTCGAGAGCTGGCGCCAGTCGAGGATTTTCCTGGGGAGTTCATGGCCCTGGCCGGCCAGTTCCTCCAGGAGCGTCGCGGGCGTCGCCCACTGGCCGGACGGGGTCTTCTTGGCGCCGGGCAGGCCCATCTTGCCGAACAGGATGTCGCCGATCTGCTTCGGGGAGGAGACGGAGAACTTTTCCCCCGCCATCTCCTGGATCTCGTCCTCGAGCCGCGCCAGCGACTGGGCGAAATCGCCCGAGAGCCGGCTCAGCATCTGGCGGTCGACCTTGATGCCCTGGCGCTCCATCCGCGCCAGCACCGGCACGAGCGGCCGCTCCAGGGTCTCGTAGACGGAGGCGCGGCGCTCGGCGGCGAGCCGCGGCTTCATCAGCCGCCACAGCCGCAACGTCACGTCGGCGTCCTCGGCCGCGTAGGCGGTGGCCTTGTCGAGGGCGACCTTGTCGAAGGTGATCTTCTGGCGCCCGGTCCCGGCGACGTCCGCGAAGGTGATCGGCTGGTGACCGAGATGGCGGCGCGCCAGCTCGTCCATGCCGTGCGAGCCCTTGCCGGCATCGAGCACGTAGGAGATCAGCATCGTGTCGTCGAAGGGCCGGACCTCGATGCCGTGGCGGGCGAGCACCAGCCAGTCGTACTTGACGTTCTGGCCGACCTTGAGCACCGCCGGATTCTCGAGCAGCCGCTTCAGGCGCGTCTGCACGGCCTCCCAGGGCAATTGCCCCGGCAGCAGGCCGCCGCCGAACAGGTCCTCGCCGCCGCGATGGCTGAGCGGGATGTAGCAGGCCCGGCCCGGCGCGGTGGCGAGCGACACGCCGACGAGGTCGGCCTTGTTGGCGTCGAGCGCGGTCGTCTCGGTATCGACCGCGACGACGCCCGCCTCGACCGCGTCGGCGATCCAGGCCTCCAGGCTCTCGACCGTGGTGACGGTCTCGTAGGCACTCGTGTCGAAGGGCTTGACCGCTTCCGCGGCGCGGGCCGCCACGAGGGTCGTCGGCGTCGCCTCGGTCGGCGCCTTGGGCTTGGGCGGCCCATCCGGCAGGGCGAGATCGGCGAAGGGATCGACCTCCGCCTTCTCGGCGGGCGCGCCGTCGGGCGTATCGCCGAAGAACGGGGTGACGTCGCTGCCGCCCTTCTCGTTCGAGAAGCCGGACTCGGCGCCCTCCGGCAGCAGGGAGGGATCGGGCCGCACGGCCTCGGGGTCGACATGCAGCATCTGGGCGATGCGGCGCGTCAGGGTGTTGAACTCCATCGCCTTGAGGAAGCCGACGAGGCGCTCCGGGTCCGGCTTCGGCAGGGCGAGGGCGTCGAGGGGCACCGGCACCGGCACCTGCTCGTCGAGGGCGACGAGGCGGCGCGACAGACGCGCCTGGTCGATATGGGACAGCAGGGTCTCGCGGCGCTTGGGCTGCTTGATCGTGGCGGCCTTCTCCAGGAGCGCCTCCAGGCTGCCGAACTCCTTGATGAGCGCCGCGGCGGTCTTGAGGCCGATGCCCGGCACGCCCGGCACGTTGTCGGAAGTGTCGCCGATCAGCGCCAGGGCGTCGCCGATCTGCTCCGGATTCAGGCCCTCCCAGCGCTCGATGATCGCGGCGCGGTCGAGGTTGCGCTCGGGCCGGTAGCCCGGCTTGCCCTTCTGGCCCGATTCGAAATCGTAGAACCGCACCAGCTCGCCGACGAGCTGCATCAGGTCCTTGTCGGACGAGACGATGATGACGCCGGCGCCCCGTGCCTCGGCCTGGCGGGAATAGGTCGCGATCAGGTCGTCGGCCTCGTAGCGCTGCAACTCGATCGGATGCAGGCCGAAGGCGCGGACCGCGTCGCGCATCAGCGGCATCTGGCGCTTGAGGTCGTCCGGCGCGTCGGGCCGGTGGCCCTTGTAGTCCGGGAAGATTTCTTTCCGGAACGAGCCCTCGGACTTGTCGAACACGATGGCGAGATGGGTCGGCATCACGCCGGCCGCGCCCTCCTGCACGAACTGGGCGAGCTTGGCGCAGAACAGCCGCACCGCCCCGGTCGGCAGGCCGTCGGAGGGCCGGAAATTGTAGCGCTCGGGCTGGTTGATCGACTGGAAATAGGCCCGGAAGATGAACGACGAGCCGTCGACCAGGAGCACCTGATCGCCGGGGCCGACGGGCTTCGTCTCGGGGGCGGTCTCGGTGCTCATGCGGGCTGACATCTTTTCGGCGGGCTGACGAGACCCGTCTTAGTGCGTCGCGTAGGCGAGGCAAACCGCGGCCGAGGCGCGCTCCCCGGGAATGGCTGCGCCTCCGGCACGGATGCAGGGGCTTCGGGTGTGCCCCCGGCACACCAGGAACCCGCGAAAGCGCCGTCGACCTAGCCCGGAAGCTTGACTTGGCGCGGGCGGAAGCCTGGTGTCAGGGGAGAGAGCAACCGTCATTCGCCCGGGGATGGGGTGCCGCCTTCGCGGGCCGGCGCCGCCCGGGCCCAGGGACCGGCCCATGCGCAAGACCCCCCTTCGCAAGACACCCCTCCTCGCCGCCCTCCTGCTGGGGCTCACCGCCGCCGGCCTGTCGCACGCGGAAGCCCGCTCGGCCCGCCAGGAGATCGCCCCGGCCGAGGAGCGCGAATTCCCGTTCGACGCCCAGATTCCCGGCTGCCAGGATGCCGGCGTGCTGGAGAAGATCACCTACCAGTTCGCCGAGAAGGAGGCGAAGTTCTGGAACTCGACGCTGACGATCGCGACCTATGACAGCATCGAGCGCACCGCCTGGCGGCCCTGGGGCCTCGACTTCATTCCCCGTCGTTTCTGCACCGCGGTGGCGACCACCTCGGACGGGATCCGCCGGCGGGTCGATTACTCGGTGCGCGAGAGCCTCGGCATGATCGGCATGACCTACGGCGTCGAGTTCTGCGTCCACGGCCTCGACCGCAACCTCGCCTATGCCTACGCCTCGGCCTCGTCCTGCCGCGAGGCCCGTCCGTGAAGACCCGGCTCGCCTCCCTCCTCGCGCTCGCGACCGTCGCGGGGGCGTTTGCCGCCGGTCCCGCCGCCGCGCAGGGGCGCGGGGGCGAGCCGGGTTCGTTCGACTTCTACGTCCTGGCCCTGTCCTGGTCGCCGACCTATTGCGCGCTGACCGGCGAGCGCCGGAACGACCGGCAATGCGAGACGGGGCGCAACCCGGGCTTCGTGGTCCACGGCCTGTGGCCGCAATACGACCGCGGCTTCCCGAGCGAGTGCGGCGCCTTTCCCCGCAGCCCGAGCCGCCCGGCGATGCAGGAGGCCGAGGGCGTCTTCCCGAGCGAGGGGCTGGCCCGGCACGAATGGCGCCAGCACGGCACCTGCTCGGGGCTGGATCCCGCCGCCTATTTCCGTGCGACCGGCAAGGCCCGCGCGGCGGTGACGATTCCCGCCGCCCTGGCGAGCCCGAAGGACGACCTGCGCGCCGCCCCCATCGACATCGCCCGTCAGTTCGTCGCCGCCAATCCGGGCCTGCGCCCGGACATGATGTCGGTCACCTGCAGGGCGGGCCGGCTCGAGGAGGTGCGGATCTGCTTCACCAAGGACCTGCGCGGCTTCACCGCCTGCCCCGAGGTGGCGCGCCAGAACTGCCGCGCCGGGGAGATGATTGTGGGCGCGGGGCGGTAGCGCGCGTCACCCTGTCGGGGCCTGTTTGACTGATCGACAGGCTCCATCCCACCCGCGCCCTCATCCTGAGGTGCCGCGCAGCGGCCTCGAAGGAGGGCTCCAGAGAGCGCTGAGACTTCTGGAGCCCTCCTTCGAGGCTCAGCGATCTTCGATCGCCGGCACCTCAGGATGAGGGCGCGGGTGGGATGCAAAAGTCCCTTGCGATGCAGGCCTCGCAACTCAAACAGGGTCTCGGCTCACTCCGGCATCCTCCATCGTCATTCGCGGGACGCCGGCCCGGATCAAAACACCTTGCCGCGCGCCGTGACCGGCCAGAGGCATTCGACGCGGCCGTGACGGACCCCGACATACCAGTCGTGGAGGTTGCAGGTCGGGTCGCAATGCCCCGGGATCAGGTGGACCTGCGCGCCGAGGGTGAGTTGCGCCTCGGGATCGGCCAGGGTGCAATGCTCGTCGGAAAGGCCGGTCGCCGCGATGCCGGAGAGGCCGTGGACGAGGGGCAGGCCCGAATCCGCCGCCACCGCCTTGAGGCCGGCATCGCAGACGGCGCGGCCACGTCCCGGCACGCTGATGACCGTCGCCAGGACGAAGAGCGCGTGCTCGAAGGCGTCCGGCGTGGTCTCCCGCACCCGGGCGTAATCGGCGTCCATGAAGGCGTAGCTGCCGGCCTGGATCTCGGTATAGACCCCCGACGCCCCCTCGATCTCGAAGCTGCCGGTGCCCGCCCCGGTGATCCGGTCGCACGGGAGGCCCGCGGCGCGGATCGCATCGCGGGTCGCCGCCGTCAGCGCGAGGGAGGTCGCCAGCGCGGCGCGCCGCTCGGCGGGATCGACGATGTGCTGGGCACGTCCGTAATAGGATTGCAGCCCGGCGAAACGCAGGCCCGGGCTCGCATCGATCGCGCTGGCCAGGGCCACGCTCCCGGCGATCGATCCGGTCCCGCAGCGCCCCGATCCGCAATCCATCTCCACCAGCACGTCGAGGGTGAGACGGTCGGATCCCGTCTCGGCCCGGCGCGCCGTCACGGCGCGGGAGAAGGCGGCGACCTGGTCGGGATGATCGGCGCAGACGGCGACCGCGCCGCGCTCGGTCAGCCGCACCAGGCGCGCCACCCGGGCCTCGCCGACGACCTGGTTGGAGACCAGCACGTCGGCGAGGCCCGCCCGCATCAGCGCCTCGGCCTCCGAGACCTTCTGGCAGCAGATGCCGACGGCCCCGCCGCGCGCGATCTGGGCCTGCGCCACATCGGCGGATTTGTGCATCTTGGCATGCGCCCGCAGGGCGACCCCGAGCTCGGCCGCGCGGCGGCGCATCCGGTCGAGGTTGCGCTCGAACGCGTCGAGATCGACGATCAGGGCGGGCGTCGCGACCGCCGCGACGGGATCGCCGACCCGGGCCGGGATGTCGTAGCCCGGCTCCCAGGCAGGGGGCGCCGCGACGCCGTCGCGATCCGGGCTCGGCTGTGCTGTGCTCATCGGGAGGCGGACCTGCAGAAAGGCGATGCGACCGCGAGACGGGGAACCGCTCACGCCGGCATGTGATGCCCCTCCGCCCGCGTCCCGTCCAGCGGCACCGGCCGCCCGAACAGGTAGCCCTGCACCTCCGTGCATCCCGCCTGCCGCACGGCTGCGAACTGATCCTCTGTCTCGATGCCCTCGGCGGTGACGGTGGCGCCGAGCTGGGCCGCGATGCCGACCACGGCACGCACGATCGCGGCGGTGTCGGGGTCGGCGATGTCGGCGATGAAGGACCGGTCGATCTTGATCGCGTCGAAGGGGAAGCGGCGCAGGTAGCTCAGGGACGAGTACCCGGTGCCGAAATCGTCGAGCGCGATGCGCACCCCGAGGCGGCGGAGCGCCAGGAGCAGGTCGGCGGCGTCGCCCTCGATCAGCAGGCTCTCGGTGATCTCGATCTCGAGCCGGTCCGCCTCCAGGCCGGACTCGCGCAAGGCGGACTGGACGGCGGCGATCAGCGGTCCGTGCTTCACCTGCGCGGCCGAGACGTTGACGGCAACCCGGGTGCCGTCGGCCCAGGTCGCCGCGTCGCGGCAGGCCCGGTGCAGGATCCAGGTGCCGAGGCGGTCGATCAGGCCGGTCTCCTCGGCGAGCGGGATGAAGGCGGCCGGCGGCACCAGCCCGCGGGTCGGGTGGCGCCAGCGCACCAGGGCCTCGCGGCAGACGACGCGGCGCTCGGCCACCGTGACGATCGGCTGGTAGTGCAGCGCGAATTCGCCCCGCTCCAGGCCGAGGCGCAGATCGAGTTCGAGGCCGTGCTGCTCGGCGACGTCCGAATCCATGCCCGGGTCGTAGAGCCGGAACGTGCTGCGGCCGGCGGCCTTGGCGCTGTAGAGCGCCCGGTCGGCCCGGGCCATCAGGGTGTCGGCGTCGTGGCCGTGGCAGGGGGCGAGCACGACGCCGATGCTGACGCCGACATGCATCGGCCGGCCGGCGACGACGACCGGCGCCTGCATCGCCTCGATCAGGCGGCCCGCGGCCTGCGACGCCGCCAGCGGATCGTCGCCGCAGAGGAGCACCGCGAATTCGTCGCCGCCGAGCCGCGCGATGGTGTCGTCGGGCGCCAGGACCGCCTGCATCCGCCGGGCGACCTCGCACAGGAGCATGTCGCCGGCGGCATGGCCGAGGGTGTCGTTGACCACCTTGAACCGGTCGAGGTCGAGCCACAGGATCGCGCCGGTCCCCTGCCGGAGCAGGGCGTCGAGGCGCTCGCGGAACAGGGTGCGGTTCGGCAGGTCGGTCAGCGCGTCGTGGCGCGCCATGTGGGCGATGCGCCGCTCGGCCTCGCGCCGGGCGGTGATGTCCTCGACCTGGAGCAGGGTCGAGACCGGGTGTTGCGGCAGGTGCAGGGCCACCGCCGAGACCCGCGCCCAGATCGGGCAGCCGTCCCGGCGGGAAAAGCGCATCTCGCGCACCGCCGGCCCGCGATCCTCGGGCGCCTTTGCGGAGACCGCCGCCAGCACGTCGGCCAGCACGCCGGCATCCTCCGGTTCGACGAGGGCGGCGAGCGGCCGGCCGACCGGGTCGGCGCCCTCCCCCAGCGCGGAGCGGAAGGCGCGGTTCGCCTCGACCAGCCGGCCGGCGGCATCGACCACCAGCATCCCGGAGGGCGCGTGCTCGATGATGCCGCGGAAATGGCTGGCGCTGCGCTGGGCCTCTTCCCCGGCGGCCCGGAGCGCCGTCTGCTCGCGCTTGAGCGCGCTGATGTCGAAGTGGAAGCCGGTGCGCGCCCCGCCCTCGCGCACCCGCTCGATCACCCGGATCCAGCGCTCGCCCGGCAGCGGCACCTCGAACGGCGCCCCGGCGAAATGCTGGGATTCGCGCAAGCGCGACAGGAGCTGGGCCGGCGCCGCCTCGCCGGATTCCTGCCAGGCCCGTGCCACCAGGGTCTCCAGGGTCAGGCCCGCGGCCTCGCCCGGGGACAGGCCGTAGAGCTGGCCGAACTGCCAGTTGGCCGAGACGATGCGCCCGTCGGCATTCACCGCCGCGATGCCGTCCGGCGCCCCGTTGCCGGCCTCGGCGGCGGGGGACCGGGGGGACGATCCGGCCTCCCGGGCGATCTGCCGCCACAGCCGCAGGCGGCCGAGGCCCGGGACGGTCTGGGCCGAGACCTGGAGCCAGGAGCCGCGATGCTCGAACTCGAACGGCCGGGTCTGGGCCTGGTGGCGGGCGATTCCGCTCGCGATGTACTCCTCGACGTAGCGGAATTCGTCGGAGGTCAGGCGGTTGCGGTAGAACCGCCGCAGGTTCTCGCGATAATGCTCGCCGACATGGACGAAGCCGTCATGTTCGGGGAAGAAATACAGGAAGGTCTGGTTCCAGGCGAGAGTCCGGTCTTCGGCATCGAACACGCACAGGCCGATATCGAGGCCGTCGAGCAGGTCGGCGAGGAGGCCGAGGCTCGGCTTGGGCTTCGGCATACAGGCGACCTCGATGGCTCTCGTCAGCGTCGACACCGGCCGACACGACCGGACGGATCGGACGCTGCGGCAAGGGACAACCGTAGCCTGCTTCCCGCCGCCGCCCAAGATGCCGCGACCTCGCTCCCACGAATAGATCGATCTCGTCCCGGAGCCTCGGCCGCCCGGCAGGTCGGCGCGGGACGTCCGGGCCCGGCGATCCGTCCCGGGATCGGAATCGCCTCGGCCTCGGACCCGTGTCACGAGCCTCTCGCCGCGAGCCCCTTGCCAGGCCGGCGCGGATCGGCTGTGAAGGAGGAAGTGACGACAGGGCGACCACGCGCGGGAACGACGCGGGCGCCGGGAGGAACAGACGATGACCCGTTTCGCCACCCGCCTGTGCGGGGCCGTGCTGACGCTCGCGGCTTGCGTGGGCCCCTTTGCCGGCCCGGCCGCGGCGCAGATCTCCGACGACGTGGTGCGGATCGGCGTGCTCACCGACCTCTCTGGCCCCTATGCCGATAGCGGCGGGCGCGGCTCGGTGGCGGCGGCCGAGATGGCGGCGAAGGATTTCGGCGGGACGGTGCGGGGCAAGCCGGTCGAGATCGTCTCGGCCGACCACCAGAACAAGCCGGACGTGGCATCCGCAATCGCCCGGCGCTGGTACGACGTCGACAAGGTCGATGCCGTCGTCGACCTGCCGGTGACGGCGATCGCGCTCGCCGTCCAGGCGGTCGCCAAGGAGAAGAACCGCACGGTGATGATCACCGCGGCGGCGACCTCCGACCTCACCGCCAAGACCTGTTCCCCCGTCAGCTCGCACTGGACCGACGACACCCACGCGCTCACCGCCGGGACGGCGCGCGCCGTGTTCGAGCGCGGCGGCAAATCCTGGTACTTCATCACCGTCGATCACGCCTTCGGCCACGCCCTGCAGAAGGAGGCCACCACCGTCGTCGAATCGCTCGGCGGCAAGGTGGTCGGCACCTCGCGCCACCCGATCAACACCGCCGACTATTCCTCCTTCCTGCTCCAGGCCCAGAGCTCGGGCGCGGACGTGGTGGCGTTTGCCAGCGTCGGCGACGACTTCACCAAGGCGATCAAGCAGGCCGACGAGTTCGGCCTGACCGGGGGCGCCAGACGCTGACGGGCTTCCTCGTCTACGTCACCGACATCAAGGGCCTCGGCCTGCCGGTGGCGCGGGGCCTGACCTTCTCCTCGGCCTTCTACTGGGACCAGAACGACGCCGCCCGCAGCTTCGCCAAGCGCTTCCAGGAGCGCACCGGCGCGATGCCGACGAAGAACCAGGCACTGATCTACACGGCGGTCAGCCACTACCTGAAGGCGGTCGACAAGGCCGGCACCGACGAGGCGGTGGCGGCCAACGCCGCCATGCGGAGCCTGCCGGTGGCGTTCTTCGACCACCCCGCATCCTTGCGGGCCGACGGGCGGCTGCTCTACGACCCCGTGCTCTACCGGGCGAAGGAGCCCGCCGCCTCCAAGGGCCCGTGGGACCTCTACGAGGTGCTGCGCACCATCCCGAAGGAGGAGGCGTTCCTGCCGATGAACCAGGCCTGCGCGCCCAACGGGCGCGGGTAGACGAGGATGGGTGACGCAGCCCTCGCCGCGGGCTTCGACCTGCGGCGCCTGCCGGAGGGGTTCATCGCGAACCCCTACCCGGTCTACGCGGCGCTCCGCGCGCACGCCCCGGTCCACGCCTTCGGCAACGGGCAGATCCTGCTCACGCGCTACGCCGACCTGGAGCGCGTCTACAAGGACGCCGCGACCTTCAGCTCGGACAAGACCGTCGAGTTCGGGGCGAAGTTCCGTGGGTCGGAGGCGGGGGCCTCCCCGCTCTACCGCCACCACACGACGAGCCTCGTCTTCAACGATCCGCCGCGCCACACCCGGGTCCGGCGCATCATCGCGGGCGCGCTGACGCCCCGGGCGGTCACCGCGATGGAGGCGGGCATCGTCGCCCTGGTGGACGGCCTCCTCGACCGGGCGCAGGCGCGGGGCAGCATCGACCTGATCGAGGATTTCGCCGCCGCGATCCCCGTCGAGGTGATCGGCAACCTGCTCGGCGTGCCGCGGGAGGAGCGCGGGCCGCTCCGCGACTGGTCGCTGGCGATCCTCGGCGCCCTCGAACCCGTCCTGTCGCCGGAGGTCGAGGAGGCCGGCAACCGCGCGGTGACGGCGTTCCTCGCCTATCTCGACGACCTCGTGGCGGAGCGCCGCCGGCATCCGGGCGACCCGGACAAGGACATCCTCACCCGGCTGATCCAGGGCGAGGTCGGCGGCGAGCGGCTCACGCCCGAGGAATTGCTGCAGAACTGCATCTTCATCCTCAATGCCGGGCACGAGACCACCACCAACCTGATCGGCAACGGGCTGCACCTGCTCGACGAGCGGCGGGACGCGCGGGCGCGGCTCCTCGCCGAGCCGGACCTGATGCGAAAGGCCGTGGAGGAGGTGCTGCGGTTCGAGAGCTCGAACCAGCTCGGCAACCGGGTCGCCGCCACGCCCTTCGCGATCGACGGCCGGGAATTTCCCGCCGGCACCCAGATCACGCTCTGCATCGGCGCCGCCAACCGCGATCCGGCGCAATTCCCCGATCCCGACACCTTCGACGTCGCCCGCGACCCCAACCGCCACCTCGCCTTCGCGAGCGGCATCCACCACTGCGTCGGCATGGCGGTGGCCCGGCTGGAGGGCCGGATCGCCCTGTCGCGCTTCCTCGCCCGCTTCCCGGATTACCGGCTCGACGGGGTGCCGGAGCGCTCGCAACGGGTGCGCTTCCGGGGATTTTTGCGGCTGCCGGCACGGCTGGGGTGAGGATCGCTCCGATGTGCCGGCAGCTTCCCTCCCACCCGAGACCTCATACTGGGAGCCTGGCGAAGCGGATTCATCTAATAAAAATCGAGAGCAACTGGGGGATATGTTACTCATTCACCTCATCCCGAGAGCCTGTTTGAGCATCTTGATTTGACAAGAACTGAGAAAAATCAGGAGATATCCTACTCTCTAACCTCATCCTGAGGTGTTGGCGATCAGAGATCGCACCCGATCGCAGATCGGCTGACCTCGAAGGAGGGCTCCAGAAGCCTCGGCGATCCCTGGAGCCCTCCTTCGAGGCTCACTTCGTTCGCACCTCAGGATGAGGTTAGAGGGTAGGATGATCCCGCCCGCCTCAAGTCTTGGGTAGAAGTCCTGCTCAAACAGGCTCTGAGGTGTCAGTCGATCGGAGATCGACTGACACCTCAGGATGAGGTCGCGATCGGGAGAACAAGGAGCGTCGCGGCATCCTCGCGGATCGCGCCTGCGCCGAGAGGCATTCCCCGCCGCTTTCCCTCAAGCGCTTGTGTGCAGCGTCGGCGTGGGCAGGCCACCCGCCGCGCCCTACTCTCCCGCCGGCGATCGACGAGCCGAAGGGACTTTCGCATGAAGCTCCACCGCCGCGCCGTGCTGGCCGGCTCCGCCGCGGGCACCCTGGCGGCCGGCCTCTTCCCCGGCCGGCTCCTGGCGCAAGAATCCGGCTTGATCCGCCGACCGATCCCGTCCAGCGGCGAGACGGTGCCGGCGATCGGCATCGGCACCTCGCGGCGCTACGACGTGGCGCCGGATTCGGACGCGATCGTGCCGCTGCGCGAGACGGTGGCGCGGTTCGTGGCGCTCGGCGGCACGGTGATCGACACCGCGCCGGATTACGGCCGGGCCGAGGAGGTGCTGGGCCGGATCCTCAGGGAGACGGATCTTCGCGAAAAGGTCTTCCTGTGCAGCAAGGTGGCGGCACGGGGGCGCGAGGCGGGTCAGGCGCAGATCGAGCAGTCGTTCCGGCGGCTGGGCACCGACCGGATCGACCTGATCGCGGTCCACAACCTGATCGACCCGCAGGCGCAGCTGCCGCTCCTGCGCGAACTCAAGGACAGGAAGCGCATCCGCTATCTCGGCGCCACCACCTGGGCCGAGACCCAGTACGGCGACCTCGAAACCCTGATGAAGGCCGAGACGCTCGACGTGGTCCAGGTCAACTACGCGGTCGATGCCAGAAAAGCCGCCGAGCGCATCCTGCCGCTCGCGCGCGAGCGCGGCACCGCCGTGATGGTCAACGTGCCGTTCGGGCGCGAGCGGCTGTTCAACCTGGTGCGGGGCCGAGAATTGCCTGCTTTCGCTGCCGAGTTCGACTGCAAGAGCTGGCCGCAATTCTTTCTCAAATACGTCCTGTCGCACGAGGCGGTGACCTGCCCGGTGCCCGGCACGGCGCAGGTGCGCTACGTCGAGGACAATCTCGGCGCCGCCCGCGGCCGCCTGCCGGACGCCGCCCAACGCCGCAAGATGGAGGAGTTCATCGATGGCCTGTGATCGCCGCACGATTCTGCTCGCCGGGGCGCTCGCCCTGGCCTCGCCGGTCACGCCTGCCTTGGCGCAGGATTCGAAAAAGATCCCGGTCGCGGTGATCGGCGGCGGCAATATCGGCGGGACGATCGGGGGCCTGTGGGTCAAGGCCGGCCACCCCGTGATGTTCGCCTCGCGCCATCCGGAAGACCTGAAGCCGCTGGTCGAGAAGCTCGGGCCGCTGGCCAAGGCCGGCACGGTCGAGCAGGCCCTCGCCTTCGGCGATGCGGTGCTGATCGCGGTGCCGTACAAGGCCTATCCGGAGCTCGGCAAGACCTACGGCGCGGCCCTGAAGGGCAAGGTCGTGCTGGATGCCGGCAACGCCACCAAGGCCCGCGACGGCGACCTCGCGGCCGAGGCCGAGAGCGCCGGCATCGGCGCCACCTCGGCGAAGTATCTGCCCGGCGCGCGGCTGGTGCGGGCCTTCAACGCCGCGAATTACCGGCTCTTCGCCCAGAACGCCCATCGCAGCGGGCCCGCGATGGCGGTGCCGATCGCGGGCGACGACAAGCAGGCCTTGGAGGTCGCCGCGGCCCTGGTGCGCGATGCCGGCTTCGAGCCGGTGGAGGTCGGCGGCCTCGACGCGGCCAAGAAATTCCAGATGGGCAGCGCCGGCTTCGGCCACGATGCGACGGCGCAGGAGGCCCGCAAGGCCTTCGGGATCGCCGAATGACCCCTGATACCGCGCAGGCGGCCCGGGCCGGCCTGACGGTGCCGGCCTGGCTCCGGCGCCTCACCGACGTACGGCCGGAGGAGGTGCCGGCTCTCGGCTGGGCCTGGCTCTACATCTTCGCCCTGCTCTCGTCCTACTACGTGATGCGGCCGATCCGCGACCAGATGGGGCTGGCCGGCGGGCTCGAGAACCTGCCCTGGCTGTTCACCGCGACGCTGGTGGGCATGCTGGTCCTCAACGTGCCGTTCGGCTGGCTGGTGCGCAAGCTGCCGCGCTCCCGCTTCATCCCGATCACCTACCGGTTCTTTGCCGCCAACATCCTGGTCTTCGCGGTGGTGCTCTATCGCAGCGGGCCGGCGGAATCGGTGTGGATCGGCCGGGTGTTCTTTGTCTGGCTGTCGATCTTCAACCTGTTCGTGGTCTCGATCTTCTGGGCGACGATCGTCGACGTGTTCGACACCGAGCAGGGCAAAAGGCTGTTCGGCTTCATCGCGGCCGGCGCGACGCTCGGGGCCATCACCGGCTCGGCCGTCACCGCGGTGCTGGCGCGGGACATGCCCATCCCCTTCCTGCTGCTCGCGGCGGCCGCCCTCCTCGAAGTCGCGGTCATCAGCATGCGGGGCCTGTCGCGGATCTCCGACGCGCTCTCGCGCGAGCCGGGAGAGGCGACGCAGGCCATCGGCGGCAGCCCGTTCGCCGGCATCAGCCGGGTGCTCGCCTCGCCCTACCTGCTCGGCATCTGCCTGTTCCTGCTGCTGTTCTCGATCACCTCGACCTTCCTCTATTTCGAGCAGGCCGGCATCGCGAAGCGAAGCTTCCCGGATCGCGGATCGCAGACGGCGTTCTTCGCCTCGGTCGATCTCGCGGTGAACGTGCTGACGCTCGGCATCCAGCTCTTCCTCACCGGGCGGATCGTCAAGCGGCTCGGCGTCGGGCTCACCCTGGCGATCCTGCCGCTCGTCAGCGCGCTCGGCTTCGGGCTGCTCGCGGTGGCGCCCACCATCGCCAGCGTGGTGGTGTTCGGGGTCCTGCGCCGGGCCGGCAACTTCGCCATCGCCCGGCCGGTGCGCGAGGTGCTGTTCACCGTGCTGCCGCGGGAGGACCGCTACAAGGCTAAGGCCTTCATCGACACGGTGGTCTATCGGCTCGGCGACCAGGTCGGCGCCTGGTCCTACGGCCTCGTCGGGTGGCTCGGCATGAGCGCCGCCGCCCTGTCGGTCCTGGCCGTGCCCTTGTCGGTCGCCTGGCTCTTCAACGGCCTCTGGCTCGGGCGCCGGCAGGAGGTTATGGCTCGCGAGAGGGCAGAAGCACCGGCGGAGGCGAGGAATGGCTGAGACCGAAGCGAGCTTGCGCGCGGGCATCGTCGCGACCTGCCGCAGCATGGCCGACCAGGGCCTGAACCAGGGCACCGCCGGCAACGTCTCGGCGCGGTTCGGCGACGGCCTGCTCATCACCCCCTCGGGCCTGCCCTACGAGGAGATGACGCCCGACGACATCGTGCCGATGACGATGGACGGCCGGGCCGACCATGCCCTCGCGCCCTCCTCCGAGTGGCGCTTCCACCGCGACATCCTGCGGGCCCGCCCCGACGTCTCGGCCATCGTCCACGCCCACCCGACCTACTGCACCGCCTTCGCGATGTGCCGCAAGGACATCCCGGCGGCCCATTACATGATCGCCGCCGCCGGGGGCCCACCGTGCGCTGCGGCGGCTACGCCCTGTTCGGCACCGAGGAACTGTCGCAGCGGGCCCTGGAGGCGCTTCAGGACCGGACCTGCTGCCTCCTCGCCAATCACGGCATGATCGCCACCGGGCCCAATCTCGCCAAGGCCCTGTGGCTCGCCGTCGAATTGGAAACCCTGTGCCGGCAATACGCCGTGGCGCTCCAGGTCGGCCGGCCGCACATCCTGAGCGAGGCCGAGGTGGCGGAGGCGATGGAGCGGTTCAAGTCGTATGGGCCGCGGCCGAAGGCGGGGTGAGGCATTGCCGGGCCTCCATGCTCGGCATATCCTGGTAGACATGAGCCACATGTCCACGACCTTCGTGCTGACGCCCGATATCCCCTCGGCGATCCGGGAACTGGACACGGCACGACTGCTCGTGCCGGTCACGGCGGATGACGGCCGCGAAGTCCCGGCCGGTTCGGTCGGTACGGTGGTCGGGGTGTGGAACCAGGGCGAGGCCTACGAGGTGGAGTTCGTGACACCTTTCGAGGCCTTGGCCACGGTCGCGGCCGGGCAACTCGTCGGCGGGATCATCTAACGACTCTCTCAAGATTCTCCATCGTCATCCCGGGGCCGCGTAGCGGAGCCCGGGATCCATAACCGACGAGGGTCATCAAGAAACAGGATCGCGTTCCGCTTCGTCCTGCAGCGTCAGCGGTTATGGATCCCGGGTTCTCGTCTTCGACGAGCCCCGGGATGACACAGTGCGGCGGAAAGGTCGAAGATAGGCGATCTCTGCCCTACAGCTCCATCTTCATCGCCTGCGGATAGTACCGGAACCCGCCCTGCCCGTTCTCCGCGACGTGGCCGATGCCCGGCCAGGCGAAGTGGTAGGCGAGCACCGGGATGCGGTTCTTGGCCAGCATCGTCAGCATCTTGAGCCGGGTCTGGGCCGATTGCTTCGGGTCGGTGTCGTAGGCGAACTCAGTCAGCGGCTTTTCCATCAGCAGCACCGGGTGGTGCGTCAGGTCGCCGAGGTAGCAGAGGTTCTGCTTGCCCGAGGTGATCATGAACATCGTGTGGCCGATGCTGTGGCCGGGAGCTGCGATCGCCTGGATGCCGGGCAGGAATTCCTGGCCGTCCTTGACGAAGACGAGGCGGTCGCGGATCGGCAGCAGGTTCTTGCGCGCCGTGTCGAGGAAGGCGCTGAACGAGGCCGGCACCTTGGCGGGATCGGTCCAGTAGTCGAAATCGGCCTGCGAGATGTAGTACTGGGCGTTGGGGAAGTGCGGCGTGCCGTCGTCGGCGACGCAGCCGCCGCAATGGTCGACATGGGCGTGGCTCATCACCACGGCGTCGATGTCCTTCGGGTCGATGCCGGCCTGGCGCATCGTGGCGAGCAGCTTGCCGGTGGTCGGCCCGAACAGCTTGAGCGAGCCCATCCCGGTATCGAACAGCACCAGCTTGCTGCCGGTGTTGAGGATCAGGATGTTCTGCTCCAGCACCGCGTTCGTCAGCGGCAGGAAGTTGTTGTTGAGCTGCGCGTCCATCTCGGCCGGGGTGAGGCCGAGGAAGTTGGCATGGGGGTCGCCGAGCGGCAGGGTGCCGTCCGACACCATGGTGGCCTCGGCGTCGCCGAGGGTGAAGCGGTAGAAGTAGGGGCTCTGGCTGCGCAGCGGCGGCGCCTTGGCGCTCGCCGCACCCGGCAGACCGGCCGTCACGGCGGCGGCCGCCGCGCCGAGCATCAGGCCGCGCCGGCTCGGATGATCCAACCGAATCGTCATTGGGGCTCCTCCACATGTGCCGCGGGCGCCCTTATGCGCACTCGAACGGCGGGGCGTCCCCGGGGCGAGCGCGGCCGGAACCTCTGCGGCATCGTCTTTGTCCGTCGGCCCGAAAACGTTGTCAAACCGGCCCTTGGGGCAGGCGCCGCCCGCTTGGGCACGATCCGGAGCGCCCTGCCCGAATTGCGGGCCGCCTGCCCAAACCCCCGGCACCCGCGCCGATCGCGGCCGGCCCCGAATTGACAGCGTTTCGAGGCGCTTCCTACACCGCCAGAGCACCTCACGGTCGCGCTGCGATCGTGAGGTGCTCTAGGTCTTTGATTTTGCCGCATTTTCTGCGACGAACCGGTGTCCACTTCGTCGGAAAATGCGCTGGCACCGGGGGAGGGCCTGCCATGACGAGCCACGATTTCGACTACGACCTGGTAGTGCGCGGCGGCACGCTCGCCGGCCCGGCAGAGGTGTTCGAGGCCGATCTCGGCATCCGCGACGGGGTGATCGCTGCCGTGGGCCGAGGCTTGCGGCGCGGGCGCGAGGAGATCGACGCCAAGGGGATGATCGTCACGCCCGGCGGCCTCGATCCGCATTGCCACATCGAGGAGCCGTCCGAGGGCGGCGGCGTGCAGGAGGAGAGCTTTTCGAGCGGCTCGGCCGCGGCGCTCGCCGGCGGCACCACCTCGTTCATCTGCTTCGTGCCGCAATGGAAAGGGCACCCGATCGCCGCGACCGCGGAGGGCTATGAGGCCAGCGCCCGGGCCTCGCGGGCCGATTACAGCTTCCACCAGATCATCACCGACCCGACGCCCGACGTGCTGGAGCGGGAGGTGCCGGCGCTGGTCGCCCGCGGCATCCGCAGCCTCAAGGTCTTCCTGACCTACGATCCCTTACGGCTCACCGACGGGCAGTTCCTCGAGGTGCTGGCGACCGCCCGGCGCCTCGGCGCCTTCGTGACCGTGCATTGCGAGAATTACGACGCCATCGGCTGGCGCATCCGCGCGCTGCTCGAGGCCGGCCTCACCGATCCGCTCCAGCACGCCTGGGCCCGCCCGCCGGTGGTCGAGCGCGAGGCGACGCACCGGGCCATCGCGCTCGCCGAACTCGTCGACCAGCCGATCCAGGTCTTCCACGTCTCCTGCGACGAGGCGGCGGAAGAGATCGCCCGGGCGCGGGCGCGGGGCATCAAGGTCTGGGGCGAGACCTGCCCGCAATACCTGACCCTTTCGACCGACGATCTGGCGAAGCCGAATTTCGAGGGCGCCAAGGTGGTGTGCTCGCCCGCCCTCCGGGCGCCCGGCGAATCCGAGCGGATCTGGGCCCGCATCCGCGAAGGCACGCTCGACGTGGTCTCCTCCGACCATTGCGGCTTCTCCTTTTCCACCGCCAAGCGCGACCCGGGCAGCAGCGGCTACGGCCAGGGCGGGGCCAAGGCGCGGCCCGACGGGATGCCGGCCTTCAACGCGATCCCGAACGGCGTGCCGGGCATCGAGACCCGGCTGCCGGTGCTGTTCTCCGAGGGCGTCTCGGCCGGGCGCATCGACCTGCCGACCTTCGTGCGCCTCACCTCGACCAACGCCGCCCGGCTGTTCGGCCTCGCCGGGCGGAAAGGCACCCTGGCGCCCGGGGCAGACGCCGACCTGGTGCTGTGGAACCCCGAGGCCGAGCGGGTCCTGACGAACGCGGACCTGCACCACGCCATCGACTACACGCCGTGGGAGGGGATGCGGCTCAAGGGCCTGCCGGTGACGACGATCCGGCGCGGCGAGGTCGCGGTGCGGGACGGCCAGGTTCTGGCCGAGCCGGGCTCCGGCCGCTTCCTCGCCCGCGGGCCCTACGCCCTCGCCACCCCGTCGGGCCGGGTGCCGGACGGGTTCGACGCCGCTTCCCGGCGCTGACCCCCTCGACGGAGGGCACGCCCTGGCCGACCATGCCGGTTTCCTCGGGAGAACCGGCATGGCGACCGTGAGAGTGTGGAACGACGCGGAGGCGGATGCCGATCCCCGCGTCAAGGCGGTGTTCGACGACATCCGGGCGGTCCGCCGCTCGGACTTCATCAACAATTTCTGGCGCGCGCTCGCCAACCAGCCGGCTTTGCTGGAACGGACCTGGGCCGACCTGAAGCAGGTGATGGCCGCCGACGGCGCCCTCGACCCGCTGACCAAGGAACTCATCTACATCGCGGTCTCGACCGCCAACGGCTGCAGCTACTGCATCCACTCCCACACCGCCGCGGCGCGGGCCAAGGGCATGACCGAGGCGCAGTACGGGGAGTTGCTGGCGGTGATCGGCATGGCGAACACCACCAACGCGCTGGTCACCGGGATGCAGGTGCCGGTGGACCGAGAGTTCGAGATTTAAGGCGACCGCCTTAAGCACGTTTCGCAAAATCGAAAGTCGGTTTTGCGAAAAATCTGCGTTGAAACACTAAGACTATCAGATTTGCGATACCCCACCCACGGCACACGACAGAACGGCTCACGTGCAGGACCGTTCCCACTCGCAACCTCATCCTGAGGTGCGACCAACGGGAGCCTCGAAGGAGGGCTCCAGTAATCGCAGAGACTTCCGGATCCCTCCTTCGAGGTCAGCCGATCTTCGATCGACTGACACCTCAGGATGAGGTCGAGAGTGGGAGAGCCCGATGGGCGGCGAGCTTCAGACTGCTGCCGTGTACCGTGTGGCTTGCTAACGCGAGTCTGCTTACGCGGCGAGCGCCATCGCCTTCGTCTCCGGCGTGGCGAGCATCGCGGCGACGCCCACCACGCTCGTCGCGATGACGTACCAGGCCGGCGCGAGGGGATCACCGGTGACGCCGATGAGCCAGGTCACCACCAGCTGCGTCGTGCCGCCGAACACCGTGACGACGAAGGCGTAGGCCACCGAGAGGCCGGCGCTGCGCACGCTGCGCGGCAGCAGTTCCGGGATCACCACCAGGCTCGCGGCGGCGCTCATGGCGCTGAAGGTCGCCAGGAGCGCCGACATGCCGAGCAGCGTCGCCGGGCCGGGTGCCTGCGTCATCAGCAGGAAGGCCGGATAGGCGGACAGCAGCAGCAGCACCCGCGGCACGATCATCACCAGGCGCCGGCCGTACCGGTCGGCGAGCCGGCCGGCCAGCACCGAGAACACCAGGATGCAGGCGCCGACCACCGCCGTCGCGGCGATCGAGAGGCCCGCCGGCAGCTTCAGGGTCGTGATCGCGTAGGTGGTCATGTAGTTGCCGACATAGGTCGAGACCGTGCCGCAGAGCAGGATCGGCACGACCAGCGCCAGGGTGCGGCCGTGGTCCCGCAGCAGCCGGGCGAGCACGGCGCCGGTGGAGGCCTCGGCGTGGCCGGTGCTCTCGCCGGCGGTCTCGGGCATCACGCGGCGGATATAGATCCCGACCGGGATGATGAGCAGGCCGAGCAGGAACGGGATGCGCCAGCCCCAGGCCTGCATCTGGTCGGGCGACAGCCCCAGCGCCAGGACCACGCCGATCGTGCCGGCGCAGAGCGTCGCGAGGCCCTGGCTGGCGATCTGCCAGCTGGCATAGAGGCCGCGCTTGCCCGGCGGCGCGCTCTCGATGAGGTAGGCGGTGGACGGACCGACCTCGCCGCCGAGCGCGAAGCCCTGGATCAGGCGCCCGATCACCACCAGGATCGGCGCGGCCATGCCGATCGTGGCGTAGCCGGGGGTGAGCGCCAGCATCAGCATGCCGACGGCCATCAGGGCGATGGTCAGCATCATCGCCGGCTTGCGCCCGGCCCGGTCGGCATAGGCGCCGATGACCACGCCGCCGATCGGCCGCGTGACGAAGCCGATGCCGAAGGTGGCGACCGAGGCGAGCAGGCTGACCCACGGGTCTCCGGCCGGGAAGAAGGTCCGGCCGATCGTGACGGCGAAGAAGGCGTAGGTGGTGAAGTCGTAGAATTCGAGGGTGTTGCCGATCACCGCGGCGACGACGCCGCGCCGGCGCGCCGCCTCGTCCGCGGCAGCGACGGGTGCTTCGGCTCGGGCCTCGCCGAGATAAGTGATGGCGGTCATGGTCGCTCCTCCGGGCGCTCCGCAGGCCTCACGCGGGGGCGGGGCGCCCCCGGTGCGCGTCGGGCCAGGACCTAAGCCCCGGCCGTCCTCCGGCCTGTCGTCGTTTCGCCGACCCTGGAGGCGGGACGGGCCCGTGTCCAAGACCGTTCGGGAACGGAACCATTCCGGGGAGGAATGACGCGAGAGAGCGTCACGATCGCATCGCACACGGTACGCGACAGACACTGCTCGGAGAGTCGCCGACCCTTCCCGCCCGCGACCTCATCCTGAGGTGTCAGCCGATTGAAAATCGGCTGACCTCGAAGGAGGGCTCCAGAAGCCTCGGCGATCCCTGGAGCCCTCCTTCGAGGCTCGCTTCGTTCGCACCTCAGGATGAGGTTAGAGGGTAGGATGATCCCGCCCGCCTCAAGTCTTGGGTCGAAGTCCTGCTCAAACAGGCTCTCAGAGAATGCTCCGGGATCAGGCCCCGCCCGCCTCCCCGCGAAACACGTCTTCCATCTCGCGCCGGAACCGGATCGCCGGATCGTCGGCCGCGAACGCCACGTCGTCCCAGCTCACCGGCTTGCCGGCGGCGACGGGCCGGGTGAGGGTGAGGCCGTGAGCCAGCCCGATCGGCAGGCCGCCGGCCTTGAGCGAGTCCCGCGCCGGCATCAGGCGGCCGTAGACCGTGTAGCCGCCCTCCCCGTCCAGGCGCTCGCCGGCCTTCAGATCGCGCTTGGCGGTCGCCACCACGTCGCCGGAGAAGCCCCGCGTGGTCCCGGTGGGTTCGCCCCGCACCGCGATGCTGGCGACGGACAGGCCGAGCTCCAACCCGATCAGGTGATAGGGCTTGTACATCGCGCTGTAGGTGCCGCTCGGATCGGTCTTCAGACCGTACTCCGCGAAGCACTTGCGGACGTAGTCGGACGGTGCCTCGAAGGTGACGTAGACGCCCCAGCGCAGGTCGCGAAACACCGGGCGGCCGTCGCGCTCGAGGGACGACACCACCTCGACCGTGCCGTCCACCGGCAGGATGCCGCCGGCCGATTGCGGACGCAGCAGGGTCGGCAGGTCGTCGACGCCGCAAGCCGGGAAGGCGAGGCCGGCGGGCGGGGGCGTCAGGTCGCAGGCATTGGCGACGGCGGCCATCTCCAGCGCCGACTTGGTGCCGTCGAGGAAGGAGTTGAACATCTGCCGGTTGAAGTCGCCGCCGGCGACCTGTTCCTCGGTGAAGCCGTAATGGCCCCAGACCGTGTCGGGGGTCGAGGCGTGGTAGACCGGCAGGTACTTGGTGCCCTTGCCGGCACAGACCACGCGGAACCCCGCGGTGCGGGCCCAGTCGACGAGTTCGGCGATCAGCGCCGGCTGGTCGCCATAGGCGAAGGAATAGACGATGCCGGCCTCCGCCGCCCGGCGGGCGATCAGGGGCCCGGCCAGCGCGTCGGCCTCGACATTGACCATCACGATGTGACGCTTGTGACGGCAGCAGGCCAGCGCATGGCGGATGCCGGCGCCCGGATGGCCCGTCGCCTCGACGATCACCTCGATCCCGTCCGCACCGATCAGCCCGTCCGCGTCGTCGGTGAGGAAGGTCGTGCCGTTGCGCATCGCCTCGGCGGCGCTCTTGGCCTCATACTGCTCCGCCGGCCAGCCGACCCGGGCGAGCGCCGCGCGGGCCCGCTGCGGATCGAGATCGGCGATGCCGACGACGTGCAGGCCCGGCGTGCGCGGCGCCTGCGACAGGAACATCGAGCCGAACTTGCCGGCCCCGATCACCCCGATCCGCACCGGATGGCCGGCCGCCGCCCGCGCGGCGAGCGTGTGGTACAGGCTCATGTCCCCTCCCCCGGGCAGCCGCCCTTCGTGTTTCCTGTCGGCGCGCGTGGCGGGCGCCGTTGCGGCAAGCGTCACGGATCGGCAGCATGCGGTCAACCGGCGCGGATCGCCGGGCGGGGATGGGATACGGACATGGCCTTCACCTTCGCGCGGCTGACCCCGGAACTCCTGATCACCGACCTGACCCGAAGCCTGTATTTCTGGGTCGACATGATCGGATTCCGGGTCGCCTACGACCGGCCGGAGGAGGGCTTCGCCTATCTCGACCTCGACGGGGCGCAGGTGATGCTGGAGACGCGCCACCCCGCCTCGCGGCAATGGCTGACCGGCCCGCTGGAGGCGCCGCTGGGACGCGGCATCAATTTCGAGATCGCCGTCTCGGCCGTGGAGCCGATCCTGGCCCGGCTGGAGGCGGCCGGGTGGCCGCTCTTCATGGCGGTCGAGGACAAGTGGTACCGGGCCGGCGAGGTCGAGATGGGCCAGCGGCAGTTCCTGGTCCAGGACCCGGATGGGTACCTGCTGCGTCCGGCCGCGAGCCTGGGGTCGCGGCCGGTGGGCGCGAGATAGATGAACCACGCTCCGTTCGAAGAATCGAGCTAAAACCCTCGGACTTGTTTGACCTGATCCACAGTCCTGGTGCCCTCCTCGTCATTCCGGGGCCGCGAAGCGGAGCCCGGAATCCAGACGCTCAGATGGTAGAGAATGAAGCGGAACGAGGGCCGCTCTGTTCTGAACCATCCGCGGTTCTGGATTCCGGGCTCCGCTTCGCGGCCCCGGAATGACGGAGAGGATGGCAAAACTGCCGCGAGAGACGAGCCGGTCCCCGAAAAATCCTCAAATCTCGATCTCCGTCCCCACCTCCACCACCTGCCGGGTCGGCACGCAGAAGAAGGCGCCGGTGCGCTCGCCGTTGCGCATCATGAAGGCGAACAGCGTCTCGCGCCACGCCGCCATGCCGCGGTGGTTGCGCTTGGGGATGATCGTCTCGTGGCCGATGAAGACCGTGACGTCCTCGACGAAATCGGCCGGCAGCCCGCGATGCGCCACCGCGCAGGCGAGCCCGTCCGGGATCGAGGCTTCCTCCATGTAGCCGTAGCGGAGCGTCACCCGGTAGAGGTCGGGGGCGATCCGGGTCACCTCGGCGCGCTCGGTCGCCGGCACCACCGGCTTCTCCTCGTAGAGCGCGGTGACGATGGTGCAGCGGGACGGCAGGGCACGGCTGCGCTCGAGGAGCCGGCTCATGTGGAGCGGGATGCCCCTGGTGGCCGAGGACAGGAAGGCGCCGGCCCCCGGCAGGCGGATCGGCGGATCGGCGTGCAGACGCGCCAGGAAGGCGTCCTCGTCCTGGCGGGCGCCGACCCGGGTGGCCTCGGTGAGCCGCGTGCCTTTGAGCCAGGTCAGCATCGTCACGGCGACGATCGCCGTGAGCACGAGGGGATACCAGCCGCCCTCGAACACCTTTACGCTGTTGGCGCCCAGGAACACGAGGTCGATCGTCAGGAAAGCGCCGTTGACCAGGAGGACGAGGAGCAGGCTGTAGCCCCAGCGCCGGGCGATGAGGCCCGCGAGCAGCGTCGTGATCGCCATCAGGAGCGAGACCGCGATGCCGTAGGCGCCGGCCAGCGCATCCGAGGTCTCGAAGATCAGCACGGCGCTTAAAGTGGCGATGGCCAGAAGCCAGTTCACCGCCGGCACGTAAATCTGGCCTTGCGCGTCCCGCGCCGTGTGGACGATGCGCACGAAGGGCAGGAAGCCGAGTTGCATCGCCTGCTGGGTCAGCGAGAACACGCCCGAGATGATCGCCTGCGAGGCGATGACGGTGGCGAGCGTGGCGAGCCCGATCAGCGGGTAATGCGCCCAGTCGGGGCTCAGATGATAGAACGGGTTCTCGATCGCGCCGGGCTCGGCGAGCAGCACGGCGCCCTGCCCGAAATAATTGATGACGAGGGCCGGCAGCACCAGCCCGAACCAGGCGAGCCGGATCGGCCGGGCGCCGAAATGGCCGAGATCGGCATACATCGCCTCGCCGCCGGTCACCGCCAGGAAGGCGGCACCCAGCATCGCGAAGCTGACGCCCCACCCGGCATGGGTCAGGAAGTCGACCGCCTTCAGCGGGTTGAGCGCCGCCAGGATCTGCGGCGCGTGCAGGATGCCCCCTAGGCCCAGCACGGCGATCACCACGAACCATGCCAGCATCACCGGCCCGAAGATCCGCCCGATGAATGCCGCACCCTTGCTTTGGATCAGAAAGAGCCCGACCAGGATGACGAGGGTGATCGGCACCACCGCGCGGGCAAGGCCCGGCGCCTCGACCTTCAGGCCCTCGACGGCGCTGAGCACCGAGATCGCCGGCGTGATCGCCCCGTCGCCGTAGAGGAGCGCGGCGCCGATCAGCCCGACCACCAGGAGGAGGCCGGCCCAGCTGCGCGGCTCGGCCTGGCGGGCGCCGAGCAGGGCCAGCATCGCCACGATGCCGCCCTCGCCGTGGTTGTCGGCCCGCAGGATCAGCACCGCGTACTTGAACGACACCACGACGATGAGCGCCCACAGGATCAGCGACACCGCGCCGATCACCGCGGCGGGCTCGGCCTGGCCGTGGCCGGCGGCCTTGACCGCCTCCTTGAAGGCATAGAGCGGGCTCGTGCCGATATCGCCGTAGACGACCCCGAGGGCACCGAGCAGCAGGGCCGGCTTCAGCCGCCGCTCCGGCTCCCGCGCCTCCGTCTTCGACGGATCCTCGTCCACCGTCGCGAGCTGACCCACGGGCGCCTCCGCCGGCACGCCGGGGCGCCGTCGAAGGCCCCGCTGCCGCGATCAGGAACGCGGAGTCTCGCTTCCGGCTCCGTCGGGAGCATGGCCTAGGCGAGGAAGCCATATTTCAGCGGCATGGCCGGTTCGCGGCGCGGCCGGCGATCTCGGCCGGCGCGCCGAACTCACAGGCCGAGGGCGACACGAAGCATTGTTTGAGTCGTCGATTGCGCCTCGACCGGCAGATGCCTGTTATGCGGCCGAAGCATGAGTTGCCCCATGAGGTTGGATGCGAATGCCGGGTCCATGGCCTCGGCAACGGCCAGCGCCTCGGTGCATCGATCCGCCCCGCACGCCTTCAACGCATCGACGACGTAGCTCTGGCCGCATTCTCGTGCGACAGCCGCAATGTCGAACATGTCTCGCGGTTGAAGCCGCGAGCCTCGGTAATAGACCTTCTTGGCAACGATCTCAGCCGGAGTTTCGACGCGGACGCTCCGACCACGGACCTCGGATGCTTTCGCGGAGGCATCGGTGATCGAACCACAACATATGAAATCGATCTCACCCAAACCGTCGAAGATCAACTTCAACACCCGCGCGCCGTCACTCTCATACTCATCCGGCCATCGTTCCAGCACCAGATCTTGTGCAGCCGGGTTGAGGAAAGGCAGCAGCTGCGGATCATCCAGGAAGAGATCGATATCGTGACTTTCGCGATGATCGATCTGCAACATCAGGGCCGTTCCACCGCCGAACGTCCAATCGAAGTCGTAGGCAATGTCTCTGGCCTGGTCGATGATGCTCAGCGACAGATCGAACAGTCGTGACCATTGGCTCGGCCGCACGCGAGGCATACTCTCAAGCCGACAGAGGCAACGGATATCCAGCCTTGACCGCGAACTGAGCGGCGACGCTTCGTACCCGCCCCTCGTCGATACCCATGAAAGCGATAAACTGCTTTTGAAGCTCTTCGCTTACCTCGGAGAAGAACGCAAAAACCGAGGCATCATCGGCATTGACGCTGGCCGGATCCGAGATCTTGGCGGCGAGCTGATGCGCCGAGAGGTCGGCCCCATAGGGCGCGTTCACCGTCGACAGCACTTTCGTCGCCACCCCAACCATGACCACCTCCCGATCGGTCGGATAACCGTCGATTTATCTAGTCGTTTGCAATGTCTCGAACAAGAACTCGCAGACGGCCAGATCGGGACGGGAAGCCACCGCATCGGACAACCTCGCATCGGACAACCTCGCATGGGACCCGACACGCCCGCACGCGTTGTCCCGCCGACCAAGTGCGAACAAAGGGACCGGACATGACGGAGACCGTGCTGATCGTCGGCGCCAGCGGAATCGTTGGCAGCGCTGCCGCAACGGTGATGGGGAAGGCCGGCTGGACGGTGCTGGGACTCGCCCGCAACCCGACGGCACAAGAGGGGGTCTTGCCGGTCGCCGCCGACCTGCAGGATCCGGATGGGCTGAAGGCGGCCTTGGCGCCGCACCGCCCGACCCGGGTGGTGCTCTCGACCTGGATGCGCCGGCCGACCGAGGCCGAGATGATCCGGGTCAACGGCGCGATGGTGCGCAACCTCCTCGACGCGCTGCGGCCGGCCGGGAGCGTGCGCCACGTCGCGCTGGTGACGGGGCTCAAGCACTATCTCGGGCCGTTCGAGGCCTACGGGAAGGGCGCGGTGCCCCAGACCCCGTTCCGCGAGGAGCAGGGCCGGCTGCCGGTCGAGAACTTTTATTACGCCCAGGAAGACGAGGTCTTCGCGGCGGCCAGGCGCGACGGCTTCTCGTGGAGCGTGCATCGCCCGCACACGATCATCGGCAAGGCGGTCGGCAACGCGATGAACATGGGCACGACGCTCGCCGTCTATGCCACGCTCTGCCGCGAGACCGGCCGGCCGTTCCGCTTCCCCGGTTCGCCGATGCAGTGGAACGGGCTCACGGACATGACCGACGCGCGGTTGCTGGCCCGCCACCTGCTCTGGGCCTCGACCGTGCCCCAGGCGGCAAACCAGGACTTCAACGTGGTGAACGGCGACGTCTTCCGCTGGAGCTGGATGTGGGAGCGGATCGCCGCCTGGTTCGGGCTCGAGCCGGCGCCCTTCGACGGCACGATCCGGCCGCTCGAACAGCAGATGGCCGGCGATGCGCCGCTCTGGGCCGGGATCGCGAAGAAGTACGACCTCGCCGAGCCGGAGCTCGACCGCCTCGCCTCGCCCTGGCACACGGATGCGGATCTCGGCCGGCCGATGGAGGTCGTCACCGACATGAGCAAGAGCCGCCGCCTCGGCTTCCTCGACTACCAGCCAACCGAGGATGCCTTCCTCGACCTGTTCGCGCGACTGCGCGCCGACCGGCTGATCCCCTGACGATCCGCTGGCGCTGACAAAGCACAGGCCTGACAGCTCGACCGCAAGACGCGGCCGTAGAGTAGGAATTGCTTCAGACCTCACCGCTATGCTCCCGGCGGTGAGGAGATACGGAAGAATGTCCATCAGGGCGCGCGTATTCGGGGGGTTCGGGCTGATCCTCCTGCTGACGGTCGCGGTAGCGGCGATCGGATGGCACAGCCTGACGGGTTTCGCCCGGCGGGTCGACACGGCCAACGCGGCGCAGATGCTGGCGGGCGAGATCGGGGAACTGGCACTCGCCACCGACCGCGCCCTGAAGAGCGACGATGCGCGCCGGGACGAGGCGCTGACGGCGGCGATCGGCCGGGTGCGGGCCAGTGCCGGCGCCTTCTCGGGCCGCCTCGCCGACGACCCGCAGGCGGCGGCCGCGGCTTCCGGCATCGCGGGCGCCCTCGACGGGTTCGAGACCGCCGTGAAGGCCCTCAGTGGCCAGAAGGCGGCGGCGCGGGCGCTCCAGAGCCGCCACGCCGCCCTGATCACCGATTTGCAGACCACCGTGACCGGCATCGGCGCGGCGCAGGAGCGCCAGCTCGCCGAGGCCGGCAAGGCCCTCGACAAGGCGCTGGCCGACCAGAAGACCGCCACCAACACCGCCGTCGTCGTCGCCTTCGCGATCCGCTCGGCCCTCGAGATGCAGGTGCTGCAGGCCGGCTATCTCGCGGGTGACGACGAGGACGGCAAGCTTGAGTGGCAGTCGAAGGTCAATTCCGTCGCCGTGCTGCTGCGCCGCCTGGGCGCGATGACCTCGGTCGAGACCGTCGAGCCGGCGCTCACGGCCCTCAATGCCTACGGCGCCAAGATCGACGAGCCGGTCGCGGCCGGCGGCAAGGCGGCGCTCCGGGACGAGCTCGCGCCGGTCTTCGGCAGCCTGATCGTCGGCCTGCGCCAGGTCGAGCAGGCGCAGAACAACGCCCAGACCGCCGCCCAGGTGACCTTGCGCCAGCAGCAGGACAAGGTCGCCGCGGCCACCGGCCTGCTCGTCGCCAGCGGCAAGGCGATCGCGAGCGCCAAGGAGGCCGAGAGGCTGGAGCAGCGCCTGATCCTGACGCGCGATGCCGACGCCGCCCCGACCCTCGACGCCACCGCCGCCGCGCTGATCGAGCAGGGCGAGACGATCCTCTACGGCGACATCGACGCCGCCACGCAAGGCGTGCTGCGCGGCCTGAACGCCAAGGTGCGCGAGTTCAAGGACAGCATTCCGGACATCGTGAAGGCCAACGAGGCTCAGGCGACGATCTTCGCCGATCTCGACCGGCGCTCGGCCGAGCTGGTCTCGGCGGCGCAGGGCATCGGCGCGAGCGAGCTCGCCCAGCTCGGCGCCGAGCGCGACCGGGCGCAGTGGCTGCTCGCCGGCGGCGTGGCGCTCGCCTGCGCCATCGGGGCGGCGCTCGCCCTGCTGATCGGGCGCGGCATCACCCGGCCGATCGACCGGCTCTCGGGCGCCATGCGGCGGCTCGCCGGCGGCGACCTCGCCACCGAGGTCCCGGCGCAAGGCCGCCGCGACGAGATCGGCGCCATGGCGGGCACCGTGCGGGTGTTCCGCGAGGCGCTCATCGCCAAGGCCGAGGCCGATCGGGCCGCCGGGGCGGAAGCCGCCGCCAAGGCCGAGCGCGCCGCGCGCCTCGACGCCGTGACCCGCAGCTTCGAGGCCAACGTGGTGGCGATGACCGGGACGTTGGCCGAGGCCGCCGCCGGCATGGAGGCGACCGCCCGCACCATGACCCAGGCCGCCGAGACCACCAACGGCCGCTCGGCCGAGGTGGCGGGCGCCGCCGAGCAGACGCTCGCCAACGTCCAGATGGTGGCGGCGGCGAGCGAGGAGCTGTCGGTCTCGATCGGCGGCATCGCCGCCCAGGTGGCCCAGTCCTCGGACATCGCCCGCGACGCGGTCGACCAGGCGCGGCGCACCGACGAGACGGTGCAGCGCCTGGTGCAATCCGCCGACCAGATCGGCGACATCGTCAACCTGATCTCGTCGATCGCCGGGCAGACCAACCTGCTCGCCCTCAACGCAACCATCGAGGCGGCCCGGGCCGGCGAGGCGGGCCGGGGCTTCGCGGTCGTCGCGGCGGAGGTCAAGGACCTGGCGAGCCAGACCAGCCGCGCCACCGCCGAGATCGCCCAGCAGATCGGCCACATCCAGGAGACCACCGGCGGCGTCGTGCAGGCGATCCGGGACATCTCGGGGGTGATCGAGCGGATGTCGGAGATCGCCGAGGGTGTCGCCGGCGCGGTCGACCAGCAGGGTTCGGCGACCCAGGAGATCGCCCGCAACGTCCAGCATGCCGCGCAGGGCACGCAGGCCGTGACGACCGGCATCGTGGCGGTGCAGCGCGAGGCCGGCAGCACGGGGGCGGCGGCTGCCGAGGTGCTCGGGGCGGCGGATCGGCTCGGGCGCTATGCTGGCGAATTGGAGCGCGAGGTGGCGGTGTTCCTCGAGGGGGTGAAGGCGGCCTGACGCCTGTCCTGCGACGGATGTAAAGCAACAGGGGGATGCGGGCTCGCCCGCATCCCCCTTTCTCATTGCGACGGCGCGCCGGTCTTCGGCCCCGTCCAGACGACGTCGCCGTCGACGGCATAGGGGCGGCAATCCGGCTGCTTGGCACGGCAGCCGGCCAGCAACCCCGGCAAAGGGTCCTCGCCGACATTGGAGAAGGCCCAAGTGCCGTTCGGGGCGACCACGAAGGCGCGGGGGCGGCGGCTTGCCAGGAACTGGCGATAGCCCGCGCTACCGGCCTCATCGAGATGGGGAACCGCACCGACGTCGTCGATCGCCGCGAAGCCGCTTGCGGCCGGGATCGGTGCGGGGCGCGTCCAGACCACATCGCCATTCACGGCGCAGACCTTGCACGCCTCGCTCGCCGCGCGGCATCACTGCAGGGCCCGCGCCAGGGGATCGAACCCGCCGGAGCTCTCCTCCACGCGCCGCCCGGGTGCGATCATGAAGGCGCGGGGATAGGGCCGGCTGAGGAAGGTCCGGTAGAGGTCGCGGTTCGACGGGCTCAGATGCGGGACGGACTCGACATCGCCGATAGCCGCGTACCCGCTGGGTGGGGGTGGGGTGAGCGGCAAGTACTCCGGATGGGTCACGGCCGTCGGCAGGCCGCGGCCGGCCAGGAACGCGTCGAGGCGGGGCGCGAAGAGCGGCAGGCTCTCGGAAAACGCGAGGAGCCGGTGCGAATCGTCCCGGAAGCGGCCATAGGGATGATGTCGGTCGGGCACCGGCGGGCCGCGTAGGCGGCCCGCATCGCCCGCCACGTCGCTGCCGGGAAGAACCGGTCGTTGTCGCCGTAGATCCAGAGTGCGGGCACGCGGCTCCGGGCGCCGAAGCGGCGCATGGTGTCGATCAGCAGCCGTTCCCAGTTGTGGCATCCCGTCGATCTCAGGCCGCCGTGGAAATCGACCACTGCCCGAATGCGCGGATCGCCCCAGGCACCGGTAGCGAGGGCGTTGAAGCCGCCGAAGCTCGCGCCCGCCACGATGGCGCGACGCGTATCGAGGGCGGGATCGCGGGCGAGGCCGTCGAGGATCGCCAGGATGTCGGCGGCGTTGTCGGCTCCGTGCTCGGCGAGCGCGCCGAGCGTGCAGGGCGTCCCCAAGGTCTTGCCTCCCGAGCGACCGTAGCCGCGCATCAATGGCGCCGCCACGGCATAGCCGCGTGAGAGGAAGTAGTAGGTCGCCACGGTGTCGGTCTCGCCCCGCATGCGGGGACGGGACGCGACCTCGGCGGAACCGTGATTCCAGACGACGACGGGAAACGGGCCCGGGCCCAGCGGAGTGGTCAGCACGACGTCGAGTTCGACCGGCCGCGCCGGATCGTCGGGCAGCATCGCGTCGCGCCGCTGGAGCGGGGCCGGAAACCACGGCACGCTGGGCTCCCCTGATCGGGGTTCCTGCACCGGTTCCACCGCCCGCGCGGCACTCCCCGCCGGACCGGCGCCGAACACGAGGACAGCGCAGAGGGCGAGGCGCAGCAGCATGGGGAGGACTTTCGCGCGGGCGCCCCCGGCATTGGAAGGACGGCTGCACCTGCTTAGCGCGAGATCGTCCCTCCGCTTAAGCGATCGAGGGTTGCAATCCCCCATGAGTGCCGACGGCTACGCGACCCGCACCGTCAGCGCGCCGAGGCCTCCCAACTCCGCCCGCACCACATCCCCCGGCTCGACTGGCAGCGGCACCGTGGTGGTGCCGGTGGTGACGACCTCGCCCTTGCGCAGGGTGATCCCCTGCCCCGACAGGGCGTTGGCGAGCCAGGTGAGCGCGAGCCGCGGGTCGTCGAGGGCGTTGCCGCCGCGGCCCTGGTGCGGCTCGCGCCCCTCGGCCGTGATCCGGGTCGGCATCGCGGCGAGATCGAGGGCACGCCAGCCCTCCGGCGCCGGGGGGCCGAGGACGAAGAGGTGGGCGCAGGCATTGTCGGCGATGAGCGCCGCCTCCCCTGCCCTCTCGAAGGCCTCGAGCCGCGAATCCGGGAACTCGATCGCCGGATGCGCGTCGGCCACCGCCGCCATTACCTCCTCGACCGTGTAGGGCTCGGGGCGCGGCGGCAGGTCGGCGCCCATCCGGAACGCCACCTCGGGCTCGGCCACCCGCATCTGGTTGCCGGCGAGCGGCACGACATCCTCCGCCGACAGGACCTGCTCGGCGAGCAGCCGCCCGGCGAGCGGCCCGTCGGCGCCGATATGGCGCTGGCCGGCGACGCTCGTCGCGGCGATCTTCCAGCCGTAGAGGGCTGAGGCGCTGCGCGGCTCCAGCAGCGCCTGGATCCGGTAAGCCTCGTCGCGGTCGGCGGGCGCGAGGTCCGGCGGCAGGGCGGCGAGCAGGCGCCCTTCGCGCCAGTGGCGCCAGAGCAGGTCGGACGTGTCCTGGAGGCTCACGCGATCCTCCCGGTCAGGCCGCCATCGACGGGGAGCGCCACGCCGGTGATGTAGGCGGCCTCGTCGGAGGCCAGGAACAGGGCGGCGTTGGCGACGTCCCAGGCGGTGCCCATCCGGCCCATCGGGCAGGCGGCGTCGCGGGCCCGCACCATCTCGTCCGGGTCCTGGTACTGGCCGGAAATCTGCTGGTGGATCAGCGGCGTGTTCATCAGCCCGGGCATGATCGCGTTCGCCCGGATGCCGTCACGGGCGTATTGCAGCGCCAGGCCCAAGGTGAAGTTATTCACCGCGGCCTTGGCGGCGTAGTAGGCGGCGTAAGGATAGCCGGTATAGCGGATCGCCGCCGCCGACGAGATGTTGATGATGCTGCCCGCGCGCTGCGCCAGCATGTGCGGCAGCACGTGCTTGCAGGTGAGGAAGCAGGTGGTGAGGTTGAGGTCGAGGGCGCGGTGCCAGTCCGCCTCGCTCAGCTCGACCGGACCGCCCATCTGCGCGTAGCCGACATTGTTGTGCAGCACGTCGATGCGGCCTTGCGCGGCCATCACCTCGGCGACGAGGGCGGCCACCGCGCCCGAATCGGTGGCGTCGCAGGAGGCCGCCGTGGCGGCGCCGTCCTCTCGGCGGATGATCTCGACGGTCTCGTCCGCCGCCTCGCGCCGGACATCGACGCAGACCACCCGGGCGCCGTGGCGCGCGAAGGTCACCGCCGCAGCCTTGCCGTTGCCCCAGCCCGGTCCCGCCGAGCCGGCGCCGAACAGCAGCGCCACCTTGCCCTCGAGCCGCCGCGAGCCCGGGGCGCTCCCGCCCTCCGCCATGCCGGATCCTCCCACCGTCATTTGTCGTTCGCGCCTGTCGGCGCGTTGCCCGGCACCCTATAGAGATCGGCCACCGGCCGCAAAGCCAAGACGGCCAGACCCAAGACGGCCGAACCCAAGACGGCCGAACATCAAGACGGCCCGAGGAGGAGACGCCATGCCGACCCGCATCATCGCCGAGACCCCGCCCCGCCTGTCCGCCGACCTGATCGCGCGCTTTGCCGCCGTGCCGGTGGCGGTTTTGGTCGATCTCCTGGAGGGCCGCACCCAGGTCGATCCGGCGATCCGGCCGCTGCGGCGCATCGCCGGGGGCCCGACGCTTCTGGGCAGCGCCGTCACCGCCGTTTGCGACCCGAAGGATTACGGCGCCGTGCATCACGCGATCGCGGTGGCGCAGGCCGGCGACGTGGTGGTGATCGATGGCGGCGGGCGCAGCGACGTCGCGATGATCGGCGACCTGCTCTCGACGGCGGCGCGGCGCAAGGGCATCGTCGGCCTCGTCGCCGACAGCGCGGTGCGCGACACCGGCATCCTCGGCGGCTGGGACGATTTCGCGGTGTTCACCCGCCACGTCACCGCCCGCGGCCCGGCCTCGAAGGACGGCGGCACCGTCGACGCCCCGGCGACGATCGGCGGCGCGACGATCCACCCCCGCGACCTGATCCTCGGCGACGACGACGGCGTCGTGGTGATCCCGCGCGAGGCCGCCGAAGAGCTGATCGCCAAGGCCGAGGAGCGGGCGCAGGCCGAGATCGGCTGGGAGAAGCGGCTCTCGGCCGGGGAGACGACGCTCGCGGTGTTCGGGGTGCCGGACGCGGTCAGGGGCTAACGCCCCTCCCCTCCCTTGCCGTTGGCCTTGGCCTCCTCGACCGTGACCCGGGGCACCGCGAAGCGGTCCCCGGTGCGGGCATAGAGGTCGCCGTAGAGCCGGCCCACCGGCAGGAAGGCGCCCTCGCGCAGGTGGCGACCGTCCGGGGTGAAGAGGTCGTCCCGCGCGTGCAGCGACACGACCTGCCCGAGCACGATCCGGCGCTCCGGCGAGAGGTCGAGCACCGTGTGGGTGCGGCAGCCGAGGCTCGCCGGCGCCTCGGCGATCCGCCCCGGCGCCACGCCGGTGCAGGGGAGGAGCGTCAGCCCCGCCGCCGGAATCTCGCTCTCGCCGGGCGGGAACTCGGCGGCGCAGATGTTCATCGCAGTGACCAGCCCCTCGTCGACGAGGTTGACCACGAACTCGCCGGTATCGGCGATGGCGCGGGCGGTGTCCTTCAGAGTCCCGTCGGAGCGCAGGTTGAAGCTCAAGGCGACGATCGGCGGCTCCTCGGCCAGCACCTGGAAGAAGCTGATCGGCGCGGCGTTGTCGGTGCCGGCGCCCGAGCGCGTGGTCACCAGCGCGATCGGCCGCGGGGTCACCAGGGCGGTGAGCAGGCGGTAGCGGTCGCGGGAGGGCAGGTCGTCGAAGCGCAGGTCCATCGGATTCCGTTGGGGTTGAGGCAACTCAGGGAAGACGCGGGCAAGTCGCAGGCCGCGCTTCCGAGGCCATGCGTGACATTTTTGCGTCGCACGCTTGAATCGCTGGAGAGACGCATCGCACGCGCCTTCTCGATTAAAGAGCGGCAAAATTCTTACTTCATTACATTTCGATCAATATCAAACTGCGAACCCATATTTCGTCATAGTGATAGAGGAACATAATATTGTATATGATGATATAAAGATATACTATTTTTCGCTTTATATTTCTGTTATATCATGATGACGGCCACTCCTTAAAAAATCATTGATCAACAGATCAAGACATGCAAGTTCAGCGCCCCTCGGCGGTGGGTCTCTCATGCAGGGCGCGATGGACGCATTTTTCAATCCGGCACTCGTCAAGATCATTCTGACGAGCTTCTTCTGCGGATGCTTCGGCGGCCTGGTTGGTCACTTGATCAACAATGAGAAATCCGAAGCCTTGAGATCTGACAATCCAGACAAGGCTTGGTTCGCATATCCTTCGAGACTTCAGAGCTGCCTGATCGGCGCGGGCGGTTCGATTGCATTCCTGTTCTTCATCGCAGCGATCGGCGGATTGAACAATTTCAACACGCTCAACGAGTATCTCCGGCTGACCTCGGTCAGCGTCATCGCCGGATTCGGTGCACGAAGCCTCCTTCCCCGCATGGTCGGAAATCTAGAAAAACAATTGTCCGAGGTGGATACGAAGGTGACACAGGTCGGAAGCCAAGTCGAAGAAATCCGGGACCAGGCGCAATCCGCTGCCATAAGCGCTCAGGAGGCGATCACGCAAGCCACGAGCGCCAGGATCGAGGCCGAGAGACAGTATAATGAGCTTCGAGATACGATCACTCTGAACAATGAATTAATCAAGGCGTGCGCAAAAGACACCGACCCTCAGCATTGGGGGATTCAACTCAAACGCGCCGAAGATTTGGCAAGAAAAGGCGCTGCTTCAAGTGCGCTCTGGATTAACATCGCAAGATTGCAAAGATTTAAATTATCTCTCGATACCGCGATCGTCACGCTCGACATGATGCTCAAGAAATGCGAAGATAACGAATTAGTAAAAGATCATAACTTTATAGCCGCCTATTTCAACAGAGCTTGCTACCATGAACTCCGCTTTCTAGACACCCGCAACGCCTCGGATCGGAAATTAGCGCTAGCAGATGCACGCGCGTGCCTTATTCACGCGAAAGACCCCGCATTTGAGGTCGATCAAATGCGAGGCGACGAAGATTTATCTGAACTTGTCAAGACAGACGAGTTTATTGCGATTGTCAGAGTATTCACTCCGCCTCCCTCAAGCTAAACTCCGATTCTATCGAGCATCCGCATTGCCGCCTCCTTTCATCGTAGAGACAACCTCAACCAGGCCTGTCTATTATGGCCACGAATGCGCCTTTCGTCAAGGAGATGATGGACGAGACCACCCCGGCAATGAAGTCGGGGCGCATCTCCGTATGTGGAAAACGACTTAAGAAATCGCTGAAAGCACCCTCCACTCAAGATCACGCATCATGAGAGCGGCAACGCGCTTTTCGGCAGCAGCATGTGCACCCCCTTGTTGCCGTCCACCGTCTGGGTGATGCGCAGGTTGCCCGCCAGCGAGCACAGCATGTAGGCTTGGTTGCGGGTGAGGCGCGTGCGGGCGCAGACGTGGCGGATCATCTCGCGGACCGCCTGGCGCATCGCCTCGTCCAGGCTCTCGTGCAGGCCGATCGAAAGGAGGTCGGTCGGCGTCTCGGCGAAGGGCCAGTCGAAGGACAGGTCCTTGCGGACCGTCAGCCGGAACGTGCCGGTGAGCCCGGTCTCGAGCGCGGTGATGCAGACCTCGCCGTCGCCCTGCACGCCGTGGCCGTCGCCGGCATAGAACCCCGCTCCCTCGGTGAAGACCGGCAGGTAGAGGGTGGTGCCGGTCTTCAATTCCTTGTTGTCCATGTTGCCGCCGAAGCGGCGCGGCACCGGCGAGGTCACCTTGCCCCAGGCCGGCGGCGGAGACGTCGCGAGGATGCCGAAGAACGGATCGAGCGGCAGCTCCGTGCCCCAGGGCAGGATCGCGACGCCGCGCGCGGCGTCGATGTCCGGGTGGATCGTCTCGTAATCCTCGAACTCGTCGGGAAGCGTGCCGAGCAGCGGCAGGATCGCGACGAAACCCCAATCCATCCGGAATGTCAGGTCGAGGATGTCGATCTGGAGCACGTCGCCCGGCATCGCGCCGCGGACATGGACCGGCCCGGTCACGAAGTGCGGGCCTAAGCCCGGCGAGAGCGCGTCGAGGGCGTCGAGGTAATCGGCCGGGTGGCGGGCGGGGTCGGGATGGAGCGAGCTCCGGCCGCCGGCCGGGTGGGAATGCAGCGTGACGGTGTCGCCGGATTCCACCGTCAGCACCGGCGGCAGGGCGGCGTCGAAATAGCCCAGCACCATCGTGTCGGGCGTGGCGGGGATCTCGTGATGCTTGGGCAAGGGAGCCTCCCGGGCGGAGTCTGTCAGTCCCTGCAGCGCTTGCAAGAGCCGAGCCGATCCGCAGGAGCCGAGCCGGAAGACAGCGGCGCGCTCGTGGCGCATGATGCGTCCAAAATCATGGGAGGCGGCGTTGGCGGAGACCTGGATCGAGGCGGCCCTGAACGGGCCGTGGGGGCGCGAGCGCCAGCCCGGCATCCCGATCACCGTCGACGAGGTGGTGGCCGACGGGCTCGCCGCGGTGGCGGAAGGGGCGGCGATCGTCCACGTCCACGCCTACGATCCCGGAACCGGGCGCCAGAACGATGCCTGGGAGACCTATGCCCGCATCATCGAGGGCATCCGGGCGAAGGCCGATGCGATCGTCTACCCGACGATTCCCCTCGCCGGCTCCGATTATGCCGCGAGCGCGGCGATCCGCTACGCCCATACCGAGGAGCTCGCCCGGCGCGGCCTGATCGAATGGACGGTGTGCGATCCGGGCTCGACCACCTTCCTGCGCCACGACGAGGTGTCGGACGAGGCGAGCGGCTTCCTCTACCAGAACCCGATGGCCGATATCCGCCAGGGCCTGCGCATCGCCCGCACCCACCGCATCCGGCCGGGCTACGCCATCTACGAACCGGGCTTCACGCGCCTCGGCGCCGCCCTCGCGGCGCTCGAGCCGCGCCCGCCGGTGCCGGTCTACCGCTTCATGTTCTCGGACGAGTTCGCCTGGGGCTTCCCGCCGCGGCCGGCCTACCTCGACGCCCATCTGGCGCTGCTCGCCGAATGCGCGCCGGGCGCGCCCTGGATGGTGGCGGGCCTCGGCGTCGACATCCTGCCGCTGGTGCCGGCGGCGGTCGCCCGCGGCGGCCATGTCCGGGTCGGGCTGGAGGACGCGCCGTGGGGGTCGGCGCGGGGCAACCGGGCCTGGGTCGCGGCGGCGCGGCGGGCGATCGAGGCGGCCGGCGGGACGGTGGCGGGGGCCGAGGCGGTGCGGCGGGATCTTGCAGGGCGGGATCTTGCAGAGCGGGATCTTGCAGGGCGGGATGGGGCGGCGGCGCGGTCGCCCGGCCCGGTGCCGGGCGGCGCGCGGGAAGGCTGAGGCGCGCGCGCGTCCGCGACCGGCCGCTCAGGCCGACAAGGCCTCCTCCGGCGCGAACCGATCGAGGAGGCCCGGTATGCCCTCCACGGCGACGGGACGCGCGTAGAGGTAGCCCTGGACGGCGCTGCAGCCGAGGCTGCCGAGCGCGCGGGCCTGGCCCTCGGTCTCGACGCCCTCGACGATGCAATCGACGCCGATCCCGTGGCAGAGCGCGACGAGCGAACGCACGATCATCCGGCTCGTCTCGTTCGTCTCGATGTCGACGACGAAGCGGCGGTCGATCTTGAGCTTGTTGAGGGGCAGGTTCTGGATGTGGCTGAGGCTGGAATAGCCGGTCCCGAAATCGTCGAGGGCGATCTGCGCGCCGGTCGCCTTGATCAGCGCGATGTTCGCGCGGGCGGTGCCGAAATCGTGGAGCAGGGCCGTCTCGGTCAGCTCGAAGATCACCCGGGACGGGGACACGCCGCTCGTCGTCAGCAGCGCGACGATGCGCAGGACGGCGACCTGGCTGGTGATGTCGTTGGACGAGAGGTTGAACGACAGCCTGATCGACGGCGGCCATGCCCGCATGGCGGCGAGCGCCTTGTCCAGCATCACGAGGGTGATCGGCGTGATCAGCCCGGTCCGCTCCGCCGTCGGGATGAAGATGGCGGGCGACACGCTGCCGAGGGCCGGGCTGGTCCAGCGCGCCAGGCACTCCAGGGCGAGGATGCGGCCCTCGACCATGTCGACCACGGGCTGGAACACGGCCGTGAGCTCGGTCTCCAGGTCGGCCCCCGCAGCGCCTGCTCGATCGAATCCTCGGCGCTCATCAGCGCCCGGTGCTCGGCGGAGAAGATCTCCGAGCGGGAGCGGCCCGCCCGCTTGGCGTGGTAGAGCGCGAAATCGGCGAACTCGAACAGGATGTCCGCCTCGCGGGCGGCGTCCGGGTAGGTGGCGAACCCGATCGAGCAGCTGACCGACAGGGTCAGGTCCCCGACCACCAGCGGACGCTGCGTCGCCTCGATGAGCGCCTGGCCGATCCGCATCAGGTCGGGCGAGCCCGTCGCGTTCTCGACGAAGAAGGCGAATTCGTCGCCGCCGATCCGCGACATGCCCCTCACCTCCGGCAGGGCCTCCGACAGCCGCCGCGCCACCTCCCGCAGCACGGCATCACCCACCCGGTGCCCGTAGGAATCGTTGATCGGCTTGAACCCGTCGAGATCGACGACGCCGACCGAGACCGTGCCCGTGCCCTCGCTCGCCGACAGGGCCGCCGACAGAGCATCGAAAAAGTACCGGCGGTTGGGGATGCCCGTGACCATGTCGACGCTCAACAGGCGGACGTTCTGCTCGTGAAGCTGCTGAATCTCCATCTTCGACCGCACGAGCAGCGTGAACTGGTCGTAGGAGACGATCAGGAACCGCGCCATGCCGGCGACGGTGAACAGCAGGATGAGTCCCGACAGGATCGCGGGCTCCGTCCCGGCCGAGACTTCCTGCACGGCCGCCGGGAGCAGGATCAGGACGACGCACAGGACGGCCATGTAGCGCAGGTGGCTGAAGCAGCACAGGCCGACCAGGCTGGTCAGGACGTAGGCCGTGGTCAGGAACCGCCTCTCCTCCGGGCTCGCGACGGAGAACAGGCTCCAGACCATCACGCCCGCCAGGAGGGATCCGGCGACGAGCATCGCGAGGGCCTGGTTCAGGCGCGTCTGCGCCAGCGCGATCGTGACCGGCTCGTTGCGGCGGCGATGCCACCACACGCCCCGCATGCAGGCCGTCGCCATCAGGAAGGCCGGCAGGAAGAAGGAGGCGAGAAGCGGCTCCCGTCCGCGGAACACGACCATGACGGCGAGCATCACCGCGGCCAGGAAACCGTAGAGCAGCGGCATCATCGTGACGAAGGCGTCGTATCGCGGGAGCACCAGATCGGGGGTGGCGCGACGCTCGAAAATCATGACGATGTCCCTCGCGCACAGGCGCAGGACCTCACGCCTACCCCAAGGTCATCAAGGATTCCTTGCCTCGCGACCGCAAAACGCGGCGGGTCTGCCGGACGGGAACGGCGAACGGCTGTCCCGCTTCCATGACGGAAACCGCGCCGCCCTTCCGATTGCCGACTGGTCGCCTCGCGACGCGGAGATCGGCTTTGCCCACGGATGGGGAGCCGCAGGCTCCCCCGGGCGGGCTCGCGATGCGACTCCCGGACGCGACCTCCGGACTTCGTATCGCCGTCTCCCTGGCGATGGAACGGCCGCCTCCCCCATGGGAGGCGGCCTTGTCCTCACACCCGGCCCGGATAGTTCGGGCTCTCGCGGGTGATCGTCACGTCGTGGACGTGGCTCTCGCGCAGGCCCGCATTGGTGATGCGGATGAACTGCGCCTTCTCCTGCATCTCCGGGATCGTCGGGGCGCCGACATAGCCCATGGCGGCGCGCAAGCCCCCGAGAGCTGGTGCAGCACCGCCGCGACCGGGCCCTTGTAGGGGACCTGGCCCTCGATGCCCTCGGGCACGAGCTTGTGGGTGTCGCTGACCTCGGCCTGGAAGTAGCGGTCGGCCGAGCCGCGCGCCATGGCGCCGACCGAGCCCATGCCGCGGTAGCTCTTGTACGAGCGGCCCTGGTACAGGAACACCTCGCCCGGGGCCTCGTCGGTGCCGGCGAGCAGCGAGCCGAGCATCGCCACCGAGGCGCCGGCGGCGATCGCCTTGGCGAGGTCGCCCGAATACTTGATGCCGCCGTCCGCGATCACCGGCACGTCGGCCTCGTTGCCGGCCTCGACCGCCTCCATGATGGCGGTGAGCTGGGGCACGCCGACGCCGGCGACGATGCGGGTGGTGCAGATCGAGCCCGGGCCGATGCCGACCTTGATGGCGTCGGCGCCGGCATCGATCAGCGCCTGGGCGCCCTCGCGGGTCGCGACGTTGCCGGCGATGACCTGCACGGCGTTCGACAGGGTCTTCACCCGGCGCACGCTCTCCAGCACCTTGGCCGAGTGGCCGTGGGCGGTATCGACCACGATCACGTCGCAGCCGGCATCGATCAGGCGCTCGGCCCGCTCGAACCCGCCGTCGCCGGTGGTGGTGGCGGCCGCCACCCGCAGGCGGCCCTGCTCGTCCTTGATGGCGTGGGGGTAGGCGACCTGCTTCTCGATGTCCTTGACGGTGATGAGCCCGATGCAGCGGTAGTGGTCGTCGACGACGAGCAGCTTCTCGATGCGGAACTGGTGCAGCAGGCGCTTGGCCTCGTCCTGGGTCACGCCCTCGCGCACGGTGATCAGCCGGTCGCGGGTCATCAGCTCGGCGACGGGCTGGCTCTGGTTGGTGGCGAACCGCGTGTCGCGGTTGGTCAGGATGCCGACGAGCTTGCCGCGCGAGCCGTTGGGGCCGCGCTCGACCACCGGAATGCCCGAGATGCCGTGATGGCGCATCAGCCCGTAGGCGTCGGCCAGGGTCTCGTCCGGATGGATGGTGATCGGGTTGAGCACCATGCCGGACTCGTACTTCTTGACGAGGCGGACCTGCTCGGCCTGCTCCGGCGGCTCGAGGTTGCGGTGGATCACCCCGAGGCCGCCGTTCTGCGCCATCGCGATGGCCATCCGCGCCTCGGTCACCGTGTCCATCGCCGAGGCGATGATCGGCATGTTGAGCCGGATCGTGCGGGTGAGGCGGGTGCCGAGATTGACCTCCGCCGGCATCACCGAGGATGCGGCGGGACGGAGCAGGACGTCGTCGAAGGTCAGGCCCTCGATGATCGAATCGGTGCTGATGCGGGCCATGAACCAACTCCTGGTGCGTGCAGCACCCTCAAGGGCGACCGCGGGATCGGCATCGCGCGAGGCGATCCACCCGTGTCGAGTTGGCACCGGCCGATAGCACGCGTCCGTGACGGGCGCAAAGCGCTATCGCTGCAGCGCAAGCATGCGTCCCACGACTCTTGCGGCGGAGCGGTCCGCACATGGCGCAGGGATGTCCGGATCAAGGGAAAGGCGCGGGCTTCCCCTCTCCCCGCGGGCGGGGAGAGGGCTGCGTCTGCGTTCAGGAGATGCAGCGAGCTGCGAACCGCAGGTTCGCCGCGAGGGTGAGGGGGTGCTTCCGGAGGAGCCTCTTCCGGAAATACCCCCTCACCCTCGCTCCGGCTTTCGCCTGCGCTCCTTTCGCCCCCGGCAAGGGGGGGGCGAAAGCCTCTCCCCCGCCCGCGGGGAGAGGGGATTTCCTGCGCCTTTCCCTTGATCCGGACAGCCCTGCTCACGCCGGCGTCAGAACGAACTCGGACCAGTCCGGCGTCCGCATCGCCCGCCGGTAGGCCACCACCGTGCCGGGCCAGAGCGCGACGTTGCGCCCTTGCGCATCCTGGTACCAGCTGGCGCAGCCGCCCTGCTGCCAGATGCTGGCCGACAGCCGCGCCTCGACCTCGGCGAGGTCGCGCGCCTGCGCCTCCGGCGTCGGCTCGATCGCCGCGAGGGTGCGCGCCTTCATCTCGGCGAGGCAGGCGAGCACGTACTCCACCTGCGCCTCGATCATCAGCACCACGGAGTTGTGGCCGAGGCCCGTATTCGGCCCGAGCAGCATGAAGAAGTTGGGAAAGCCCGCGACCGTCAGGCCGCGATGCGCCGCCACCCGCTCGCCCCAGGCCCGGGCCAGGATCAGCCCGTCGCGGCCGACCACCGGCACCCGGGCGAGCGAGGCGGTGACGTCGAAGCCGGTGGCCAGCACCAGCACGTCGAGGGGGTGGTGGCGGCCGTCCCGCATCGTCACGCCGTCCGGGGTGACCGTGCGGATCGGGTCGGTCTCCAGCGTCACGGTCGGCCGGGTCAGGGCCGGGTAGTACTCGTCCGAGATCAGCACCCGCTTGCAGCCGAGGCGATAGGACGGGATGAGCTTGGCGCGCAGGGCGGGATCGGCGACCTGCTTGCGCAGGTGGTGCCGGCTCGCCGCCTCGGCCAGCCGCGTGAGGCCGGAGACCCGGGTGAAGCCCAGGGCCGCCCGCGCCTCCCGCGTCCAGAACTGGATCCCCCGCAAGAGCCGGCCCGCGGCGGGCAGGCGACGGAACAGGGACTGGAGGACCCGGCCGATTGGCCGGTCGTTGCGCGGCATCACCCAGGGCGGAGTGCGCTGGAACAGGGTGAGATGTCCCGCCTCGGGGGCGATGGCCGGCACGACCTGGATCGCGCTCGCCCCCGTGCCGATCACCCCGACGCGCCTGCCCTTCAGCGAGACGCCGTGGTCCCAGCCGGAGGTGTGGAAGAGCGGGCCGAGGAAGGTGTGCAGGCCGGGAATCGCGGGAATCGCCGGGTGATGCAAAGCCCCCATGCCGGAGACCAGCACCCGGGCCTCCAGCGGGCCGCGCTCCGTCTCGACCCGCCACAGGGAGCGCGTCCCGTCCCAGACCGCGCCGGTGACGGCGGTGGAGAGGGCGATGTGCTTCTCCAAGTCGAACCGCGCGACCAGGTCGCGCAGATAGGCGGCGATCTCGGGCTGGCCGGCATAGGTGCGGGACCAGTCGGGCTTGGGGGCGAAGGACAGGGCGTAGAGATGGGCGGGGATGTCGCAGGCCGCGCCCGGATAGGTGTTCTCGTGCCAGGTGCCGCCGACCGCATCCGCCTTCTCGACCACCAGCAGGTCGTCGATGCCGGATTGCCGGCAGCGGATCGCCATGGCGAGACCGGAGAAGCCGGCCCCGATCACCAGCACGGCGAGGGGCTTCTTCGGCCAGGGCGGGGCGGGACGGGGCGGCGCCTCGGTCACCTGACCGTCTCCGGCACTCGCGCGTCGTGGCTCTTCAGGAAGGTCGCGGCCTCGGAGAGGGAGCGGCGGGCCTCGGGCAGGAAGGTCTGGGCGAGCTGCCAGACATGCGGCACCACCGGCCAGACCGTCACGGTGGCGGAGACGCCCGCGGCCTTCGCCTTCTCGGCAAAGCGCACCGAATCGTCGCGCAGAACCTCGCGGGCGCCGACATGGAACAGCAGCGGCGGCAGCCCGGCGAGATCGCCGCGCAAGGGCGAGGCGAGCGGGTCGGTGGGATCGTGCCCGGCGAGATAGGCGTCGACCAGGCCCTGGAGCTTCGTGGGATCGAACATCGCGTCGCGGCGGGCATTGGCGAGCATCGACGCGCCCTCGCCCAGCATGTCTGTCGAGGGCGAGAACAGCACGGCGGCGCTCGGCAGCGGCAGCCCGTCCCGGCGCGCCCGCAGCATCAGCGCGAGGGAGAGGTTGCCGCCGGCGGAATCCCCCGCGATGCCGGCGGGCCCGGCGGCCGCGAAGGCCGACCAGGCCGCCGCCGCGTCGTCGAGGGCGGCCGGGAACGGGTGCTCGGGAGCGAGACGGTAATCGGGGCAGAACACCCGGAAGCCCCGCAGCGCGAAGCCGCCGGTGACCGACCGGTGGGTGCGGGGCGAGCAGGCGATGAAGCCGCCGCCATGCAGGTAGAACAGGCGCGGGGCATCCGCCGCGAGGTCGGGGCGCTCCGCCCACTCGCCCGGGATGCCGCCGACGCTGCCCTCGCGGAACACGATGCCGGGCGGCTCAGGGAACTTCGCCTGGTTCATGAGCCGCCGCACCGCCGCCACGTCGCCGCCGGTGCGGGCGAATTTCGGCTTCACCTGGAAGCGGACGATCCAGTCGAAGACGTGGGCGCGCAGGCTCGGCATGCTCTACTCCATGGCACGGGCGATCAGCGACCAGTAGCGCACCGGCATCAGGCGCTGGATCAGCGTGACCTGGGCGGCGTCGCGCCCGACGATGATGCGGGGTTCCCGCCGGGCGATGCCGCGCAGGATGCGCGCGGCCGCCGCCTCGGGGCTCGAGCGCAGGTAGCGCTCGGCGGCGGCTTTGCCACTCTCGACCTCGGCGGGATCGAGGCGCGGGCCGGCGCGGGCGTTGCGGGCGATCGCGGTCGCGACCCCGCCCGGATGCACCACGCTGATTCCGAGGGCTGTGCCGGCATATTCGTGCCGCAGGGCCTCGGAGAAGCCGCGCACCGCGAACTTGCTCGCCGCGTAGGCCGTCTGGCCCGGCGGGGCGACGATGCCGTAGAGGCTCGACAGGTTGACGATCTGCGCCGCCGGCCGGCTCTCCAGCTGGGGCAGGAAGGCGTGGGTCATCCGCACCACGGCGCGGAAGTTCACGTCCATCAGCCAGTCGAAATCGGCGAGCTCGACATCGGCGAAGCGGCCGGCGAGCGCCACGCCGGCATTGTTGATCAGGAGATCGAGGGGCCCGTGCCGGCCTGAGACCGCGTCGGGCAGGGCGGCGATGCGGTCGGCCTCCGTGAGGTCGAAGCAATGGGCATCGACCTCGCGCCCGAGCGCCCGCACGGCGGCCGCGCTGCGGGAAAGGCCGTCGGGATCGCGGTCGACGAGGACGAGGCGGGCCCCTTCGCGGGCAAGGCCCACGGCGAGGGCCGCACCGATGCCGCTGCCGGCCCCGGTGACCAGGGCCAGCCTGTCGTGCAGTGGGAAGGCGTCCGCCAACAGCTCGCTCCGTCCGGCCCCGTCGCGATGGAATCGCCCGGACCGGCCGTGAGCGCAAGGGGCGGTGGAAACGGGACCCTCCGACCTCGGAGCCCATTTCAGCGCGACAGGATCTCAAATGATTGGGAATACTGGGAAATCCTACCCTTGTACCTCATCCTGAGGTGCCGCGTAGCGGCCTCGAAGGAGGGCTCCAGAAGCCTCTGCGACTCCTGGAGCCCTCCTTCGAGGTCAGTCGATCTTTGATCGACTGACACCTCAGGATGAGGTGCAAGGGTGGGATATTCCGCAGCTTCCGTCAGATCTCCGGAGTGAAATCCGATCGAACAGGCGCGTCACGCCGCCCGGTGGATCGCCTTCGGCAGCTCGACGTCGATCTCCAGGGTCGAGACCGAGTTGCCCCGCTCCATGGTGATCTTCACCTTGTCCTGGTCGATGGCGACGTGCTTGGCGATCACCGCCAGGATCTCCTCGCGCAGGACCGCCACCAGGTCGGAATTGCCGAAGGCGGTGCGCTCGTGGGCCAGCAGGATCTGAAGGCGCTCGCGCGCCACCGGCGCCGTCCCGCGCCGCGACAGGAAACTCAGCAGGTTCATGCCGCCCTCCGGGGGAAGAGTTTGCCCAGGAGCGAGCGCTTCTCGCTCGGGACGATCATCTCGACCGTCTCGCCCTTCAGGCGGCGCACGGCGTCGGCATAGGCCCGGGCCGGTGCGCTCTGGGGCGCGTTGAGCGTCACGGGGCTGCCGAGGTTCGAGGCCTTCAGCACCTCCTCGCTCTCCGGGATCACGGCGAGCAGCGGGATCGACAGGATCTCCAGGACGTCGTCGATCTTCAGCATCTCGCCGCGCTCGGCCCGGCTGGGGTCGTAGCGGGTGAGGATCAGGTGCTTGTCGAGCCGCTCGCCGTTCTTCGCGCGCTCGGTCTTGGAATCGAGCAGCCCGATGATGCGGTCGGAATCGCGCACCGAGGAGACCTCGGGGTTGGTCACGACGACCGCGATGTCGGCGTGGCGCATGGCGAGCGTCGCCCCGCGCTCGATGCCGGCCGGGCTGTCGCAGATCACCCAGTCGAATTTTTCACGAAGCTCGCCGATGACGCGGGCGACGCCCTCGTCGGTGAGCGCGTCCTTGTCGCGGGTCTGCGAGGCGGGCAGCAGCGAGAGGGTGTCGAGGCGCTTGTCGCGGATCAGCGCCTGGGGCAGCTTGGCGTCGCCCTGGACGACGTTGATGAGATCGTAGACGACCCGGCGCTCGGCGCCCATGATGAGGTCGAGGTTGCGCAGGCCCACGTCGAAATCGACGACGCAGACGTTCTGACCGGCCTGGGCGAGGGCGGCCCCCAAGGCCGCGGTCGTGGTGGTCTTGCCCACCCCGCCCTTGCCGGACGTCACCACTATGATCTTGGCCATCGAGAGTGCTCCCCCGAATCATCGGGCTGGGGCGGCGTCCCGGGATCCGGGCCGCGCGCTCACGGGATTTTTAGGATCGTCTCGCCGGGCGGGCCGGGGCGCGAAGCGCCCGCGACGGCCTGCCCGGCCGCGGTGTCGTCAGGGTCAGTCGAGGGCGGCCATGCGGAGGGTGTCCCCGTCGAGCCAGACCTGGACCGCCTTCTTGCGCAGCTTCGGATCGGTGGTGTCGGCGGTGCGGAACAGGCCGTCGATGCCGATCAGCTCGGGCTCGAACTTGCGGCAGCAGATGCGGGCCCGGGGATTGCCGCCCGCACCCGCGATGGCGCGGCCGCGCAGGGCCCCGTAGATGTGGATCGAGCCGCCGGCCAGGATCTCGGCGCCGGAGGCGACCGAGCCCATCACCGTCACGTCCCCTTCCGGGTGATAGACCGACTGGCCGGAGCGCAGCGGGGTCTCGAGGACGAGGGAGTTCGGCTTGCGCGGCTCCGGCGGCTTGACGGGCTCGGCCTTGACCTCGGGGGCCTTGACCTCGAGGGCTTGCGGCTCCGCCATCTCGGCCGGCCGGCCGCCGCTGAGGAGCGGCGGCAGCGCCGGGTCGAGCCAGGCCGGCTCGGCCTTCTCGACACCCATGATGCGGATGCCGCGCTGCTTGAGCTCGTCGACGAGGCCGGCGATGTCGGGCGTCGCCGCCGCGGCAGGCGCGTCGCCCTCGGCGGGCTCGGGCGCCTCGGGACCGGCCGCGTCTCCCCGGAGGGGATCCTTGGCCAGGCCCGAGACGTCCAGGATCACGGCACGCTCGGAGAAGAGCGTCGGCGAGCGCTGCACCAGGGCATCCAGGTGCGAGAACCAGTCGCCGAGCGGCGTCTCCGGCGCGAGCACGAGCGCCCGGAAGGAGCGGCCGCGCAGCGGGAGGGAGGGGCGAGTGAGGCTGATGCTGGTCACGGCGGTTGACGAGTTGTTACCGGACGCCATGAAGCGCGCAGCGTGGTTACCGGATCGTTAATGACGCCGGCGCGCCCGAGAATTCATCCGGGGACGGGCCGTCGGGGCACAGGGGGGCGCAAGCCTGGCGGGAGACCGGCCACCGGCCGCGCCGCGCGGCCGCCCTTGCGGACCGGGGAGCGCCCCCGTAATCTGCAAGCCACTGTACGAAAAGAAGAATTAGTGTGATTCCAAAGTACCGCCCGGTTCCCTCGGCACGCGGGCTCCCCCCGCGGTGAGCCAGGCCGCCGCGATCCGCCACGCCCACGGCCTCCTCGCCGGGTGGCGCCCGCTCGCCCCGTTCTTCTGCCTGTACGTGACCTTCGGGGCCACGCTCGGCTTCCTGTCGGGCGGGGCGCCGCTGATCCTGCGGGCGCGGGGGCTCGACCTCGGCGGCGTCGGGCTGTTGCAGCTCATCAACCTGCCGGTCGGGCTGACCTTCCTGTGGGCGGCTCTGCTCGACCGGGTGCGCCTGCCGTTTCTCGGCCGCCGCCTCGGCTGGATCGTCGCGGCGCAGGGGGCCACGGTGGCGCTGCTCATGGGTCTGAGCTTCGGCGAGCATTGGCCGCTGCCGGCCCTGCTGGCGCTCGCCGTCGCAGCCTGCGCCTGCGTCGCCACCATGGACATCGCGCTCGAAGCCCTGGTGGTCGAGACCGTGCCGGCCGAGCGCCGGGCCTTCGTCGCCTCGGCCAAGCTCTGCGGCGGATCGCTCGGGGGCATCCTGGGCGTCGGCGTGCTGGTCGGCTCCTACGATGTCCTGGGCTGGCCGGCGGCGCTGCTCGCCTGCGCGGCCCTCGACGCGCTCTGCCTCCTGCCGATCCTCGCCTATCCGGAGGCGCGGCTGCAGGGGCAAGGGGGGCCGTCGGAGCGCCGGTCGGGCGGGTTCGCGCGCCTGCGCGTGCTCACCGGCCGCATCGCGGCGCTCGGGGCCTATTTCGCCGCCGCCTACCTCATCGGCGGGCCCAACACCCTGGCGCTGCTCGATCTCGGGGTGCCGCTCGCCCGGGTCGGCTTCCTCACCGGCACGGTCCTGCCGGCGGTCAACCTGGTGATGGCGGTGATGGCCGGCGGCCTCGCCGCCCGGTTCGGCACCGTGCGGCTGGTCGCGGTCGGCGGGGTCGGCGTACTCGCCGCCGGCGGGCTGATGGCGGCTTCCTGCGCGCTGCGCTCGGCGGACCTCGCCGTCACCGCCACGATCCTGAACTTCGTCTTCGGCGGCTTCCTCGGGGTGCCGGTGTTCAACATGATCTATCGCTGGTCGCAGGGGCCGCGGCCCGCCACCGATTACGCGCTCCTGTTCGGCGCCGCCTTCTTCGCCGCGATGCCGCTGCGCGTCGCCGCCCCGGCGCTCGCCGGCTGGGCCGGCTGGCCGGGCTACTTTGCCGCCACGCTGCCGCTCTACGCCGCCGCCCTGGCCTGGCTGGCGCTGACGATCGCCCGCACCCTGCGGGCCGACCGGACGGCGGGACGGGGGACCGCGCGATGATCCCCGACCTCGCCCGCCACATCCCGGCCTCCCTCGGCACCTACCGCGACGGGGTGGCGGCCGATTGCGCGGGCCGCGCGGCGACGCCGCTCTCCTCCTTGAGCGATCCCGCGGTGTTCGACGCCACGCTCTCCGCCTTCGAGGCCGGGCTCGGCTCAAGCGCCGGTGCGGTCGACCGGCGGGCGCTGGTCTCGTACTGGAGCCAGTTCTACCTCGCGCCGCTCGCCACCCCGGCGATGACGGCGCTCGTGCGCCTCGGCCAGCCGCTGCCGCTCACCTTCGCGACGACGCGCCTCGAACTCGACGGGGCGGGCCGCCCGGCCCGCTTCCTGGTGCAGCCCGGGGCGCCGGAGGGCGGTTCCCCCGGGCTCGCGGGCCTGATCGAGGACCATCTGCGGCCCTTCGTCGAGTTGTGCCGGGCGCAATGCGGCATCGCCCCCCGGGTGATCTGGGGCAACGCGGCGGTGATCCTCGACTACGTCGCGCGCGAGCTCGGCGAGCCCGAGACCCTGGCCCGCCCGGAGGTGGCGACCTGCCTCGGCTGGTGCGGCGGGCCGGCTTGCGCGTTGAGCCCGCTCGCCCGGGCCCTGTGCGACCGGCGGCGGCGCACCTGCTGCCTGCGCCAGCGCCTGCCGGGGGTGCCGTCATGCGGGGAACTGTGTCCTATCGCACAACAAAAAATATCCATTTTTTAAAGCAATTTTACTTGCGGACGTTAATTATTTCTCCAGCTGCCGTATTAATGTCAATTTTTTATTTCGATTCAATTCTCTTGGTGGCTGACGCCAATTCATCCTATATCGTATTCGCTCTGAAACAGCGCATGAGTTCTTTTGATAATCATCATAAGTGTGAGCATAAAATGAGTATAGCAAACAAATGATATTATTTTGCTTACGCATTCGTTAATATCAAAAACGAACATAATTATATAAGTAGTCAAATAAATACATGATACAACAATTAGGTACGAAATGTTTGTATTTAGCTGACTCAATAGTAATTTCCTTTCGGCAATTTTTTCCTCCTGAATATTATCTAATATTTCATCGCCGATCTTTGCCCAATTACGTTGAAATACGCTAAATATCGCGACTTGTATATTTAAAAGAAGTGCTATAAATATACCAAAAAAGGTTATGGATAAATTATAGAAATCCTTCCCGGTTTTTACGTCTAAGAATGTAGATGCGAATCCAAAAAAAATAGGAACTCCTAAAAATGTTATAAAATCTATCGGCGAAAAATTATCATTATCTACAGTTTTTAATGTGCAGTAATGATCCTTTATTATATGGAGCACGCCTATTTTCACAACTAATCTCCTTTCATAGATTTGAAAAAATCTGTTAAAAGCATCGTTGTTTCTCGCTGAATAGAATCGAATGTAGGATGTCCGTCAGCCCCTTTTGTCAAACTATCTGTAATATCGATAACTCCAGCATCGCTATTGTAGCCAAAAATTCCTACACGCCGCGTCTTTTTTCCAAATTTAACTTCAGCGATGGCCTCGTTAAATTCCATTCCTTCGTATTCAATCACGCCGGTTCCATTTTTAGGCATTTTATTTTTCAAAGAAATTAGATCTCCCAAGTTTTTCTGACGTCGTGCAATTATAGATAATTCCATGTCTATATTGTCTCCAGCGCGATCTTTTAGATATGAATCCGCAACATCGACTGATTTTTTCCTTTTAATTAGCTTAAAACGCTTTATTGGGGCATTAAAAAACTCACTTTTTTCCAAGTCTACTGGCATTAATTTACGAAAATTAAGCAGGCATCTAGGATTTTCTTGCTCGAAATCTTTTCTCATTTTTGCCATAACAAGTCCTATACACGACCTGCCCTGAAAAGACTGGAACGCTACGAGACCGAATTTCGATTGCTTGGGAGTCCAAAAATCAAAAAAAAGCGGTATCTCTTCGACATCTGTTATTTTTCGTTTGTAATTACTTCTTTTTGTATTTGAGTCAACGATATTACTCTCAAATCCGAATGTGCCATAGCGAACATATCCTTTGATATTGGATTCAAACTGATTAGTTTTGTTTTCGAAATACCAACTTCTCTCCGTCTGATCGTCTTTGATGTGGGTCGAATGGCGATCTACAAAATCCTTGATAAACTCCTGCGGATGCCGCGCCAACTTGTCCGAATCGAATGGCAAAGCCTCTCTCGAACTTTTCGTAAGAAAATCGACCCGATATACTCGAATGCCAATAGCTGCGCCCATTCATCCCTCCTCAGATATCTATTTTTAAATTGTTTCTTTCCAGGAGTCCAGCGTAGATAGAATCATAGAATAATCCGCTCAGACACGAAATGCAAAGATTTCAGAAAGACGTCATCACAGCTGCACCGCCAATAGAATCAGTACAAATTTTTTATTTTCATTAATTAAAAATATTGTTCTGCTTGTCTTATTCAATAAATAATAATTTTATCAAGAATAATTCAGCCCCGCTGCGGCGGCAATGCCGCCACCAGGGCGGCCAGGAATGCCTCCACCGCCCGCGGCAGGCGCCGGTCGCGCATCGTCTGGACCTCGATGCCGCGGGCCAGGCTGCGGCGGGACTGGATCGGCAGCACCCGGAACTCGCCGCGCCCGACCTGGCCCTGGAGCGCGATCGACGACATCAGGGTCAGCCCGCGCGTGACGCGCACGAAGGGCAGGATGGCCGAGAGCACGTTCGCGCTGAGCACCGGCTCGATGGCGATGCCCTCCGCCGCGCAGGCCGCGTCGAGGGTGGCGCGCAGCGTGGTGTCCCGGGGCAGCAGCGCGACCGGATAGGCGGCGAGGTCGGCAAGCCCGATCAGACGGCGCCCGGCGAGCGGATGGTCGGGCGCGCACAGGGCGACCATGTCGAGGCTGTTGCGGTAGGCCACCGCCGTCTCGGTGGAGGGCTCCAGGCTGAAGGTGAGGGCGATGTCGGCCTCGCCCTGCACCACCCGCTGGGTCGCCTGGCCCGGCGGCAGGGCGCTCAGTTCGAAGCGGATGCCCGGATGGCGGGCATGGAACGCCGCGATCACGCCCGGCACGAGGTCGATGGCGAAGGCTTCCGTCGTGGCGATGCGCACGAGGCCGCGCTGCAGGCCCTCCAGCTCCTGGATCTCGGTGACGACCTGCTCGGCGCTCGCCAGCACCTGATGGGCGTGGCGGGCCAGCAACTCGCCCGCCTGGCTCAGCACCATGCCGCGCGGCCGGCGCTCGAATAGCGGGCAGGCCAGCTCCGCCTCCAGGTTGGCGATCTGCCGGCTGATCGCCGAGGGCGCGACGTTGAGCCGGGCGGAGGCCGCCGCGATCGTGCCGTCGCGGGCGACCGCCAGGAAGTAGCGCAACGCCGTGATCTGCATCGCCCGCTTCGCGCCTCGCCGCCTTGCCGGATTCGTGCCTTGCCGTTCCGGCAACGATCCTATCGAAAAATTCGACTTGCTGCGATCGGTTCTGCGCAACATCCTGGCAGGGTGATTTTTGCGGCAGTGCAACATGACGGGTGCAACGCCCGCGCTGCCCCCGACGAGGCGGAGCCGACATGTCGACACGGATCGAAGCGGGCAACGGCAGGGCGGGCGTGAAGCGGGCCGGGCGGATGCGCAGGGCCGGTGCCCTCCTGGGCGGCCTCCTGCTTGCCGGGATCGCGGGACCTGCGCTGGCGGGCAAGGCCAACGACACCCTGGTCTACGCCTCCGACAGCGAGCCGGAGAACCTGAGCCCCTACCACAACAACCTGCGCGAGGGCGTGATCCTGGCGCGCAACGTCTGGGACACTCTTCTCTACCGCGATCCCAAGACCGGCCAGCACCAGCCGATGCTCGCCACCGCCTGGACCTGGATCGATCCGGTGACGCTGGATCTGACGATCCGCGACGGCGTGACCTTCCACAACGGCGATCCGCTGACGCCCGAGGACATCGCCTTCACGTTCAACTATGTGCTGACGCCCGAGGCCAAGGTCGTCACCAAGGGCAACGTCGACTGGATGAAGTCGACCGAGGTGACCGGCCCGCACGGCGTGCGCATCCACCTCAAGGCGCCGTTCCCGGCCGCCCTCGAATACCTCGCCGGCCCGACCCCGATCCTGCCCGCCGCCTACTTCAAGAAGGTCGGCCTGGCCGGCTTCAGCAAGGCGCCGGTCGGCACCGGCCCCTACCGCATCGTCTCGACCGAGAGCGGCAAGGGCGTGAAGATGGTGCGCAACGAGAAATACTGGCCGGGCAGCCCGATCGGGCAGGCCAAGATCGGCAAGCTCGAATTCCGCATCATCCCCGACGGCGACAGTCGGATGGCCGAGTTGATGACCGGCGGCGTCGACTGGATCTGGCGCGTGCCGACCGACCAGGCCGAGCAGCTGAAGGCGGATCCGACCCTGACGGTGGTCTCCGCCGAGACGATGCGGGTCGGCTTCCTGCAATTCGACGTGCTCGGCCGGGCGATGGAGAACTCGCCGCTCAAGGACGTGCGGGTGCGCCAGGCGATCGCGCATGCCATCGACCGCAAGGCGATGGTCGACAACCTGGTGCGCGGCGGCTCCCGGGTGATGAATGCGCTCTGCTTCATCGAGCAGTTCGGCTGCACCGAGGAGGGCGTACCCACTTACGCCTACGATCCCGCCAAGGCGCGGGCGCTCCTCAAGGAGGCCGGCTACGGCAACGGCATCGACATTGACCTCTCGGCCTATCGCGAGCGCGACTATGCCGAGGCCGTGGTCGGCTACCTGCGCGCCGTCGGCATCCGGGCGAGGCTCAACTACCTGCGCTACGCCGCCATGCGCGACGCGATGCGGGCCGGCAAGACCTCGATCGGCTACCAGACCTGGGGCTCGTTCTCGATCAACGACGTCTCGGCCTTCACCGGCACCTACTTCCGTGGCGGCGAGGAGGACCTGGCCCGCGATCCCGCCGTCATCGCCGATCTCCAGGCCGGCGACACCAGCACCGATCCGGCGATCCGCAAGACGAAATACGCCGAGGCGCTCAAGCGCATCGCCGGGCAGGCCTACGCCCTGCCGATGTTCTCCTATCCGTCGAACTACGCCTTCACGGCCGACCTGAACTTCACCGCGCAGACCGACGAGGTACCGCGCTTCTTCGCGGCCTCGTGGAAGAAGTAGGGGACGCGCCATGCTGGGCTTCGCGCTGCGGCGCATCCTCGTCGCGATCTGCGTCGCGCTGACCGTCTCGGTGGCGAGCTTCCTGCTCCTCCACCTCTCGGGCGATCTGGCCACCGCCATCGCCGGCCCGGAGGCGACCGGCGAGCAGATCGCCGCGGTGCGCGCCCAGCACGGGCTCGACCAGCCGCTCGTGGTCCAGTTCGGCACCTGGGCCTGGAACGCGCTCCATTTCGATTTCGGGCGCTCGTTCTACTTCCCCGAGCCGGTGACCGACCTGCTCGCCTCCCGGATGCCCGTGACCCTGACCCTCGGGGTCATCGCGCTGGCCGTCGCCCTGCTGGTGGCGATCCCGCTCGGGGTGCTGGCGGCGTTCTACCGCGACACCTGGATCGACCGGACGGCGCTCGCCGTCTCGGTGCTGGGCCAGGCGATGCCGAGCTTCTGGTTCGGCCTCACCCTGATCATGATCTTCTCCGTCAACCTGCGCTGGCTGCCGGCCTCCGGCAACGGGTCATGGAAGAACTTCATCCTGCCGGCGGTGGCGCTCGGCTACTACGCCATGCCGGCGGTGATGCGGCTCACCCGCAACGGGATGCTGGAGGTGCTGTCCTCGGACTATGTCCGCACCGCCCGGGCCAAGGGTCTGGCGCCGCGCAAGATCCTGATCCGGCACGCGCTCCGCAACGCCGTGATCCCGGTGATCGCGCTCGCCGCGGTGCAGTTCGGCTTCATGCTCGGCGGCTCGATCGTGATCGAGGCGGTCTTTTCGCTCCAGGGCCTCGGCCAGCTCGCCTGGGAATCGATCGCCCGCAACGACTTCCCCGTCGTCCAGGCGATCGTGCTGGTCCTGGCGATGATCTACATCGCGCTGACGCTCGCCGCCGACCTCCTCAACGCCCTCCTGGATCCGAGGCTGCGCGCATGACCACCCGGCCCGCCTCCCCCGCCGTCCCGGTTCCCGCCGAGACCGTCCTGCCGCCCGCCCGCTCGCCGGCCATGATCGCGCTGCGGCGCGGCCTGTCCCATGGCGGCTTCCTGATCGGGGCCGGCCTCGTCGGATTCGTGGTGCTCGTGGCGCTCGCCGCCCCCCTCGTCGCGCCGCACGACCCCTACGCCCAGGACGTGTCGCGCCGGCTGATCCCGCCGTTCTGGCACGTCAAGGGCAGCGCCGAGCACTGGCTCGGCACCGACAAGCTCGGGCGCGACTACCTCAGCCGCCTGATCTACGGCAGCCAGATCTCGCTGCTGATCGGGCTCTCCGCGGCCCTGATCTCGGGGATCATCGGTACGACGCTCGGCGTGCTCGCCGGCTATTACGGCGGCCGGGTCGACGCGGTGGTGAGCTACGTCGTCACCACCCGGCTCGCCATGCCGGTGGTGCTGGTGGCGCTCGCCATGGCCTCGCTGGTCGGCGGCTCGCTGAAGGTGGTGGTACTGGTGCTCGGATTCCTGCTCTGGGACCGCTTCGCGGTGGTCACCCGCGCGGCGACCCGGCAGGTGCGGGGCCAGGACTTCGTCGCCGCCGCCAGGGCCGCGGGTTTCGGCCCGGTGCGGATCCTCGCCCAGGAAATCCTGCCCAACATCCTCAACGCGCTGATCGTGGTGGCGACCCTGGAGATGGCGCACGCGATCCTGCTCGAGGCGGCGCTCTCCTTCCTCGGGCTCGGCGTGCAGCCGCCGCTGCCGTCCTGGGGACTGATGATCGCCGAGGGCAAGCAGTACATGTTCTTCCAGCCCTGGGTCATCACCATCCCGGGCGTGGCCTTGCTGGTCCTGGTGCTGGGCATCAACCTGCTCGGCGACGGGGTGCGCGACATCACCGCTCCCGAGGGACGGCATTGAGAACCTGTCCATCGACCGCTTCTTTTGTCCCACCTGCGACCTCATCCTGAGGTGCTGCGAAGCAGCCTCGAAGGAGGGCTCCAGAAGTCTCCGAGATCCCTGGAGCCCTCCTTCGAGGCTCCCTTCGGTCGCACCTCAGGCTGAGGTTGCGGGAGGGAGGGAGCGAGGCCGACCGGGTTTTCAATCAGCGACGTTCAAGATCTAACAATCGTCCTCTTTTCACACCCACACAGAAAGTCCCCCCATGTCGCGACGCGACGCCATCGCGCTGGCCCACCGGCACTACGACGACGGCCGCTTCCTTGCCGTGCTCCGCGAGGCGGTCGCCCTGCCGACCGAGAGCCAGGCCCCGGACCAGGGGCCGGCGCTCGCCGCCTACCTCACGCAGTTCATGATCCCGGCCCTGTCGCGGCTCGGCTTTGCGACCCGCCTCGTCGAGAACCCGCAAGAAGGCCGCGGGCCGTTCCTGATCGCCACGCGGCACGAGGGCGACGACCTGCCGACGGTACTGACCTACGGCCACGGCGACACGGTGCGGAACTACCCCGAGCAGTGGCGCGAGGGCCTGCACCCGCTCGCGGTGACGGTCGAGGGCGAGCGCTGGTACGGGCGCGGCACCGCCGACAACAAGGGCCAGCACCTGATCAATCTCGGCGCCCTCGAGGCGGTGATGCAGGCCCGGGGCGGCACGCTCGGCTTCAACGTCAAGTTCCTGATCGAGATGGGCGAGGAGGCCGGCTCGCCGGGCCTGCGCGAGGTCTGCCGGGACGAGGCCGAGGCGCTGGCCTCCGACCTCCTCATCGCCTCCGACGGGCCGCGGATCGAGGCGAGCCGGCCGACGATGTTCCTGGGGTCGCGCGGCGGCTACACCTTCGAGCTGATCGTGAACCTGCGCGAGGGCGGCCACCATTCGGGCAATTGGGGCGGGCTCCTGCGCAATCCCGGCACCGTGCTGGCGAGCGCCATCGCGAGCCTCGTCGACGGGCGCGGACAAATCCTCCTCGACGCCCTGCTCCCGCCGCCGATCCCCGCGGGCGTGCGCGCGGCTTTGTCCGACATCACCGTCGGGGGCGATCCGAACGCGCCTTCGATCGACGAGGGCTGGGGCGAGCCGGGGCTGACGCCGGCCGAGCGGGTCTTCGGCTGGAACACGCTGGAAGTCCTCGCCTTCAAGTGCGGCGATCCCGACGGGCCGCAGAACGCCGTGCCGCCCTCCGCCAAGGCGACGATGCAGCTGCGCTTCGTCGTCGGCACCGACTGGGAGGGGCTGCTGCCGGCGATCCGCGCCCATCTCGACGCCAAGGGCTTCCCGATGGTCGAGGTGCGGGCGACCCGCGGCGAGGTGTTTCGCGCCACCCGCCTGCCGGTCGAGGATCCGTGGGTGGGCTGGGCGCTCGCCTCGATCGAGGCCAGCACGGGCAAGCGCCCGGCGCTGCTGCCGAATCTCGGCGGCTCGCTGCCGAACGACGCCTTCTCGGAAATCCTCGGGCTCCCGACTTTGTGGGTGCCGCATTCCTACCCGGCCTGCTCGCAGCACGCGCCCGACGAGCACCTGCTCGGCGGCCCGACCCGCGAGGCCCTGGGGCTGATGGCCGGCTTGTTCTGGGACCTCGGCGAGACCGGGCCGGCGGTGCTGGCCGGGCGGAATGCGGTGGGGTGAGGGCTCGGTCGTTCCCCCCCTCACACGAAGGCGCGACGAGACACTCGTCATCCCACCCTCGACCTCATCCTGAGGTGTCAGCCCATCGAAGATGGACTGACCTCGAAGGAGGGCTCCATTTCGCTCGGCGACTTCTGGAGCCCTCCTTCGAGGCTCACTTCGTTCGCACTTCAGGATGAGGTTGCGGGCGGGATTAGAACATAGTCGAGCCAATCGCGCAGAGACATACAGCAGCACAAGTCGCTTGAATGATGCCGCGCATAGAGGGCCAGAGATGAGCGAACCGATCGTCCAGATCCGCAACCTGACCCTCGCCCTGCCGCGGGGCGCCGACCGGCCGCACGCGGTCGAGGGCCTGAACCTCGACCTGATTCCGGGGCGTATCCTCTGCGTCGTCGGCGAATCGGGCTCGGGCAAGTCGATGAGTGCCTACGCGCTCACCGGCCTCTTGCCGCGCTCGCTGGGAGTGGCCGGCGGCGAGATCCTGTTCGAGGGCCGGGACCTCCTGCGCCTCGACGAGCGCGCCTGGCGCTCCTTGCGCGGCCGGCGGATCGCCATGATCTTCCAGGAGCCGATGACGGCCCTGAACCCGGTGATGCGGATCGGCGACCAGATCGCCGAGATGTTCGAGGCGCACGACCTGCTCACCCCCAAGGAGCGCCGCGCCCGCGCGGTGGCGCTCGCCGGCGAGGTCGGCCTGCCCGACCCCGAGCAGATCGTCCGGGCCTATCCGCACCAGCTCTCGGGCGGCCAGCGCCAGCGGGCGATGATCGCGATGGCGCTGGCGCTTGAACCCGCCGTGCTGGTGGCCGACGAGCCGACCACGGCCCTCGACGTCACGACGCAAGCCCAGATCCTGAGGCTGATCCGCGACATCCAGCGCCGCCGCAACATGGCGGTCCTGTTCATCACCCACGATTTCGGCGTGGTCGCCGACATCGCCGACCATGTCGCGGTGCTCCAGCGCGGCCGGCTGGTCGAATCCGGCTCGGCCGAGGCGGTCCTGCGCCATCCGCAAGCCGCCTACACCAAGGCGCTGCTCGCCGCCGTGCCGAGCCTGACCCCGCCCCAGCGCGAGCCGATCACCGCGGCGCCTGTCGCCCTCTCGGTGATGAACCTCGCCAAGACCTACGCCACCCGTTCGGGTTTCCTCGGCAAGCCCCGGGTGGTGGCGGCGGTGAAGGAGGTGAGCTTCGATCTGCGCCGGGGCGAAACCCTCGGGATCGTCGGCGAATCCGGCTCCGGCAAGTCGACCACGGCGCGGCTGGCGATCCGCTTGATCGAGCCCGACCACGGCACGGTGCGCCTCGGCAGCCTCGACTTCACGGCGCTCGGAGCCACCGCGCTCCGCGACGAGCGCCGGCGGATCCAGATGATCTTCCAGGACCCCTTCGCCTCGCTCAATCCCCGCCGCACCGTCGAGCAGATCATCGCCGGCGGACCCATCGCCCACGGCACCCCGGCCCGGCAGGCACGGGCGAGGGCGCGCGAACTCCTCGATCTCGTCGGCCTGCCGCCGAGCGCCGCCGAGCGCTACCCGAACGCCTTCTCGGGCGGCCAGCGCCAGCGCATCGGCATCGCCCGGGCACTCGCGATGGAGCCGGACGTGCTCGTCGCCGACGAGGCGGTCTCGGCCCTCGACGTCTCGGTCCAGGCCCAGGTGCTGGCTCTGCTGGAAGACCTGAAGGCACGCCTCGGCATCGCGATGCTGTTCATCACCCACGACCTGCGCGTCGCGGCGACGATCTGCGACCGGATCGCCGTGATGCATCGCGGCGAGATCGTCGAGACGAACCGGACCGAGGCGCTGTTCCGGGCGCCGGAGCATCCCTACACCCGCAGCCTGCTGGCGGCGGTGCCGGGGGCGCTATTCGCCGAGACGGCGTGAACGGGGCCGATCGGGTCGATCGATGCAGGTCCGGCCCTGCACGGCCGGGCCCGCTCGAACGGCCGCATCCGACGCCCGCCTGCCCGCATCGATGCGGTCGCGCGGGCAGGAGCCTCGACCGCGGCACGAGATCTTCCCGAGGCCGGCGCCTCACACCACCGGGTTCACCAGTTCCTCCCCCCGCCGCAGCCGCCCGAGATTCTCGATCAGCAGTTCGATCACCCGGCCCTCGTAGAGGCCGGTCTCCCCGGCGCTGTGGGGCGTGACGATCACGTTCGGCATGCGCCAGAACGGCGCCCCCGGGGCAGCGGCTCCTCGTGAAAGCAGTCGAGGCCGGCGCCGGCGATCCGGCCCTCGGTCAGGGCGCGGGCCAGGGCGTCCTGGTCGACCACCCGGCCGCGGGCGACGTTGATCAGCAGCGCCTCCGGCTTCATCGCGGCCAGCGCCGCCTCGTCGATCAGGCCTTCGGTCTCCGGCGTCAGCGGGCAGGCGAGCGCCACCACGTCGGCTTGTGCCAGCGCCTCGTGCAGCCGGTCGGGGGACAACACCGCCTCGACCGGGTCGCCGGCCTGGAGCGGGCGGCGCCGCAGGCCGATCACCCGCATGTCGAAGGCTTGCGCCAGCCGGGCGATGCGGGTGCCGATGCGCCCGAGCCCGATCACCAGCAGCGTCCGGCCGCCGAGTTCCCGCTCGCGCCGCGCCGGATCGGCGATCATCGGCCGCCAGGTCGCGGCGGCCTGGTGGCGCAGGGCCTCGGGCAGGCGGCGGGTGAGGCCGAGCATCAGCGCGAGGGCGTGCTCGGCCACCGCGCGCTCGTTGCCGCCCTGCGCGCTGGCGAGCCGGATGCCGCGCTCGCGCAACGCCTCCTTCGGGAACTGGTCGGTGCCGGCGCTGACCGACTGGATGAAGCGCAGGCGCGGCGCCCGCTCCAAAAGGGAATGGCGCCACAGCCCCGAGACCACCAGCACCTCGGCCTCCGCCACCGCCGCCTCCAGCGCCTCCAGGCTGCGCACCTCGACGAAGGGCTCGGGCGCGCCCCTGGCGGCGTAGGCGTCGCCGAGGCGGTAGGCGGCGTGGGCAAGCACGATGGGAGGGGCGGGAGCGGTCATCGGCGGGCGGCTCGGGGTTCTCGGGGGCCGGAGTTCACACCGGGCGCGAGGCCGAGGCAAGCCGTTAGGCCGATTCGGCGGGAGGGCGTCCGCCGAGGGGCTCGCGCGTGTTCGTCTCCTGCAACGGGCAGGGCTGTGGAAGGATGTGGCGCGGGTTTCCCCCTCTCCCCGCCGGCGGGGAGAGGGCTCCGGCGACCCTGTCGTCGACGGAGCTAGCGGAGGCGCAGCCGGAGCGAGGGTGAGGGGGTGTTTCCAGATGAGCCATATCCGGCCCCCCTCACCCTCGCCCTATGGGCTTGCCGCGCCCTCTGAACGAGGGCTCGGCCCTCTCCCCACCCGCGGCAGGGCTGTCCGAGGAAAAAAAGCGCGGGTTTCCCCTCTCCCCGCGGGCGGGGAGAGGCCTGAGCTCCGAAGGGGCTCAGGAAGCCCGAAGGGCGAGGGTGAGGGGGTGTTTCCGAAGGAGCCTCATCCGGACCCCCCCCCTCACCCTCGCTGCGGCTTTCGCCTCCGCTCCTTTCGTCCCCGGCAAGGGGGACGAAAGCCTCTCCCCGCCCGCGGGGAGAGGGAATTTCCTGCGCCTCGTCTTTCCCCGGACAGCCCTGCGCCCGCGGGGAGAGGGAAATCCGCGCCTCTTCTTTCCCCGGACAGTCCTGCGTCGTGGGGGCGAGGAGACAGGTCACTCCTGCCTCCAAGCCCGGCCCCTCTCAGGAGGCTCCGCCCCCTCCTCAACCCACCCCTACAGCACCTTGTCCAGCGTCACCGGCAGGCGGCGCACCCGCTGGCCGGTCGCGTGCCAGATCGCGTTGACGATCGCCCCGGCGCTTCCCGTGACGCCGATCTCGCCCACGCCCTTGATGCCGAGCGGGTTGACGTGCGGATCCTCCTCCTCGACCAGGATCGCCTCGAGCGAGGGTACGTCGGCATTCACCGGCACGTGGTACTCGGCGAAATTGGCGTTCATCGGCCGGCCGGTGCGCGGGTCCATCACCGCCTGCTCGTGCAGGGCGAAGGAGACGCCCCAGATCATCCCGCCGTAATACTGGCTGCGCACCAGGCGCGGGTTGATGATCCGCCCGGCCGCGAAGGCGCCGACGAGGCGGGTCGCCCGGATCTGGCCGAGCTCGGGATCGACCGTCACCTCGGCGAAGACCGCCCCGTGGGCGTGCATGGCGTAATGCTCCCGCGCCGCGTCGGGCCCCGCCGCGCCCTTGCCCTCGACCGCGTCCCGGCCGGCCCGGACCAGAATGTCCGTGAAGGCCTCGGACCGGCTCTCGTCGTCGCGCCGCACCAGGCGGCCGCCGCGGGCGACCACCCCGGCATTGCCGGCGCCGTAGAGGGGCGAGCGCGAATCCTGCGCCGCGAGCGCCGCGAGCTGCGCGATCGCGTCGGCCGCCGCGCCCTTGATCGCCGTGCCGGCGGTGGCGGTGTGGGCCGAGCCGCCAGCGATGCCGCCATTCGGCAGGTCCGAGGAGCCGATGCGGACATCGATCGCATCGATATCGAGACCGAGTTCCTCCGCGGCGATCTGGGCGAGCGCGGTCCAGGCGCCCTGGCCCATGTCGATGGCGCCGATCGCCACCGACGCCTCGCCGGTGGCCTTGAGCGACGCCCGCGCCTCGGCCTGGAACATCAGGGCCGGGAAGGTCGCGGTGCCGACGCCCCAGCCGACGAGAAGTCCGTCGGCATTGCGCATCTGCCGAGGCGCGAGCGGTCTCCTCGCCCAGCCGAAGGCCTCCGCGCCGCGCGCGTAGCAGTCGCGCAGGGCCTTGGAGGAGAACGGCTTGCCGGAGGCCGGCTCGGTCTCGGCGTAGTTGCGCAGGCGGAACGCCAGCGGGTCCATGCCGCAGGCCTCGGCCATCTCGTCGATGGCGCCCTCGAGCGCGACGCTGCCGGAGGCCTCGCCGGGCGCGCGCATGAAGAGCGGGGTCCCGGTATCGAGCCGCACCGCCTTGTGGCGCGTCGCGAGGGCCGGCGTGGCGTAGAGCGTGTGCGAGACGCCGCCGCTCGGCTCGATGAAGTCGTCGAAGGTGCTGGTCGCCGTCAGCGTCTCGTGGTCGAGGGCGGTGAGGCCGCCATCCTCGGAGGCGCCCAGCCGCAGGGTCTGGCGGGTCGGGGCGCGGTGGCCGACGGGGCCGAACATCTGCGGCCGGGTCATGACGAGCTTCACCGGCCGGCCGACCAGGCGGGCCGCCATGATGCCGAGCACCTGCGGCCCGGCGATCATCCCCTTCGAGCCGAAGCCGCCGCCGAGGAACGGGCTGCGGATGTGGATGTCCGACGGAGCGATGCCGAACAGGCCGGCGATGCGCCCCTGCGCCATGGCGAGGCCCTGCGAGGGCATGTCGAGGTCGAGCCGGTCGCCGTCCCAGGTGGCGACGACGGCGTGGGGCTCCATGGCGTTGTGGTATTGCGCGGGCGTCTCGTAGGTCGCCTCGATCCGGCGGGAGGCCGCGGCGAGGCCCGCCGCCACGTCGCCCGTCTCCAGGTCGGCCGGATCGCCGACGCCGATCGCCGGCGGGGTGAAGGATTCCGCCGCATCGAGCCCGACCGCCGGCGTCTCGGCCTCGTAGGTGGGGCTCAGCAGGGCGGCGCCCTCGGTCGCGGCCTCCAGCGTCTCGGCGATCACCACCGCGACCGGCTGGTTGGCGTAGCGCACGCGGTCGTCCTGCAGCAGGTCGAGCCGGAAGGTGAAGCCGTCATGCTTCTCGTCCGGGTGCTGGGCGAGCGCCGGCTTGTTGTCCGGCGTCATCACCGCGACGACGCCGGGATGGCGTTTCGCCGCCGCGACGTCGAGGCGGCTGACCCGGCCGCGGGCGATGCGGCTGACCGCCATCACGGCGTAGAGCATCCCGGGCGGGTGGCGGTCGGCGGCGTAAGGGGCGGCGCCGGTCACCTTCAGGATGCCGTCCCGGCGGGTGAGCGGCTGGCCGAGATTCGAGCCGTGGCGGATCCGATCAGACATGGGCGGCCTCCGGGGTGGGGGCGAAGACGGATGCCGGCAGGGCCGGCAGGCGCTCCGGCGTGCCGGCCGCGGCGTGGCGCAGCGCCCGCACCACCAGGCGGCGGGCGAGCTCGATCTTGAAGGCGTTGTCGCCGGAGGGCCTGGCCTCGGCGAGCGCGGCATCCGCCGCCGCCCGGAAGGCGGCCTCGTCGGGCGCGCGGCCGGCGAGGATCGCTTCCGCTGCCCTGGCGCGCCAGGGTTTCAGGGCGACGCCGCCGAGCGCCAGCCGCGCCTCGGCGATGCGCCCCTCCTCGAGCCGCAGGCCCGCGGCGGCCGAGACGACCGCGAAGGCGTAGGACGTGCGGTCGCGGACCTTGAGGTAGCGGCTGTGGCCGGCGAAGGCGGCGGCCTCCGGCGGCAGCACCAGGGCGGTGATCAGCTCGCCCGGCTCCAGCACCGTCTCGCGCTCCGGCGCGTCGCCGGGCAGGCGGTGGAAGGAGTCGAGCGGAACGATGCGGGTGCCGGCGGCGCCTGCGATCTCGACGCTCGCATCCAGCGCCACGAGGGGCACGCAGAAATCCGACGGATGGGTGGCGATGCAGGCCTCGCTCCAGCCGAGGATCGCGTGCAGCCGCGTCTCGCCATCCTTCGCGTCACAGCCGCTGCCGGGCTCGCGCTTGTTGCAGGCGCTCGCCGTGTCGGTGAAGTAGGGGCAGCGGGTGCGCTGCATCACGTTGCCCGCGGCCGTGGCGGCATTGCGCAACTGCGCCGAGGCACCCGACAGCAGCGCTTCGGCCACCGCCGGATAGGCCCGGGCGAAGGCGGGATCGTGGGCGAGGTCGCTGTTGCGGGAAAGCGCGCCGATGCGGACCGATCCGTCGTCCCGCCGCTCGACGGCGGAAAGGCCGGGCAGGCGGGTGATGTCGACGAGGCGGGTCGGGCGGGCGACGTCGCCCTTCATCAGGTCGAGGAGGTTGGTGCCGGCAGCGAGATAGGCCGCGCCGGGCACCGAACCCGCCGCGACCGCACCGGCCACGTCGGTGGCGCGGACGTACTCGAACGGGATCATGCCGCCTCTCCCTGCCGGGTGGTCGGGGCTTGGCTCATGGCGCGTTGCGCCTCCAGCACCGCCTCGGTGATGCCCGCATAGGCGCCGCAGCGGCACAGGTTGCCGCTCATCGCCTCGCGCACCCGCTCGGGATCGTCGCCGGCCTGCGCCTCGCGGATCAGCCCGACGGCGCTCATGATCTGGCCCGGGGTGCAGAAGCCGCACTGGAACCCGTCATGGGCGATGAAGGCCTCCTGCACCGGGTGCAGGCGGTCGCCCTCCGCCAGTCCCTCGATGGTCAGGATCTCGGCCCCGTCGAGGCTGACCGCCAGGGCGAGGCAGGCATTGATCCGCCTGCCGTCGACCAGCACCGTGCAGGCGCCGCACTGGCCGCGGTCGCAGCCCTTCTTGGTCCCGGTGAGGTGCAGGCCTTCGCGCAGCAGGTCGAGCAGGGTCGTGCGCGGGTCGGGGATCGGAATCGTGCGCCTCGTGCCGTTCACCGTCAGGACGATGTCGAAGCTCATGCGTCGGCCTCCAGGCTAGACGGGCTCCAAACTAATCCGGGTCGTGGCATCGCCCAGATGCGGCCGCGTGCGGCAGCGCACATGTCGCAGCGAACCTTTTGCCGGCACGACTGTTGACGCTGCGAAACCGCCCAGCGGTCCCCTTTGATTGACAGGTACTGAGATGAAGACCCGCCTTGCCCTCGCCGCGGCCCTGCTGACCGTCGCCGCCGCCCCCGCCTTCGCCCAGGGCGGCTCGCCCTACAACCGCTCCGGCTCGCAGGCCGGCGGCCCGCTGGCCGGCATGGAGCGCGCCTACGGTGCCCCGGGCGGCGCGCCGGCCGTCGACAGCACCGGCAGCGTCGTCGTCTACCCGCGCGACTCGCGCGGCATGATGGTTCGTGAGGTGCCCCCGGGCTACGCCCCGGCCGCCCCGTACGTCTACGGCCGCTGATCGAGCCAGCGGGGTCCCGTTCGCCCCGTTCGGGACCCCAGGTTCTCGCGAGCCGGCAAAGCCCGTCCCTGCATCACGCGGGGGCGGGCTTTCGTGTGTCTGAACGGCACAAGATGGAGTAGTTCAGGTTTTGGCCACGGTGCCTGGCAATCCCACCCGCGACCTCATCCTGAGGTGTTAGTCGATCAACGATCGACTGACCTCGAAGGAGGGCTCCAGAAATCTCCGCGATTCCTGGAGCCCTCCTTCGAGGCTCCTTTCAGTCGCACCTCAGGATGAGGTCGCGGGTGGGACATCGTGATTGAAAAGCTCAGCTTATACCCGCTTGAGTTCCTGTCGTGTACGGTGGTGTGTCCGACGCGCCATCCGGCAAGTCATACCTCCCACCCACCCTGACCGATTGCGCAGCGGGCCCTTCTCGTATCGACTTCCCGATGCGGCCCCGATTCACCTCGCGGGCGCCGCGGCCGACGAGCCGACCAACAGGCTCTGTGCAGGGAGGAACGGGTGAGAATCGTCGACATCCAGTCCCGGATCGTGTCGCTGCCCTTCGACATGGGCGGCCCGCCGGCCCGTTTCGCCGGCAAGGCCTGGACCCATCTCGACATCCTGCTGGTGCGGGTCGAGACCGATGAAGGGCTGGTCGGCTGGGGCGAGGCCTTCGGCCATGCCGGCATCGAGGCGACCCGGGCCGCCCTCGATGGAATCGTGGCGCCCCTCGTGCTCGGGCGCTCGTCGGGCGACATCGCCGAATTGAGCCGGAGCGTGCTCCACGCCACGCATCTGCTCGGCCGCAACGGCGCGTTCGTCTTCGCCTTCTCGGGGATCGAGACGGCGTTGTGGGACCTCGCCGGCAAGCGGGCGGGCCAACCCGTGGCGCGGTTGCTGGGCGGCGTCCGCGAGCGGCTTCCGGCCTATGCCTCGCTGCTGGCCTACCACGACCCCGCCTTGGTGCGCCGCAACGTCGAGGCGGCGTGCGCGGCCGGCTACCGCCACATCAAGCTGCACGAGGTGACGGAAGCGGCGGTCGCGGCGGCGGCCGAGGTGACGCGGGCGCACGGCGCGGCCCTGATGGTCGACGTGAACTGCGCCTGGAGCGTGCCGGCGGCCCTCCGGATGGCCGACGCCTTCGCGCCCCACGATCTCCTCTGGTTCGAGGAGCCGGTCTGGCCGCCGGAGGACACGCACGGGCTCGCGCAGGTGCGGGCCCGCGGCATCCCGATCGCCGCGGGCGAGAACACCGCCGGCCTGTTCGGCTTCAAGGCGCTGATCGAGGCGGGTGCCATCGACGTCGCCCAGCCGAGCGTCACCAAGATCGGCGGCATCGGCGAGATGCTGCGGGTGATCACGCTCTGCGAGGCGCACGGGGTCCGGCCCGCGCCCCACAGCCCGTATTTCGGCCCCGGCTTCATCGCGACGATGCACGTCGTCGCCGCCCGCGTCGAAGACCCGCTGGTCGAGGTGCTGTGGCTCGACATGGAGGCGAACCCGTTCGATCCCTGGGTCCGGGCCGAGAACGGCCACGTGCGGTTGCCCGAAGGCCCGGGCCTCGGCTGCGACCCGGATCCCGGCATCCTCGACCGCTACCGGGTCGGCGACATCGTCCGCACGGCCTGAAAAACAGAGAGAAGACAGGGAGGACACGCTATGAAGGTCGAACGCGTCGAGACGCGCCCCCTCCTCTTGCGCCCGGAGCGGCCGATCGGCTCGGCGCTCGGGCAATTGCATGCCTTCGGCTGCATCCTGGTCACGGTGCGGGCGGACGGGCTGACGGGCGAGAACATCGTGTTCACGCTCAACGACCGCCGCACCAAGGTCCTGCGCAGCCTGATCGACGAGATGGCCGACCTGGTGATCGGCCAGGATGCCGGCCACATCGCCGGCTTCTGGTCGCGGGCCTGGCGCGACGTCAACTTCATGGGCCACAAGGGCATGCCGGTCATGGGCATCTCGGCCCTCGACGGCGCCCTGTGGGACCTCGCGGGGAAGCGCGCCGGGCTGCCGCTGTACCGGATGCTCGGCGGGGCGAGCGCGCGGGTCCCGGCCTATCATTCCGGCGGGTTGTGGCTCGACCGCTCGACGGACGAACTTGTCGCGGAAGCCGCGCGCTTCGAGGCGGCGGGCTTCACGGCGATGAAGATGCGCCTCTCGGCCGGCGACCCGGACTGGAACATCGACCGGGTGCGGGCGGTCCGCGCGGCGATCGGCCCGAAGATCCGGCTCATGGCCGATGCCAACCAGGGGCTCACCGAGAACGACGCCATCCGCCTGGGCCGGCGGCTGGAGGAATTCGACCTCACCTGGTTCGAGGAGCCGCTACCGGCCTGGGACGTCGAGGGGCTGGCCCGGGTCGCCGCCGCCCTCGACACGCCGATCGCCAGCGGCGAGACCGACTATACCCGCTACGGCTTCCGCCGGATGATCGAGCTGCGCTCGGCCGACATCCTGATGCCGGACCTGCAGCGGGTCGGCGGCGTCACCGAGTTCATGCGGGTCGGCCACCTCGCCGAGGCGCACGACCTGCCGGTCTCGAGCCACCTGTTCCCGGAGCAGAGCCTGAGCGTGCTCGGGGCGCTGGCGAACGCGCATTCGCTCGAATACATGCCGTGGTTCTCGGAACTCTACTGCGAAAGACTGGACTTCGCCGACGGATCCGCCATCGTACCGGAGCGGCCAGGCTTCGGATTCACCTTCGACGAGGATCGGATCCGGCACCTGGAGCGGCAAGGCGCCTAAAACAACCGCGCCGGCCGGGAACATACGGGAGGAGGACGCCATGGTGACGACGAACCGTCGTGCGCTCGTGATGAATGCTGCCGGCCTCGCGGGGGCGGCGGCCCTCGGGTTTCCCCGGCCGGCGCTCGCGCAGGGCGAGCCCCTGCGCATCGGCTGGCTCGCCGCGATGACCGGCCCGAGCTCGGCCCGACGGTCGGGTTCAACCGCGGCGTCGTCTTCGCCGTCGAGGCGATCAACGGCGCCGGCGGGGTCAAGGGCCGCAAGGTCGAACTCGTCACCCGCGACACGCAGGGCGACCCGACCAAGGCGGTCAACGCGACCCAGGAGATGATCAGCCAGGCCAAGGTCCACGCGATCTGGGGGCCGACCAATTCGGGCGAGTCGCTGGCCGTCACCCCGATCATGGCGCGGGCCAAGATGCCCAACATCCATCCTTGCGTGGTCGACAGCCTGATCGATCCGGCGAAATACCCCAACGCCTTCCGCATCGCCCCGTCCAACACCCAGTGGGACGACGCGGTGCGGAGCTACTGCCTCAAGGTGTTGAAGGTGAAGCGCGTCGCGGTGATCGGCGACACGACCGGCTACGGCGTCACCGCCGCCAAGGCTTCCGCCGCCGCGTTCAAGCAGGACGGAGCCGAGGTGGTCTATCTCGGCAACATCGATTCGACCCAGCCCGACATGACCCCGGATCTCCTGCGCGCCCGCAATGCCGGGGCCGAGGCGATCGTGGTCTGGAGCGTGTCGACCGGCATGGATGCCCGCCTGTTTAACACCCGTGCCCGGATGGGCTGGGACGTGCCCTTCATCGGCCATCCCTCGATGGCCTCGGGCGAGATCGGCGGATTGCTGGAGAAGCCGCAGAACTGGGACAAGGTCTACGCCATCGGCTACCGCAGCTGCTCCTACGGCGAGGACGGCAAGCTCAACGCCCGCAGCGAGGAGTTCGTCGCCAGGCTGAAGGGCAAGGTCGCGCTCGCCGACACCCTGCTGTGGTGGGTGGCGGCCGGCTACGATGCGGTGAACCTGATCGCCAAGGCGGTGGAGGAGACCGGATCGAGCGCGCCCGACGCGATCGTCAAGCACTGGAACGGGCTGACGCAATATCCGGGCGTCTTCGGCAACTACACCTATACGCCGACGCAGCATAACGGCTACCCGACCGACGAGGTGGTGATGTCGGCGGCCAATTCCGGCCGCGACGGCAGCTTCCGGCTCGCCCCGGGCTATTCTTGAGGCGGCGGTCCGGGGAGCACCGCCATGCTCGCCTCCATCCTGGCCTCGGGCCTCGCCGTCGGCGCGATCTATGCGCTGATCGGCATCACCTACAACACGATGTTCTCGACCTCCCGGGTGATGAGCTTCACCGCCGGCCAGCTCGGGATGCTCGGCGGCGTGCTCGGCTCGCTGTTCACCCTTCGCCTCGGCCTGCCCTGGCCGCTCGGGCTCCTCGCGACGCTCGCCTGCGGGGCGCTGGTCGGGGTCGTCACCGAGTTCGTGGCGGTGCGCCCGGTCCTGAAGAGCCTCGACCAGCACCTCTACGTGCTCTCGACGCTGGCGCTCGCCCTGATGATCCAGCAGGTCACGGCGATTACCTGGAGCACCGAGCCGCAGCCCTTCCCGCGCCTCCTCGGGGGCTTCGGCGAGACCGTCCTCGACGAGAAGTTCTGGCTGCCGGTGGCGGCCTGCCTCCTCGTCGTGGTCGGGCTCGAACTGCTCTACCGGCGCACGCTTCTCGGCCACGCCTTCCTGGCGGTGGCGGAGGACAACTTCGCCGCCCGCGCCCTCGGCCTCCCCGAGCGGCGCCTGCGGGTGATGAGCTACGGGCTCGCCGGCGCCATCGGGGCGCTCGCGGGCTATGCCGGCGGCGAGTTGCTGCTCGCCTTCTTCGCCAACGGGCCGCACCTGAACTTCTACGGTTTCATCCCGGTGGCCCTCGGGGGCCTGGGCAACAACCGCGGCGCGCTCATCGGCGGCCTCGTCCTCGGGCTGTTTCAGCAGGCCGCGAACTTCGTCGTCGGCGGCATCTTCGCCTCGGTGGCGGTGTTCACGCTCTTCATCGTCGTGCTGCTGGCCGCCCCCCAGGGCCTGCTCGGCTCCGCCCAGGCGAGGCGCGTATGATCCGGTTTTCGCGTGATGTGGTCCGATATGGAGTCGGCGCGGGATCCCCTCTCCCCGCGGGCGGGGAGAGGCCTGAGCTCCGAAGGGGCTCAGGGAGCCCGAAGGGCGGGGGTGAGGGGGTGTTTCCGGAGGAGCCTCACGCGTCGAGACCCCCTCACCCTCGCTCCGGCTACGCCTACGCTCCTTTCGCCCCCGGCAAGGGGGGCGAAAGCCTCTCCCCGCCCGCGGGGAGAGGGGGAAACCCGCGCTCTGTCTCGATGCGAACGGATTTGGTGGACATCGCATGAGTCTTCCATCCGCCCTCGCGGCCTCCGACACCCCCGCCCGCACAGGACTGGGCGCGCGCCTCGCCGCCGCCGCGCCCTTCCTCCTCATCCTCGGCCTGGCGCTCGCGGTGCCGCTCGCCGGCAACGATTACTGGACGCTGATCGCCACGCGGGCGGCGATCTACTGGATCCTGGTCTCGGGCCTCAACCTCGTCGTCGGCTTCGCCGGGCAGCTCGCCATCGGCTATGTCGCGCTCCTGCTCGTCGGCGCCTACACCACCAGCGTGCTCGCCGCCGGCACCGTCCTGCCGGCGTTCCCGGCCTTCGCGGCGCTCGCCTGCGCGGGCATCGTCGGGGCCGTGGTCGGGGTGGTGGTCGGGCTGCCGGCGCTGCGCCTGCGCACCTTCTACTTCGCCATGACGACGCTCGGCTTTGCCACCATCGTCACCCAGGTGGCGCTGGCCTGGCAGGACGTGACCGGCGGCGGCATCGGCATCACCGGCCCGGAGATGCCGGCGCCCTTCGACTCGCGCCTCGGCTTCTACGGCCTGTGCCTCGCCGGGGCGATTCTCTGCACCTGGATGACCCTCAACGTCGCGGGCAGCCGCTGGGGCCGGGCGCTGGTGGCGGTCCGCGACGCGGAGGTGGCGGCGGAGGCCGTCGGCATCGCCAAGCCCCGCCTCCTCGTCGCGGTGTTCCTGTTCGCCGGCTGCGTCGCGGGCATCGCCGGCGGGCTGTTCGCCTCGCTCCAGACCTACATCACGCCGGACGCCTTCACGTTCGACCTCTCGCTCCTGTTCTTCATCGCGGTGCTGATCGGCGGGCGCGGCTCCGTGCTGGGGCCGCTGATCGGCACGATCCTGCTCACGGTCCTGCCGGAGGTGGCAGCCCCCCTCGCGGCCTGGTCGACCTTCCTCTACGCGGTGCTGCTCCTCGTCATCGTGGTGGCGCTTCCCGGCGGCATCGCCGACCTCCTCGACCGCGGCAAGCGCCGTCCGCTGCCCCCTGAGCGCAGCATCGCCCCGCGCGTCGCCGCGCTCCAGGACCTCGCCGCGAGCGCGTCGGTCCGGGAGCCGATCACGCTGGCGGGCGTGCGCCTGAGCTTCGGCGCCGTGAAGGCGATCGACGGGCTCGACCTCACCTTGCGGCCCGGCGGGGTCCATGGGCTGATCGGCCCCAACGGCTCGGGCAAGACCACGACGCTCAACGTCATCTCCGGCTATTACAGGCCGCAAGGGGGACAGGTGAGGCTGGGCGCCCGCTCGCTGCTCGCCGAGGCGCGGGAGGCCCGCGCGCTCCTGCGCATCGCCCGCACCTTCCAGACCCCGCGCATCGTCGGCGAGGCGAGCGTGATCGAGAACGTCATGCTCGGCGGCAGCGTCGCGGGGCGCGCCAGCCTGGCGGAATCGCTCCTCGCGCTCCCGCGGCACCGCGCGGACGAGCGGCATTTGCGCGACCAGGCCCGCCGCGCGCTCGAGGCGGTCGGGCTCGACGGCCTCGACGAGGTCCGGGCCGGGCGGCTCCAGCACAGCGAATTGCGCTTCCTCGAGATCGCCCGCGCCTTGATGCTGCGCCCGGCCTTCCTGCTCCTCGACGAGCCGGCGGCGGGCCTGTCGGCGCGGGAGATCCAGCGCCTCGGCGGGCTGATCCGGGCGGTGGCGGATGCGGGCGTGGGCGTGCTCCTCGTCGAGCACCATGCCGACCTGATCTTTGCGATCTGCGACGAGGTCACGGTGCTCAATCTCGGCCGGGTGCTCGCCGCCGGTACGCCCGCGGAGATCCGCAGCCACAGGGAGGTGGTCAGTGCCTATCTCGGCGGGTGATCCCGAGACCCCGCCGCTCCTGCGGGTCGAGGGGCTGGAGGCCGGCTACGGCAAGATCCGGGTGCTCCACGGCGTCGACCTGACGGTGCGGGCGGGCGAGGTCGTGACCTTGCTCGGCCCCAACGGCGCCGGCAAGTCGACCCTCCTGCGGGCGCTGTCGGGCCTGCTGCCGGTCGGGGCCGGGACTGTCTGGCTCGGGGACACCCTGCTCTCGGGCGCCGGACCTCGTGCTGCCGTGCGGGCCGGCCTCTCGCACGTGATCGAGGGCCACCGCGTCTTCACCGGGCAAAGCGTGCGCGACAACCTGCTGCTCGCCGCCTACGACCTGCCGCGGGGCGAGCGCGAGGCGCGGATCGCGGAAGCCCTGTCCCATTTCCCCGAGATCGCCGCGAAGGCCCACGACAAGGGCGCCTCGCTCTCCGGCGGCCAGCAGCAGATGCTGGCGGTGGCCCAAGGCCTGGTGCAGCGCCCGCGCCTCCTGATGCTCGACGAGCCCTCTGCCGGCCTCTCGCCGGTCCTGGTCGACCGGGTGCTGGAGGTGATCGCGCGGCTTCGCCGGCAGGGCACCGCGGTGCTCCTGGTGGAGCAGCTGGTCGAGAAGGCCCGCGCCGTGTCGGACCGGGTCTACGCCCTGGCACAGGGGCGGATCGTGCTCGAATCGGCGGCCGGCGCGCCCGACCTGCCGGAGCGGCTGGAGCGGGCGTATTTCGGCGATGCGGGGGTGGGGCAGGGCCGAGCGCTCGGTTGAGCGGTTGCGTCGGTCGATCCGGCTCGCACGCCGGCATCGAGGGGGTCGAGCCGTTCGGCCGGCTCGACCGGACTGCCAGGACGAGGCTCCGGATACGAGGAGGGCCGTCCTGCCGTGCCTCGCGGCTCAGCGCAGCCCGCCGCCGACCACCCCCGCCTCGACGGCGAGCGACAGGCGGTCGGTGATCGCCCATTCGACCCCGACATGGGCGTTGGGAAGGACCGCGATGTCGTCGCGGGAGAACGGGGTCGAGACCGGGGTCGCCCCGGCTCGCAGCGTGCCGTGGACCGCCGCCGCGCCGGCCCTGGCGTAGAGCAGCACGTCGGGCGTGAGCAGCGTGCCGACCTTCACCTGCACCGCGCCGGCGAAGTCGCGGGTGTAGGTCAGGCCGCCATAGCCCGGCGTCAGGCCGCCGGAGGTCGCCGCCAGGTAGTCGAACCCGCCGGAGATGCCGTAGACGAACCGGCCCTCCTGCCACATCCGCCCGCCCTCGAAGCCGATGGTCGGCCCGGCATAGCTGCCGAAATGGCGCGACGACACCGCCGCGAACCCGGTCGACAGCCGGGCATAGGAGCCGGACCAGCGCCCATCCACGCCGGGCCCCTCCTCGAGGTTCTTCGGCCGGGCGAAGACCGGCAGGAACCCGAAGCCGGCGAAACCCTGCGCGGCGGCGGGAGCCGGGCCGAGGGCGGCAGGGCCCAGGGCGAGGCCGGTGGCGAGACAGGCCGCGAGGCGGCGGCGGGAGCGGGAGGCGGCGCGTCCGGTCATACGGCCACGATAGCCGAGACCGCGCCGTTTCGCACCGGGGGCGGCGGCGGAGGTTTGTATCCGTATGTTCCGGCCGATGCGGGCCGGGCCGAAGCCCGTCGGCCGATCGCGCGCGGCCGACGGTTCTTGCATGGAGCGACGGTCGACTTGGTCGCACCCCGGAGACTGGGGTGGAGTATGTCCTATGTGTGTCCAGGGGCGACCGACCCAGGCCCCGGAGACGCCGCGCGTGACAGAGACAGAGAATCCGGGCCGGACCCGGAGGCCGGATTCCGGCAGCCCGCCCGTGCCGCTCTGCGTCGTCGCCGTGCCGGTCCGCAACGAAGTCGACCGGATCGGCGCCTGCCTGCACGCGCTGGCGGCGCAGGTGGGGATCGGGGCGGACGAACTCGGAATCGTCCTCTTTCTCAACAACTGCACCGACGGCACGGCGGAGGCGGTGGCGGCGCTTCTGCCCGGCCTGCCGGTGCAGGTGCGGGTGATCGCCCGCGATTTCGCCGGGGCGCAGGCCGGCTGGGCCCGGCGCGAGGCGATGGAGGCCGCCGCCGCCTGGATTCAGGAAGCGGCGCCGCGCGCCGCATGGCTTCAGGAGGCGCCGCGGGACGGCGTGATCCTGACCACCGACGCCGACAGCCGCGTGCCGCCGGACTGGGTCGCGCGCAACCTCGCGGCCCTGGCGGAGGGCGCCGACGCGGTCGCCGGCCGGATCGCCCTCGACGCGGCCGAGGCCGCGCGCCTGCCCGACGCCCTCCATGCCCGCGGCCGGCTGGAGGGCGCCTACGAGGCGCTGCTCATCGCTCTCGAATCCGCGATCGACCCGGTCGCGCACGATCCCTGGCCGCGGCACGCCACCCGCTCCGGGGCGAGCCTCGCGGTGCGGCTGTCCGCCTACCGCGCCGCCGGCGGCATGCCGGCGCTCCCCTTAGGCGAGGACCGGGCCTTCGTGGCCTCCCTCCTGCGGGCGGATGCCCGGGTCCGCCACACCCCCGACATCGTCGTCGTCACCTCCGGCCGGCTCGACGGCCGCGCCCCGGGCGGGGCCGCCGACACGATGCGCGCGCGCTGCGCGGTGCCGGAGGCCCCCTGCGACCCGCGCCTGGAATCGTTGGGCCGCGCCCTGGTCCGCTTCGCCTGGGGGCGCCGGCTGCGGCGCCTCCACGCGACCGGGCGCCTCGGGCGGACCGGGCTCTGGGCGCCCTGGCTGCGCGTGCCGCGCGCGGAGGCGCGCCGCATCGCCGGCCTCTCCACCCTCGGGGCGGTCCTCGCGGCGATCGAGGCGGCAAGCCCGCTGCTGGCCGCCCGCCCGTTGCGCCCCCGGGCGCTGCCCCGGCAGATCCGCGCGGCCCGCCTCGTGCTCGCCGGGTTGCAGCGCGGGGCGCCGGCGTTCCGGCGCCTCGGCGCGCTCCGGCCGAATCCCGCGAGCCCCGGTCCCGCCCTCGGCCGGGCCTCGGAGGAGGCCGGCAATGCGTGAGGCCGCGCTCCACGCCCTTCCGACTACGGCGCCCAACAGCGTCGCCGCCGCCCGCCGGGTCGCGGCCCTGGCGGCCGGGCGGGCCGATGCGCAGGATCGCGACGACGGCTTCCCGGCCGAGGACGTGGCCGATCTCGCCCGAGCCGGCCTGCTCGCCGCCCCGGTGCCGGCGGCGGAGGGCGGGGCCGGCCTCGGGCAGGAGCCGGGCGCGGCCGACCTCGCCGCGGTCCTGCGCCTCGTCGGCCTCGGTAGCCTGGCCCTCGGCCGGCTCTACGAGGGCCACGTCAACGCGCTCCAGCTCGTCGCCCGCTACGCCGCACCGGCGGACAGGCATGCCCTGTTCGCGGATGCCCGCGCGGGCCACCTGTTCGGGGTCTGGAACACCGAGCCGCCGGCGGACGGCCTCGTCCTCGGGCCGGATGGGCGCCTGACCGGGGTCAAGACCTTCGCCTCGGGAGCCGGCCACGTCACCCGCGCCCTGGTGACGGCGCGCCGTCCCGGCGAGGCCGAGCCGCTGATGCTGGTCGCCGCCCTCGAGCCCGGCACGCGGGCCGACCTCTCGGCCTGGCGCGCGCAAGGGATGCGCGCCTCGGCCACCGGCACCGTCGACCTCACCGGCCTGACGCCGCTCGCCCTTCTCGGCGGGCCCGGCGACTACCACCGCCAGCCGCATTTCTCCGGTGGCGCCTGGCGCTTCGCGGCGGTGCAGCTCGGTGGCATCGAGGCGGTGTTCGAGGCCTGGCGCGGCCATCTCGCCCGGACCGGGCGGGGCGACGACCCCCATCAGCTCGCCCGTCTCGGCGAGGGGGCGATCGCGCTCGAGGGCGCCCGGCTCTTCGTCGGCCGGGCGGCTCGTCTGGTCGCCGAGGAGGCCCTGCCGGCGGAGCGCATCGTCGCCTTCGTCGATCTCACCCGGATCGCGGTCGAGCGGGCGGGGCTCGAGGTGCTGGGCCTCGCCCAGCGCTCGGTCGGCCTCCAGGGCTTCCTGCGCGGGCACCCCCTGGAGCGGCTGTCGCGCGACCTCGCGACCTATCTGCGCCAGCCCGCCCCCGACCGGGCGCTCACCGGCGCCGCCGCCACGATTCTGTCCGCCGACGGGCCGATGGCCGCCCTGTGGGAGCCGCGCTGATGCGGGCCGACGCCTTCCTCGCCGCCGCCGAGGCGCTGCCCGTGCGGGCGCTCGACGACCTCTTGCCCCCGGGCGGGATCGTCGTGGTGGCGCCCCATCCCGACGACGAGAGCCTCGGCTGCGGCGGCCTCATCGCCGAGGCCCGCGCCCGGGGGATCCCGGTGCGTCTCGTCGTGGTGAGCGACGGAATCGGCTCGCATCCGAACTCGAAGAGCCATCCGCCGGAGCGCCTGCGCTCTTTACGCGAATCCGAGACCCTGGCGGCGGTGGCGCATCTGGGCCTTTCCCCCGATCACGTCGCCTTCCTGCGCCTGCCCGACCGGTTCGTGCCGTCCATCGGCCTTGAGGCCGAGGCGGCGGCCGGGGCGATCGCCGCCTCGGCCCGGGATTGCAGCGCGGGCGCCCTGTTCGTGACCTGGGAGCACGACCCGCATTGCGACCACGCCGCGAGCGCCGCGCTCGCCCGCCGCGCCCGCGATCTCCTCGGAGAGGTGCGCCTCTTCGCCTATCCGGTCTGGGGCTGGACGCTGCCGCCGGAGAGCGAGGTCGGTGCCGCGCCCCGGGGCGCGCGCCTGGACGTCACCCGGCATCTCCCCGCCAAGGCGGCGGCCATCGCCGCCCACCGCTCGCAGACCACCGACCTCATCGCCGACGATCCCGAAGGCTTCCGCCTGGAGCCGGCGATGCTCGCCCGCTTCGCCGGCGATCACGAGATCTTCCTCGAGGTCGCGCCGTGAGGACAGCACCGTGACCCGCCACACGACCACGCTGCCGCCGGACTATTTCGACGCGCGCTACGCCGCCGATCCCGATCCGTGGAACTTCGCCGCCAGCCCCTACGAGCGCGACAAGTACGCCGCGACCCTGGCGGCCCTGCCCCGCCCGCATTACGCGGCGGGCCTCGAGATCGGCTGCTCGATCGGGGTGCTGACGGCGGCGCTCGTGCCCCGTTGCGACACCCTGGTGGCCCTCGACGTGGCCGAGGCCGCCCTGGACCAGGCCCGCGCCCGCTGCCGCGACCTGCCCCATCTGCGCCTGCTCAAGGCCCAGGTGCCGGGCGAGTGGCCGGAGGGCACCTTCGACCTGATCCTCCTGTCGGAGGTGGTCTATTACCTGGACGCCGCCGACGTCGCCCGCCTCGCCGCCCGTGTCCGGGGGAGCCTGGTTCCCGGCGGCGACGTCGTCCTGGTCCACTGGACCGGCGAGACGCACTATCCCCTGTCCGGCGATGAGGCCGCCGACCTGTTCATTCGCGAGACGGGACGCCATCTCGCGGTCGACCGGCAGGTCCGGACAGGGGCCTACCGGCTCGACGTGCTGCGGGACGGCCGGTCATACGGCGGCCGTCCCGAACCTCAGTTCGACCGGCGCGACAGCGACACCGCGTAGGCCGGCGAGCGGATCGCGAACATCGGGTCGTCGGCCGGGCCGGCGATGCCCTCGGGCAGGTCGACGACGGGATCGAAGGTCGCGGCGTCGCAAGTGGCGTCGGGCGCGATTGCGGTGATCGCCAGGGTGCCGAGCGTCTTCTGCTTGCGCTCGTCCTCCGGCCAGGTCGCGGTGACGTCCGTGGTCGGGTCGCCCGGCTCGGCCAGGATCGCCACGAGGTCGAACTTCGCCGGGCCCTTCGCCAGCCGGTCTTTCAGCTCGTCGGCGTAGAACGCGTCGGGCTTGGCCTTTAGTTCGTCATCCGAGAGGGTCGCCTTGTCGGCGGCCACGAACTTGAGCTTGGCCGTCGTCTTGTCGCCCTTGGCGTTGGTCAGCGTGTAGGCGTGCACCGCCCAGTAATCGGTGCCCGCGAAGCTCGCCGGCACCGGCCGCGCGTTGAGCCACGCCGCCTGGCGGCCGGTCTCGGGGTTCTTCGCCGCGAAGGCCTTGATCTTGTCCGCGTCCGGCTTGCCGTCCGGCCCGGGCGCCCGGACCTGGAGGAATTCGAGCAGCTGCGCCGGGGTCTTCGTCGAGAAGATCGGCGCGGAGATGATCACGAAGGTCAGGTCGCCGGCGGGATCCTGCATCCGCATCGCGAAGCCGCGGGTCGTCGGCTTGGTCTTGTCCGAGATCTTCGGGTTGCCGCCGCCCATCGAGAAGCGGGCGGTGACCGGCACCGTCTTGCCGGACTCGGTCTTGGCGAATTGCGGCGCCTTCGACAGGCTCGCCGCGTCGGCGGCGGGCGTGAAGTCGCCCTTCAGGCAGACGCCCTTGGCGCCGCTCGCCCGCACGCCCTTGTGGTCGCCGCTGACGGCGAATTGCAGGGCGACGATGGCGGCCGGATCGGCCTCCTGGGCCGGCGCCGGCATCGTGGAGGCTAGCACGGCGGCGCCGGCCAGGAGGGAGAAGGACCGGATCATGGAAGCGCTTCCTCGATTGTCTCGAGGACACTTTGAATTGCGCGCAACTTTATAGCAAGTCCGATTCTAATCCGTATCGGGATCGTGTCCCCTCTGTGACGGGGGCCGGCCGCGACCGCCCCGGCGAGGCGCCGCATCCCCTTCTCCACGAGCCGGGTGCCGGTGTCGTGCGCCGCCGCGACGAGGGCCCGGCGCGTCTCCAGGCCGCTCGGACCGCGCCGGGGCCCCCACTCACCGGTCCAGCACGGCGCGGTCGTTCTTCGCCACGAGCGCCCGGAAATACGGGTTCAGGTCGTTCTCCGACAGGCCGAAGGCCTGAGCGAACTGCATGATCAATTGCTGCTCGCCCTGTTCCGCCTCACCGTCGGCCATGGCGCTGTCGATCATGTTGAGGATGATGCAGAGCCGCTGGTCCGGGCGCAGGCGCGGCGCGGCGTCGGCCAGGAACTGGGCCGGCTGGGTCGAGCGGGCATACTTGACGGCGGCTTCGAGCTGCTGGCGGGTCGTGTTGCGGCCGAGCACCGACATCAGGTGGCCGATCTCCTCCGGGTCGATCTCGCCGTCGGCGCCCATGCAGTAGATCAGCGACACTGCGAGGCAGGTCCGCGGGGTGAGGTCGAGCGAGGTCTGCGACTTGAACATGTTGAACATCGTCGGGGGCCCCTGGCAAGGTGCTCTGGTGGAAGGCTGAACCGATCCGTCAGCAGGCGCTCGATTACCGCAACGGCGCTTCGGTGTCGATCATCCGCGCGCCGGTGGAGCGCGAGTATTTTTCCCTGGCACCGTCTTCCATTTGCCGGGCGACATTCCCATATGGCGGAACGATCGACTTGCCTACGTTTGAATATTGAATTTAATCCCCGGATGAATGCTTGAAAGCTCGATGCCCGATCCGGCGCAGATGAGCAGGACCGGGCGATGGCATCGATCGCGCTCGCAGGCCGGCCGCCGCCGACGCACCAGCATAGCCCACGCTCGATCCACGATCTTTCTCAGGCAACACCGGAACGGAAGTCGCATCTTCTCTCATGTGCCGCTCCCGTAGCAGGATCAACTCCCGCTATACGCTCATTTGAAATCTCGTTTCATTGACTGATCTCGGCCTCGGCCGCATCGTAAGCGACATCGAGCACGGCGGCGGCGACGCCCCGTCGGTGCCCCGCTCCTGACGATCGGATCGACCCCCATGACGCGCCTGCGCCTCGTCGGCTTCTCCGCGAACATCCAGCGGCCCTCGAAGACCCGCACCCTGGTGGAAGCCATCGCCGCCGAGGCGGCCGTGCGGCTGCCGGTCGAGGTGCGGATCTTCGATCTCGTCGATGCCGGCCCCGGCCTCGGCGGTGCGCTCGGCCGCGACCAGCTCTCCCTGCCGGCCCGGCGCCTCGTTGAGGCGGTGGAGGAGGCCGACGCCCTCGTGGTCGGCACCCCCGTCTACAAGGGCGCCTATACCGGCCTGTTCAAGCACCTGTTCGACCTCGTCTCGCCCGAGGCGCTCGCCGGCAAGCCGGTGGCCCTCGCCGCGACCGGCGGGGGTGCGCGCCACGCCCTGGTGGTCGAGCACGCCTTGCGCCCGCTCTTCGGCTTCTTCACCGCGCTGACGGTGCCGACCGCCGTCTACGCCTCCGATCCCGACTTCCGCGACGGCGGCCTCGATTCCGCGGCGATCCGCCAGCGGGTGGCGGAGGCCGGCAGCCAGCTCGCCGGCCTCGCCGGGGCCCGGGCGGCGCAAGCCCCCGCTCCGCTGGCCCGCCTCGCCGGGGGCGCCCGGTGATCGACCGTCGCACGCTCCTCGCCGCCGCCCTCGCGGGCGCGGCGCTTCCGGCAGCTCTGCCGGTCTCGGCCGCCAGCCCCGACACCCTGCGCATCGGCTACCAGAAGAACGGCATCCTGGTCGTCGCCAAGCAGCAGGGCGCGATCGAGGCGAGGCTGAAGCCGCTCGGCGTCGGCGTCGCCTGGGTCGAGTTCTCGTTCGGCCCGCCGCTCCTCGAGGCGATCAGCCTAGGGGCCATCGATCTCGGCCAGACCGGGGACGCGCCGCCGGTCTTCGCGCAGGCGGCGGGCGGCCCGATCACCTACGTGGCGGCGCAAGAGGCCGCGGGCTCGGGCGCGGCGATCCTGGTGCCGAAGGAGTCCCCGATCCGCTCCCTCGCGGACCTGAAGGGCAGGCGCGTGGCCTTCGCCAAGGCGTCGAGCGCGCACAACCTCACCATCGCGGCCCTGGAGAAGGCGGGGCTGACCTACCGCGACATCGAGCCGGTGACCCTGGCGCCGGCCGACGCCGCGGCGGCCTTCGCTCGCGCAGCGTCGATGCCTGGACGATCTGGGACCCCTACTTCGCCATCGCCGAGATGCAGCCGACGACCCGGGTTCTGGCGCTCGCCACCGACATCGCCAAGCCCAACAATTTCTTCCTCGCCCACAGGAGCCTCGCGGCCGCGCGCGGCCCGGTGCTGGACGCGGCGCTCGACGCGCTCGGTCACGTGGCGCGCTGGTGCGAGGCCAATAGGGGCGAGGTGGCCGCGCTCCTCTCCAAGGGCACCGGCGTGCCGCTCGCCGCCACCCGCCGGGCGGTCGATCGCACCGACTACGTCATCGGCCCGATGACGCCGAGCGCCATCGCCGAGCAGCAGCGCGTCGCCGACCGCTTCCATTCCCTCGGCCTGATCCCGCAGCCGATCCGGATCGCCGATGCGCTCCGCACTCCCGTCTCCCCGAACGGCTAAAAGACCATGCCCGCCCTCCCCTCCCCTGCCGCCGCGGTGCAGCGCCTCGCCCCCTGGCTCCTGCCGGCCGCGATCCTCGTCGGCTGGCAGGTCGCCGGCTCGGCCGGGCTGGTCTCGACCCGGCTGATGCCCGCCCCCCTCGACGTCGCCGCCGCCGGCTGGCGCCTGGCCGAGACCGGCGAATTGTGGACCAATCTCGGCGTCAGCTTCCTGCGGGCGGCGAGCGGCTTCCTCATCGGCGGCGGCATCGGCTTCGGCTTAGGCCTCGCCAATGGCTTGTCGCGCCTGTCGGACCGGCTCACCGACACCACCGTGCAGATGATCCGCAACATCCCCCACCTGTCGCTGATCCCGCTGGTCATCCTGTGGTTCGGCATCGGCGAGGAAGCGAAGCTCTTCCTGGTGGCTTTGGGCGTGTTCTTCCCGATCTACGCCAACACCCTGCACGGCATCCGCTCGGTCGATCCGCAGCTGGTCGAGATGGGCCGGATCTACGGCATGTCGAAGCCCGAGCTGTTCTGGCGCGTGGTGCTGCCGGGCGCCCTGCCGTCGATCTTCGTCGGCCTGCGCTACGCGCTCGGCATCATGTGGCTGACCCTCATCGTCGCCGAGACGATCTCGGCCTCCTCGGGCCTCGGCTACATGGCGATGCAGGCCCGCGAGTTCATGCTGGTCGACGTCGTGGTGCTGGCGATCCTGATCTACGCGCTGCTCGGCAAGGTCGCCGACCTCCTGACCCGCCGGCTGGAACGCGCCTGCCTCGCCTGGAACCCGGCCTATCGCTCGGCCTGATCCCCACTCTCGCATCCAGGGTTCTTGACTGATGATCGCCAGTACCCTCCGCCGCTTCGAGGGATTTGCCCCCGTCTCCCGCCCGAGCCTGCGCCGCGAGGTCGTCGACCGCCCGGTCGCCCGGGAGACCGCCCGCGACCGCACGGCCACCGGCCTCGGCATCACCCTGCGCGGCCTGTCGAAGTCCTTCGACGGCGGCAAGCCGGTCATCGACGGGCTCGACCTGCACATCCCCGCCGGCCAGTTCGTCGCCGTGGTCGGGCGCTCGGGCTGCGGCAAGTCCACTCTGCTGCGGCTGATCCTCGGCCTCGAGACCCCGAGCGCCGGGCGCGTGACCGTCGAGGGGACCGAGGCCCCGCGCCGGATCATGTTCCAGGAGCCGCGGCTCCTGCCCTGGGCACGGGTGCTCGACAACGTCGCGGTCGGGCTCACCCGCGACGGATCGGCGGCCGGGCGGCGCGAGCGCGCCGCGGCGGCGCTTCACGCGGTCGGCCTCGCCGAGAAGGCCGGGCAGTGGCCCGCCACCCTCTCGGGCGGCCAGCGCCAGCGCGTCGCGCTCGCGCGCGCCCTCGTGAGCCACCCGGGTCTGCTCGCCCTCGACGAGCCCCTGGGGGCGCTGGACGCGCTGACCCGCATCGACATGCAGGCGATGATCGAGCGGATCTGGCGCGGGCAAGGCTTCACCGCGCTCCTCGTCACCCACGACGTCGCCGAGGCGGTGGCGCTCGCCGACCGCATCCTGGTGGTCGAGGCCGGCCGCATCGCGCTCGACGTACCCGTCACGGTGCCCCGCCCGCGCCGGCGCGGCGATCCGGAGCTGGCCGCCCTGGAGGGGCGGATCCTGGATCACCTGCTGGACGGGCGGAACTGACGGATCGTTCGGAGAACAATCGGACGAAACGCCCGCTTCGCCCCACCCGCAACCTCATCCTGAGGTGTCGGTCGATCGCAGATCGACGGACCTCGAAGGAGGCCTCCCGCTAGCCCTGAGACTTCTGGAGCCCTCCTTCGAGGCTCCCTGCGGTCGCACCTCAGGATGAGGTCGCGTGCGGGAGAACCTGATCACCGTCGCCGAACAGGCGCCCCCTCTCCCCCGGAGTCCCCCATGACCGGCCAGACCGACGTCCTCTGGTTCCTGCCCACCCACGGCGACGGCCGCTATCTCGGCGCCCAGGAAGGCGCACGCGCCGTCACCCTGCCCTACCTGCGCCAGATCGCCCAGGCCGCGGACGAGCTCGGCTATTTCGGCGTGCTGCTGCCGACCGGGCGCTCCTGCGAGGATTCCTGGGTCGTCGCCTCGGCGCTGGTCCCGCTGACCCAGCGCCTGCGCTTCCTGGTGGCGGTGCGGCCGGGCCTGCAACTGCCCTCGACCGCCGCCCGCATGGCCGCCACCCTCGACCGGATCTCGGACGGGCGGCTCCTCATCAACGTGGTCACCGGCGGCGATCCGGTCGAATTGCGCGGCGACGGCGTGTTCCTCGGCCATGACGAGCGCTACGCGGTGACCGACGAGTTCCTCAGGGTCTGGCGCGGGCTCCTCTCCGGCGAGACCGTGACCTACCAGGGCGAGCATCTGCGGCTGGAGGACGGTCGGCTGATCTTCCCACCCGTGCAGAAGCCCTATCCGCCGCTCTATTTCGGCGGCTCGTCGCCGGCCGGGATCGAGGTCGCGGCCGAGCATTGCGACGTCTACCTGACCTGGGGCGAGCCCCCGGCCGGGGTGGCGGAGAAGATCGCCCGGGCCCGCGAGGCGGCCGAGAAGCGCGGCAAGACCTTCTCGTACGGCATCCGCCTGCACGTCATCGTGCGCGAGACCGAATCCGCGGCCTGGGAGGCGGCGGAGTCGCTGATCTCGCGCCTCGACGACGCCACTATCGCCAAGGCGCAGGCAACCCTGGCGCGCCAGGATTCCGTCGGCCAGAGCCGGATGATGCAGCTCCATGGCGGCCGGCGCGACAAGCTCGTGGTGTCGCCGAACCTCTGGGCCGGCGTCGGCCTGGTGCGGGGTGGCGCCGGCACCGCCCTCGTCGGCTCCCCCGACCAGGTCGCCGACCGGATGAAGGAGTACATCGATCTCGGCATCGACCGCTTCATCCTCTCCGGCTACCCGCACCTGGAGGAGGCCTACCGCTTCGCCGAATTGGTCTTCCCCAAGCTCCCCTTGCGCAAAACCACCGGCCGGGCGGCGACGGGTGCGCGCAACGACGGCCCGTTCGGCGAGGTGATCGCCAACGACATCGTGCCGACGCGGGGTGTGGCGGCGCATTGAGCGTTCGCGTCGTATTCGGCGAGCCGGCACGACCGGCTTGCCACCGCATCACCGAAAGTCCCGGCTTCCCACCCGCAACGGCCGCGCCGCCCCGCGCGCATCCGCGCCGCCGCGCCGCGCCTCGTCCCCCCGCCCGCCATCGACCGCCAGCGGCTCCCCCGGCGCGTCCTCCGCCACCCGGCCCAGCAGGTCCGAGCGGTCGATCAGGTGCTCGGCGACGAGGTGGATCACCTCGCCCTCGCGCTGCACCCGGCCGCGGGCGGCCATTAGGCCGGCCTGGAGGATCAGGGTGCGCTGGCGGGCGAACAGCGAGGGCCAGATGACGAGGTTGGCGGTCTCGGTTTCGTCCTCCAGCGTGATGAACATCACCCCCTTGGCCGAGCCCGGCTTCTGGCGCACCAGCACCAGACCCGCCACCGTCACCCGGGCGCCGTCGCGCAGGCGGCGCAAGGCGGCGCAGGTGGAGACGCCGTCGCGGGACAGGCCCATTCGCAGGAAGGCGAGGGGATGGCGGCCGAGGCTCAGGCCCGACGCCCGGTAATCCGCCACCACGGCGGCCCCCTCCCCGAGGGGGGCGAGGCGCACCGGCGGCTCGTCGAGTTCGGGCAGGGGGACGGTCTCGCGCCTGTCGGCCGCCGCGAAGAGCGGCAGCGGCTCGGGGGCGAGGCCGCGGATCGCCCACAGGGCCTCGCGCCGCCCGAGCCCGAGGCACGCGAAGGCATCCGCCGCGGCGAGGCTCCGCAAGCCCTTCAGCGACAGCCCGGCCCGGCGCCACAGATCCTCGACCGAGCGAAAAAGGTCGGCCTCGCGCAAAGTCGCGATCCGGGCGCCGTCCTGGTTCGGCAGCCCGCGCACCAGCCTCAACCCGAGGCGCACCGCCAGCCTCCCCTCCCCGCCGGCTCCAGGGTGCAGTCCCAGCGCGAGGCGTTGACGCTGATCGGCCGGACCTCGACCCCGTGGGCACGGGCATCGCGCACGATCTGGGCCGGGGCGTAGAAGCCCATCGGCTGGGCGTTGAGGAGGGCGCAACAGAACACGTCGGGATGCCGGCACTTCAGCCAGGACGAGGCGTAGGCGATGAGGGCGAAGGAGGCGGCGTGGCTCTCCGGAAAGCCGTAGGAGCCGAAGCCTTCGAGCTGGCGGTAGGTGCGGGCGGCGAAATCCGGGTCGTAGCCGTTGGCGATCATGCCGCCGACCAGCTTCTCCTCGTAGAGGTTGATCGTTCCGTCGCCCTTGAAGGTGCCCATGGCCCGGCGCAGACCGTCCGCTTGCTCCGGGGTGAAGCCGGCGGCGACGATCGCGACCTGCATCGCCTGTTCCTGGAACAGCGGCACGCCGAGGGTCCGCCCCAGCACCGCTTTCAGTTCCTCGGTCGGGTAGGTGACTTCGTCGAGCCCGCGGCGGCGGCGCAGGTAGGGATGGACCATGTCGCCCTGGATCGGGCCCGGCCGCACGATCGCGACCTCGATGGTGAGGTCGTAGAGGTTTCTGGGCTGCATCCGCGGCAGCATCGCCATCTGCGCGCGACTCTCGATCTGGAACACCCCGATCGTGTCGGCCTTCCGGATCATCGCGTAGGTGGGCTCGTCCCTCTGAGGGATGTCGGCGATCTCCCGCGGCGGGCTGGTCTCGGGCCGGTGCTCGGCCAAGAGCGTGAAGGCCCGGCGCAGGCAGCCGAGCATGCCGAGGCCCAGCACGTCGACCTTCATGAACCGCAGGACCTCGATGTCGTCCTTGTCCCACTCGATGATCTGGCGGTTCTCCATCCGGGCGGGCACCACCGGGCAGAGCCGGTCGAGCCGGTCGAGGGTCAGGACGAAGCCGCCCGGATGCTGGCCGAAATGGCGCGGCGTGCCGATCAGCGCCCGGCCGATCTCGAGCGTCAGCCTCAGACGACGCTCGGAGAGATCGAGGCCGAGCGCCTTGGCCTCGCGCTCGCCGACGCCGTCGCGCGACCAGCCCCAGACCAGCCGGGCGAGCGCCCCGGTGATGTCCTCCGGCACGCCCAGCACCTTGCCGACCTCCCGCACCGCGCCGCGGGCGCCGTAGCGGATCACCGTCGCGGTCAGCGCCGCCCGCTCGCGGCCGTAGGTGGCGTAGATCCACTGGATCACCTCCTCCCGGCGCTCGTGCTCGAAATCGACGTCGATGTCGGGCGGCTCGTCGCGGCTCTCGTTGATGAAGCGGGCAAACAGCAGGCCCTGCTCCACCGGATCGATGGCGGTGATGTGAAGGCAGTAGCAGATCGCCGAATTCGCCGCCGAGCCGCGGCCCTGGCACAGGATGCCCTGAGACCGGGCGTAACGGACGATCGCCTCGACGGTGAGGAAATACGGCGCGTAGGCCTTCTTCGCGACGAGATCGAGTTCGTCACTCAGCTGCTTGCGGACGGCGTCCGGCACCCCGGCCGGGAAGCGCTTGTCCGCCCCCTCCCAGGTCATCGCTTCGAGCCGTGCTTGCGCCGGGCGCCCATCCGCCCCGGCCTCGTCCGGGTAGGTATAGGTCAGCTCGTCGAGGGAGAAGCGGCAGGATTCGGCGATCGCCGCGGCCTGGGCCAGGGCCTCGGGGTGGCGGGCGAACAGGCGCGCGGTCTCGGCCGGATCGTGCAGGTGGCGCCCGGCATGGCGCTCGCGGGCAAAGCCCGCCGCCGCGATGGTGGTCTTCAGGCGGATACAGGTGACCACGTCCTGCATCATCCGCCGCTCGGGCACGTGGTAGAGCACGTCGCCGAGGACGGTCGTGGGCACCCGGGCGGCCCGGGCGAGGCTCGCGATTCCCTCCAGCCGCAGGTGGTCGTTGACGCCGAAGCGGCGCGACAGGCCGCAGGACAGGTCCCGTCCGAACACCGCCTTCAGGAGGCGCAGGCGCTCCGTCAGGGCATCGTCCGGCCGGTCGGCGGGCAGCACCGCCAGGAGGCCTTCGCCCCATTCCGCCACGTCGGCAGTTGTCAGGTGGCAACCGCCCTTGGGCGCCCGCTCGCGCGAGCGGCCGAGGGTGAGGAGGCGGCAGAGCCGGCCATAGGCCTCCCGGTCGGTGGGATAGACCAGCAGGCTCCAGCCTTCCGCGAGGTCGAGCCGGCAGCCGACGATCAGGCGGCAGCCGGTGGTGCGGGCGGCGGCATGCGCCCGCACCATCCCGGCGAGCGAGTTGCGGTCGGTGACGGCGAGCGCCCGGATGCCGAGGAGGGCGGCGGCAGAGAACAGCTCCTCCGGCGAGGAGGCGCCGCGCAGGAACGAGTAGTGGGTGGTGACCTGGAGTTCGACGGTCATGGGGAGCTTATCCAACCGTCAACGGCAGCATCTCGGGCATCTTCTCTATCCCACACTCCACCTCATCCTGAGGTGTCAGTCGATCGAAGATCGACTGACCTCGAAGGAGGGCTCCAGAGATCGCCGCGACTTCTGGAGCCCTCCTTCGAGGCTCCCGCTGGTCGCACCTCAGGATGAGGTCGCGGGTGGGATGAAATCCAGCGGCCGAAGCCAGCAAGCTTCGAGGGACCGGGCGCATCACGCCTCCCCCAGCCCATGCAGCCACCAGCGCGCGCCATCCCGCGTCAGGGAATCGCGAAACAGCCAGTAGCGGGCGCCGGTCTCGTCCTCGACCCGGTAATAGTCGCGGGTGGCCGAGACCTCGTCGTCGGACAACCACCATTCGCCGAAGATCCGCTCCGGCCCGTCGGCCCGGGCCACCCGGCGGCGGGTGCCGCGCCAGGTGAAGGCGGAGGGCGGGGCATCGGGAAGAGCGGCCAGCACCGCCACCGGCTCCGGGGCCGGCAGCAGCCGGCCGGGGCGCGGCAGGTCGGCGGGCCAGGTCACGCCGGTGGCAGGGCTCAAGGCCGCGACCCGGCGCACCGCCCGCTCGGGCCACTCGCTCTCGACCGGACTTTTGCGAAACACCCGGCCCGGCCCGAGGCGCAGAACCAGCCGGTCGACCAGCTCGGCCATCGTGTCCGGGTCCGGCTCCTCGCCCACCGCGGCGAGCTGGCGCGCCTCCAGGCGCTCGACCCGTGGAGCGGCAAGCCGCGCCTCGTCGATTCCGTGGCCGGGATCGATGGTGGCGAGCCGCTCGGAGAGCAGGCGGGCGAGGTGGGTAGGATCGCGGCTCGGCCGGGCGGTGCCGACGCTGACCGCCTGGTCGAGCCCGTCGACCCGGCGAAACACTAGGTCGAGCCGGCGCACGCCGAGCCCGTGCCGGGTGAGATCGTCCGCCAGCATCCCGGTCAGCCGCCCGGCGACCCGGGCGAGCGTCTCGGGCGCACCGATCGGCTCCGCGAAGGCGAGGCGCACGCTGTGCTCGACGGGTGGGGCCAGGGTGGCGAGCGGTTCGGGGGCGTGGCCGAGGGCTTCGGCGAGACGGCGGGCGGGCGCCTCGCCGAAGCGCCGGCGCAACGGGCCACTCGGCTGCTCCAAGAGCTGGCCGACCCGCGCGATGCCGAGCTGAGCGAGCCCCGAGACGATGTCGCGGTCGAGGCGCAGGGCGCGGAGCGGCAGGGCGAGGAGCGCGTCGCGCTGGCCGCCGGGCGGCAGCACGATCTCGGGGCCGAGGCAGCGGGCGGCCGCCCAGGCGGCGCCGGGCGTGTCGGCGAGCGCCGCCCGGACCCGGTAGCCGGCCCGGCCGAGGCGGCGGCGCAAGCTTGCCAGCAGTGCCGCCTCGCCGCCATGCAGGTGGGCGGCGCCCGCCACGTCGATCCAGATCCCGTCCGGCGGGTCGGGGGCGACGAGGGGGGCGTAACGCAGGCACCAGGCCGCAAGGCGCCTGAGCGCCGCGGCATCGCCCTCCGGATCGGCTTGGATCACCGTGAGGCCCGGCACCATCGCCTGCGCCTGCGCCAGCGCCAGACCGGGGCGCAGGCCGAGTCGATGGGCGGCGCGGTCGACGGCACCGACGACCCGGCGCGGGCCGTCCTGGGCCGCCGCCACCAGCGGCTCACCCGGCGGCGGCGCGCCGTGCCGGCGCCGCCACAGGTCGGTCGGCCAGGTCGGCAGGAACACGCAGATGACCCTTCGCATCGGGAGCCTCGAGGAGCCAGGTGCGGGGCTCGGCGCCCCGGGCGCGCAGCAGCGCCACGGTCCAGCGGGCCCGCGACAGGCCCGGCACGGGAAGGGCGGCGGAGGGCGCCGCGGTGACGCCCCAGCGGGTCGCGGCGGCGTTGGGCTCCGGGACGGCGCTGCCCCGGCGGCGGATCACCAGGGCGAGGCCGCCGCTGCCCTCGGCGGCGAGCTGGAGCCGCCGCGACGGGGTGAGCCCGAGCCGGGCGACCTCGCCGACCACCGCCGCGAGGCCGCGATGGCGCAGGCCCTCCTCCATGGTGGGCAGCACCTCGGCCTCGCGCCGGGTCTCGGCGTAGAGCACCCGATCGGGATGGAGGCCGACCGCGGCGAGGCCGGGGGCGAACAGGTCGCGGCTCGCCAGGCACCACAGGACCGGGCCGGGGAGCCGGGCGAGGATCGCCGCGGTGAACAGGGCCGCGAGCGCCCCCTCCCCGTCCACCGGTCCCGCCGCCAGCACCTCGTGGACCGCACCGAGGCGCAGGCCCCCGCCCGGCAGGTGCGCGTCGAGGTCGGCGACGCCGAAGGGCAGGACCGGCCGGTCCGTCCCCTCGGGCGCCAGCCCGCCGATCCGCTCGCGCAACGCCGCGAGCTGCCGTTCCCGCTCGGCCTGCCGCATCTCATGCCCATCACCGAACCGAAGCAACAACTCGTTCTTGTTTTGTTCGGTTTCATGGACGTGTCAATCGGGGCTGTGGACGACAGGGCCGTCAGAGCCTGCCCGGACCGGGGCCCTGTTGACGGCAGCGGGGACAACGGGATCGGCGGCGCCCGGAAAGCCCTGCCGGGCAAGGGGATCGGGCGGGGCAGCGATGCGGGCTGCCGGCGGGCACAGCCGTTGGACAACCCGCTCAGAGCCGCCAGGAGCGCCGCTGAGCTGGATTCGAGGCCGGCAGGTGCCGTACAACTGTTCTGGGGCGCGACGGGCCTCCACGGGCCTCCTGGCGGAGAATCCGGGATTTGCGGCTCGCCGGGCATCGCCCCGGATCCGGGGCCGTCAAACCGGGGTCGTGCGGGGGTGCGTCGAGGCCTCGCGCGGCACGCCGAGTCGCCTACGGAACGCCGTCCGCGATTCACACAGCTTTCCAAGCTGTTAATCGGGGGCCCACGCCGAGTAACCTACGCCCCCACGCCGAGTCGCCTTCGCCGACCCCCCGATTCCGCGCAGACCTGCCTACGCGGATGCGCCGAGTTGCCTACGCGGATGCGCAGACCAGCCTACGCGAACGGGTGGTAACCCCTTGTGGGGATTTGGAAAATCGCCACCCCATATAATACCCATATAGCTCTACGGATTCAGATTCGGAATCTAGATTCAGAATCTCTCATAAAAAGGCTTTTCGAGATCAGGAGTTAGGGGCTTTTCGGGGTGAGCGGCGCGGAGGCGGCACCGAAGGCCTTCGGCCGGACCGGAGGCGAAGCCCCCCTCCCCTCTCGCCAGGAGGCCCGGTCAGAGTCTTGGGTGGTCGCGGCGAGAGTCGGGGGACTCGGCGGCATGAGTCCTCGCCGGACAAAGCCCAGATCAGCCGGACTCGTTTCCCCGTGGAAGAGTCGAGGCGAGGCTTGAACCGCAGGAACCGACTCGCCTGTACGCTGGCCGATGATTCGCCGTCCCGATCCGGGACTCTGTCTCGACTCCGGGCGTGTGATCGGAGTCCGGCAATACTTTGCGATGACTCATCGCGCCGGCGGACCGCAGGGTTACCGACAGGCTACTCGGTCGTCCAAGAGCGTAGGCAATTCGGCGTGGAGTCGTTCACGTCCCGTAGGCAGGTCTGCGTCGACTCAGGCAGGTGAAAACCGTGGAATCTCAATGGGGAAACGGGAGATTCGGGAGGCCGCGCCGGCGATGGGGCGCGTAGGCGATTCAGCGTGGTTGGATCTGCTCCCGGCAGTGGTGGGGCGTAGGCAACTCGGCGTTGGGTGGCCGGGTGCAATGGTGTGGTCGGGTAAGATAGCTAGTGATCATGCTGACTAATATGGTCATAAATATTCATCGTATTTGTAATATACCGATTGATCTTATAACATCCATTCGCTTATTGCATGAATATATAAGATAGGCGTCTCCCATTCGAGAGATATCAGACCCTCCACGTCATCCCGGGGCTCGTCGAAGACGAGAGCCCGGGATCCATAAACGCCGACGGTGCCGAACGAGACGGCATGCGGGCCGCTTCATCTTTGAACGTCAGCGGTTATGGATCCCGGGTTCCGCTGCGCGGCCCCAGGATGACGTCGAGGCACGGGACACGACAGCGGCGTGAAGGCTGCCGGCATGAAGCTGTCCCACCCTCGACCTTATCCTGAGAGCCTGTTTGAGCAGGATTTTCTGCTAGGGACTCGAGGCAAGTGGCATCATCCTACCCTCTAACCTCATCCTGAGGTGTTAGCCGATTGAAAATCGGCTGACCTCGAAGGAGGGCTCCAGTTAGCTCGGAGACTTCTGGAGCCCTCCTTCGAGGTCAGTCCATCAAGGATGGACTGACACCTCAGGATGAGGTGGTGGGAGGGAGACTCTTGTTATCGTCGTGCAGGGCGTGAAAACGTCAGAGATGAAAAGAAAATAATCCTATCAACAGTCATGACAAACACAACGCCGTCTCGGCGCTCACACGCGCACCGTCATCCGCCGCCTCGACCCCCCTCCCCTCGTAGGCAACTCGGCGGAATCAAGCCCTTGCCCGGGCTCGCTTATTCGCGAGCGCCGCCTTGGGCGGCACCAGCAGGTCCTTCGGATCGGAGGGCAGCAACTGCATCCCGCCATCGTCGAGAGTCAGGCGCAGGCGCGGAAACACCTCGGTGAGATGGGCGACATCCTTGCGGAATTCCTGGCGGAACGAGCGGATCGAGCCGTTCTCGCTGCCGAACTGCTTGTAGAGGTTGTCCCAGGTGAGCCGCAGGGGCCGCTCCAGGCGCGAGAGCCGGTAGCCGACCCAGAACAGGAGGTCGAGCTTGCGTGCCGAGCCGGCGAAGGCGCGGGCGGCGCGGATGTCGACCGGCAGGGCGTGCTGGATCAGGTTGTCGTAGAACTCGCGGTGGAAGGTGATTGTCGAGGACCAGAGCAGGCCCTGGTCCGGGTGGTTGTGCAGCGGCAGCCACACGTCCATCTGCCGGAACGGCGGCACGTTGAGGGTCGAGGCCCGGGTGCCGTCCCACAGGCCGATCTGCATCGAGCAGGCGGCGAGCCGGTTGAGCTGCTCCTTGAACTGCTTGAGCGTGCCGCGCTCGCCGCCGGTGACCGGAAATCCCATGTCGCGGATGAAGCCCGACATGCTCTGCGCCACCTCGACCTTGGGGCTGCGCTGGCGCACCGCCTCGGTGCAGAGATGCAGCAACAGGAGCCGCGCCTTCGGGCCGTAGGGCAGCCCCTGCATCTCCATCTCGCCGGTCGACGGGTTGATGAGCCGGCCGGCATTGATGGCGAGCGTGTTGCGGCCGTATTCCCGCGAGACGTTGGTGACGCCCTTCGGCTCGCGATACGGCAGGCCGCAGAGCGCCAGGACCGAGTGGATGTGCTGGATGTTCTCGGGCGCCGCCGGCTCGTTCTCGATCACCTCGCGCACCATGTCGCGGCGGCGCGCGTTGCGGGGCAGCCGGGCGCGCTCGGCCGCGGCCTCGGCCTTCAGCTCCACCAGCTTGTCGCGCGCTTCCGACTCGGCGTCGCGCTTGGCCTGGCTGGCGCGCACGAAGGCGAGCGTCGCCTTGTAGGCGACGCTGCCGCGCGCCTTCTCGACGATCTCGATCAGGTCGGGGTCGCGCACGCCCTCGACCGGTTCGAGGACGGGTTGCGGCGGGGTCGTCATCTCCACCAAAGGGCTCCGCACGGGGATGCGCGCCGCCAGGGCGTGCATCGTGACTCTGCATGGCGGAGTCGTAACGCGCGAAACCCGAATCGGCAGAGTCCAACTCCGCCGATTCCCGAAGCAGAGCACCAGATTCCTGTGAATCTCTGTGTCTAACCGGCGAGTCTTCGTCCCGCCGGTTGCCTATGGGATCGATCCTTAATCGGTCTCGTCGCGCGTCTTCGACTCGGCGAAGGCCGCGTAGAGTTGGGGAAGACTCTGGATCAGGTAGGCGGCAAAGTCCGGCTCGACCGCGTCATCGACGGTGAGCTGGGTGCCCTGGCGGCCGCGCTCGATCCGCACCACCGGCCGTCCGCCGAGATTGGTCCACACCGCCGGGGTCGGGGCCGGCCGCGGCGCCGGCGCGGTGAGGCCGGCGAGCAGCCGGGCGAAGCGGTCGTCGGAGGACAAACCTGAGAAATCCGGCGCCGCCAGGATGCGGGACACCGCCTCCCCGGCTCCCTCGCGGGTCAGAGCCTCGACGAGCGCGGTCCAGCGCGGCCGCCCGGCCTTCGGCGCTGGGCCGACCGCCGCCACGACCTCCGCCGGTACCGCCCGGCCGATGCCGATCAGGCGCGAGAGCTGGGTCTTCTCGACGGCGAGCGCCGCCATGATGGTGGCGCGGTCGAAGCCGCGATCCTCGAGCGCGATCGCGAACAGGGCCCGCTCGATATAGCTGAGATCGGCCCGGGCCGAGTTCTCCTGGCCTTGCGCGACGACCAGATCCTCGTCGGTGAGCGCCTTGACCACCGCCCGCACCGGCCGGCCGAGCTCGGCCGCCGCGCGCAGGCGGCGATGGCCGTAGGCGACCTGATAGCGGCCCTCCGCCGCCGGGTGCGGCCGCACCAGGATCGGCACCTGCTGGCCGCGCTCGCGGATCAGGGCGACGAACTCCGCGTGCTCCTGCGGATCGCCGGTCAGGCGGTCCTTCACGAACGACCCGTCGATCAGGCCTGGGTCGATCTCGACCACCCGGTCGCCGGAGGCGACCATGGCGCGGGCCTCGGCCGCCGCGCTGGCGATGCGCCCGAGGCTGCGCCCCATGGCACCGACGGCGCCGGAGCGCACCAGCGGACGCGGCGCCTCGGGTGGTGTTTCCACCGCCTCGGCCGGGTTGCCAACTGGCAACTCCGCCGGCGGTTCTTGTTGCGGTTCCTGGGCGCGGGCGCTCAGCGCCGCGCGGAGGGCATCCTTGCGCTTCATGCCGGCACGCGTCCCCAGGCGCGGTGCATCAGGGCCTCGATCTCGCCGTTCACCCCGTCGAGCGCCTCGATCGCCCGGTCGTAGGTGGCGCGGGTGAAGCTCTCGCGGCCGATCTCGTAGAGGGTCTGCTTCGACAGGCCGGCATCCGAGATGGCGGTGGATTTGAGCATCAGGTGGGTCAGCACCCGCTCGCGGAACAGCGAGCGCATGAAGCCGACCATCTGGGTCTGCGGTGCGTCCGACGGCTCGTAGCGGGTCACGACGTAGCGCAGGAAGTCGTAATCGAGGTCGGCGCCGGCCTCCTGCACCACCCCGAGCAGGTCGGAGGCCATCAGCAGGAACTGGCACATCGACATCACGTCGAGCATCTGCGGATGCACCGTCACCAGCATCGCGGTCGCGGCGCAGAGCGCGCCCAGCGTCAGGAAGCCGAGCTGCGGCGGGCAGTCGAGGATCATCACGTCGTAATCGTCGGCGACGCTGCCGAGCGCCGTGGCGATGCGGCCGAAGAACGGCTCGGCGTTGCGGTCGGCCAGCACCCGCGGGGTGTCGTGCTCGAATTCCATCAGTTCGAGGTTGCCGGGCACGAGGTCGAGGCCGGGGAAGTAGGTCTTGCGCACCACCTCCGAGAGCGGCTTCTGCTCGTCGTCGTGGCGGATCGCGGCATAGAGGGTCTGGTTGGGGCCGACGTCGAATTCCGGCTGGTAGCCGTGGAGCGCGGTCAGTGAGGCCTGCGGGTCGAGGTCGACGGCGAGCACCCGGTAGCCGCGGAGCGCCAGGTACTGGGCGAGGTGGGCCGCCGTGGTGGTCTTGCCCGACCCGCCCTTGAAGTTCACGACCGCGAGCACCTGGCAATGCTCGTCGCCGCTGCGGTGCGGCACGTAGCCCTTCGCCTTCGGGCCGTCGTCGAGGAGCTGGCGCAGCTCGTTGATCTGGTCGAGCGTGTAGGAGCGCCGGCCGCCGGGACCGATCTCCGGCTGCGGTCCCTTGCTCGCCAGCGAGAGCTGGCGCAGGTAGCCGTCCGCCACCCCGATCAGCTTCGCCGCCTCGCCGGAGGAGAACGACCGCAGCAGCTTGTGCGAGGCCGGCGGGAAGAGGGTGCGCCGCAGGGCGTTCAACTCGTTCGAGAGCGCGCCGCCATCGTCGGCGATGATCCGGGTGATCGAGGGGCGGTCGGAGATCGCGGCTCGTGCCTGCTCCTGCGGCTGGTCGGGCATTTACGGTTCCTGAGCGAATTGCGGAAAAACTCCGTAAAACGATGCCAGCGTGGCCGTAGGGACGCAATCGGTTTTTGGTTAAGATCGATTAACCATGGCTCGTCGGACGGCGAGTTGCCAGCTGGCAACCGGGTTGCCAGGAGCTTCGGTGAAGGGCGCTCACGCGAGGGTGCGATCGTCTCCATGGTCACGCGCCCGGGGATCGCTTAACCGAGCCATGAGCCTCACGGAGGAGACGGGCCGATGGCGATCCTGGAAACGGTGGCGGAGCTGGAGCGGGTCTACGGCGCGTTCGGCGCGGTCGGCGAGGCCTCGACCGCGAAGGTCGCCGATCACATCACGCCGCATTACCGGCGCTTCATCGAGGTCGCGCCGTTCGCGGCGCTGGCGACGAGCGGCCCGGAGGGGCTCGATTGCTCGCCCCGCGGCGACCGCCCGGGCTTCGTGCGGGTCGCCGATCCGCGCACGCTGCTGCTCCCCGACCGTCGCGGCAACAACCGGATCGACAGCCTGCGTAACGTGATCCGAGACCCGCGGGTCGGGCTGATGTTCCTGATCCCCGGCATCGGCAACGCGCTGCGGGTCAACGGGCGGGCGGCGATCGACGACGATGCGGATCTCTGCGCGTCCTTCGCCGTCGACGGCAAGGCGCCGCGCACCGTGATGGTGATCCGGGTCGGCGAGGTCTATTTCCAGTGCGCCCGGGCGCTGATCCGCTCGGGCCTGTGGCGGGACGAGGCCCGGGTCGATCCGAAGACGCTGCCGACGCCCGGCCAGATCCTGGCCGAGATGAGCGAAGGCCGCGTCGGCGGCGAGAGCTACGACGCGGCCTGGGCCGAGCGGGCGAAGCAGACGATGTGGTGAGGAAGCACCCCGCCGCGGAGCGGCGGGGAAGGGCGTCACGCCGCCTGGATGTCGCGCAGGAAGTCGTCGACCTGCCGCTTGACCTGGAGCGACTGGCTGGCCAGCTCCGCCGCGGCGGTCAGCACCTGGGAGGCGGCGCTGCCGGTCTCCCCGGCCGAGGCCAGGACCCGGGCGACGTTCTCCGACACGTCCCGCGTGCCGTGCGCCGCCTCGCCGGCATTGCGCGAAATCTCGCTGGTGGCGGCAGTCTGCTCGGTGACCGTCGCGGCGATGGCCGCGCTGATCTCGCTCATCCCGGCGATGGTGCGGTTGACCTGCCGGATCGCCTCCGCCGCCTGGCCGGTGGCGCCCTGGATCGCCGCGATCTGGCCGCTGATCTCGTCGGTGGCCCGTGACGTCTGGCTGGCCAGTTCCTTGACCTCGGCCGCGACCACCGCGAAGCCGCGGCCCGCCTCGCCGGCGCGGGCCGCCTCGATCGTGGCGTTCAGCGCCAGCAGGTTGGTCTGGCTGGCGATCGACGCGATGGTGGTGACGGCGGCGCCAATCTGCTCGGCTGCGTGACTCAGGCCCGCCATCGTGGCCCCGGTCGCCTCGGCGTCCCGGGCCGCATGGGACGCCACGTCGTTGGAGCGCAGGACCTGCCGCTCGATCTCCTGGAGGGAGGAGACCATCTCCTCGGCCGCCGCCGCGACGGTCTGGACGTTGACCGCCGTCTCCTCGGCCGCCGCGCTCGAGGCCAGGGCCTGGCCGTTGGTGGAATCCGCCACCTGGGTCATCGCCCGGGCGGTGGCGTCGAGTTCCGTCGCCGCGGAGGTGACGATGCCGAGCGCCCCGGCGATGCCGTCCTGGAAGTCGCGGACGAGCCGGTCGACCCGGGCCGCCCGCTCCAGGCGGCGGCGTTGTTCGCTCTCGCTCTCGCTCATCAGGAGGTCGGCCTGGTGCGCCTTGTCGCGGAACACCTCGAGCGCCTGGTTGACCCGGCCGATCTCGTCGCCGCGCTGGGTGTCGGTGATCGCCACGTCGTAGCGGCGCTCGATCAGGGCCTCGATCGTCGTCAGGCAGCGTTCCAGGGGGCGGCGGATCAGGCGGCGCGCCGCCAGGAACAGGACGCCGAGGAGGACGAGGAGGACGATGAACCCGGCCGCCGCCGTCTCGGCGACGCGCAGGGTGATCGGGTGCGAGAAGGCGGCGGCCGGCACGTCCATGACCAGCGACCAGGTCGTGTTCATGCCGGGCTGCGTGAACGGGTAGACGAGGCGGACCGAGCCGTCCGGGCTGCCGCGCAGGATGCGCGGCCGCCTGTCGGCCAGGGCGGCCCTGATGTCGGCTGCGCCGACGCCGTCGTAGTCCTTCATCAGGAGGTCGGGCTGCGGGGGAACGATCCACTTGCCGGCATTCGACAGCATCAGGACGCGCCCGCCGTCGAACGGGCGCATCGCCGCGAAGGCCTCCGCGAGCCAGCTCAGCCGGATGTCGACGCCGCCGACGCCCACCACCTGGGTCCCGACCTTGAGCGGCGCCGAGACCGAGGTGACGAGCTGCCCCTGGCTGGTCACGTAGGGCTCGACGAGGAGACTTTTGCCGGACGCGATCGGTTCGCGGTACCAGGCCTGCGCCGGATCGACGGGGAAGGTCGAGAAGGCGAGGGTGCCGTCGTCCTTCTTCGTCCAGTAGGGCGTGAAGAGGCCGGCGGCGTTCTCGAAGCCGGTTCCGCTGAAGTAAGGCGCAGCGCGCTTGTCCGTGGTGTCGGACATCCAGGCGCCGAACAGGTCGGGATAGTGCCGCAGCAGCGATTCGAGCGTTGCGACGGTATCGGCCTTGCGGACGGTGCCGCTGCCCATGAGTCCCGACAGCGTGCCCGTCAGGGCGGTGCCGGCCGAGACGGCATCGACGATCCTGACCGAGGTCTGCGCCGTCGCGACGGCGGCCTTCTCGGCGGCGAGTTGCAGGATCTGGTCGTTGGTCCGTTCCGCGGCCACCCATCCGGAGATGCCGACGAAGCCGACGAGGGTCAGGCCAATCGCCGATCCGGCGATCACCATCAGCCTGCCGGATAAACTCTTCTTGATCGTCATCGACAACAACCTGGTACTGCTCCAACTGCAGCTTTCCCGCCAGATGGTGAACAAAAAGTTTATCTTTGCGAGAGAAATGATAGAAATTCAGACGATCCGCGAAACGCTTCGCAGTTCGCAAAACTGTCGGAGGAATTCATTCCACCCTCGGCCAATCCGATGCAGACGAGCCGGCCCGGTCTCATCTGGCGCAGGGCCGTGACGCGTCCGGAACGGTAGGGCAGGGCGCCCGCGGATTTCAGGGTTACGCGACGACCGGCTCGCCGTCGGGGACGGTCGCGCGTGCGAGGGCACAAAGACACGGAACGGACTCCGCTCCGACGCGGCGATCGGTCCAGAGGACAAGGTCAGGATGCAAAAAACCTTCACTGCCCATGTCGAGGACCGCCCCGGCCCCGGGTGGCTCGCCCGGTTCCGCCAGGGGCGGGACGAGGCGGCGCGGTGGTATCTCGGGGAGGGGGCGCCCGAGCGGCCGTCGGCCGCCGAATGCCGCGCGGCGCTCCTGCGCCACATGCCCGAACTCGTCCCGGCCTACGACGACCTGTGCGGGATGGTCGGCGACGACGAACTCGCTCACCGCATCCTCAGCCATTACCGGCCGGCCCCGCACCGGCAGGGATGCAGCCAGGCGGTCTGGCTCGGCGAGGGCGGCCCGGCCCTGATCCGCAACTACGATTATCCGCTCTCCGCCATCACCGGCCGCATCGAGATGACGGCGTGGTCGGGCCGCCGGGTGATCGGGATGGTGCAGCGGCCCTGGGGCGGCTGCCTCGACGGGATGAACGAGGACGGGCTGGTGGCCAGCTGTACCCTCGGCGGCATCGCCCGGCGGGGCGAGGGCTTCGCCATCATCCAGATGCTGCGCTACGTGCTGGAGACCTGCGGCTCGGTCCGCGAGGGGGTGGCCGCGCTCTCCCGCCTTCCGGCGGTGCAGCTCCACAACGTCACGCTCCTCGACCGCAGCGGCGATCACGCCACGGTGTTCCTCGGTCCCCGGCGCGAGCCGGCGGTGACGCGCCAGCGCACCTGCACCAACCACCAGGAGCGGGTCTCGTCCGCCTCCCGCTCGGCGCTACGTCAGCGGGTGCTGGAGGAGGCCCTGGACGATCCCGCGACCACCCTCGCGGCGCTGGCGGCGCGCTTCGCCGAGCCGCCGCTCCATTCGCGCAAGCTCAGCTTCCCCACGGCCTATACCGCCTTGTACCGGCCCGACGCCGGCCGCGTCGACTACCTCTGGCCCGGCTACCGCTGGAGCCTGGGCTTCGACCGGTTCGAGGAGGGGGCCTATACCCACGATTACGGGGTGCTGGAGCCGGGGTGAGCGGGCGGGACGCCGGATCCCGGTATGCGTCGACGAATTCGAACACCCACCGGGTCATTCCGGGGCCGCGAAAGCGGAGCCCGGAATCCAGAACCGCGGATGGTCTAGAAAAAGGCGGATCGCGCTCCGCTTTGTTCTTCCACACCCGAGTGTCTGGATTCCGGGCTCCGCTGCGCGGCCCCGGAATGACGCTGAGTGTGGCCCACCGGTCGAGGCAGCAACGACCGTCCAGGCCGGATCACGCCCGACCCTGCTCCCCCGCCTGCGGCAGCACCTGCTCCGGCGGGCCCGAGGCGACGATCCGGCCGCCCTCCAGCACATGCACCGTATCGGCGCCGGCGAGGCTGGTGAGGCGGTGGGCGATCATGATGAGGGTGCGGGTGCCGGACAGCCCCTGCACCGCCCGCATCACCACGGCCTCCGTCTCGGAATCGAGGGCGGAGGTCGCCTCGTCGAACACGATCACGTCGGGATCGTGGTAGAGCGCCCGGGCGATGCCGATGCGCTGGCGCTGGCCGCCGGAGAGCCGGGCGCCGCGCTCGCCGACGCGGGTGGCGTAGGCCTCCGGCAGGGCGGCGACGAAGTCGTGCGCGCCGGCGAGACGCGCCGCCCGCTCCACCGCCGCCGCGTCGATCGTGTCGAGGCCGAAGGCGATGTTCTCCGCGATGGTGCCGTCGATCAGGAAGATGTCCTGGGGCACGTAGCCGATGCGGTTCTGCCAGGCCGGCAGGGTGGCGGGATCGAGCGTCGTGCCGTCGACCGCGATGCGCCCGGCCGTCGGATGCAGGAAGCCGAGGATCAGCCCGATCAGCGTCGACTTGCCCGAGCCGGTGCGGCCGACGAGGCCGACCGTGGTGTGGGCCGGAATCGTCAGGGTGACGCCTGCGAGCGCCGGGCGGCCGGCCTCGTAGTCGAACCCGACGCCCTCCAGGCGGATCGCCTCCCGGAACGGCAGGCGCTCGCGGGTACGGGGGAGGGCGGGGCGCTCGCCCTCGAGCCCGTCGACGACGAGCCGCACCGCCGGCAGGGTGAAGCGCAGGAGGGCGAGTGCGTTGAACACGTTCTGGAACGCCGGCAGCATCCGGTAGCCGGCGAAGGCGAACAGGCCGAGGAGCGGCAGGATGCCGGCGGTGTCGAGCCCCTGCGAGAGGGCGAACAGCACCACCACGATCACGCCGCCGAAGGCCAGGGCCTCGATGACGAATCGCGGCAACTGCCCGGTGAGCAGGCTCTCGGCGCTGGCCTGGGCGTAGGTGCGGGCGGGGGCCTCGAACCGGCGCGCGAAGGCTTGCGCCCGGCCGTAGAGCTTCAATTCGGTGAGGCCGCCCAGGGTCTCGTGCACCACCTGGAACCGGCCGGCATTGCCGGCGACGGCCCGGGCGCCGATGCGGGCGAGCCGCGCCCGCACCACCAGGAAGATGCCGACATAGAGCCCGCCGAAGCCGGCGCCGAGGATCAGCGCCAGGCGCGGCGAGACGACGAGCAGGAACGCGATGACGGCGAGCGCCGAGGTCGCCCGCGAGGCGATGACGGTGGCGGGCGTCAGCACGCCGACGACGAGGCGGTCGGTCTCGCTCAGGATCGTCTTGGCGAGCTCGGCGCTGTTGGCGGTGGTGAAGAACAGCCGCTCGCGGTCGATGGTGCGGAACAGCAGCCGGCGGGCGAAGCCGTAGCCGACGCTGTGGCTGAAGCGGAGCTGGGCGTAGGTGAGCCCGGCATTGACGCAGGAGGTGGTGAGGATGGCGACGAGTGCCGCCAGCCCGACCACGATCAGGAAGGTGCGGTCGTCGGTCAGCCCGAGCCCGTCGCGGATGGCGCCGAGCGCCGGAACCCGCGACGCCGCGCCGGGATCGCCGACCAGCGTCAGGAACGGTACCACCGAGGCGACGCCGACCACTTCGAGCAGGGCCGCGAGGGCGAGCCCGGCCCCAATCAGCCCGGCGCGGCGGCGCTCGCGCAGGGTCATGGCGCGGAGGAGGTCGATCAGCGCGCGCATGGGGCGGGATTCGGGAGGGGAGGGGAGGGGGGCATGCGGTCCTGTCGTGCGCCGCTCGTATCCAGCTGGCGCGGGCTTTCCTCTCCCCGCGGGCGGGGAGAGGAAAGCCCGCACGATCCGGCGCGTGAATTCCGACGGCCCGCCCCGCCTTCAGAACATCCACGCGGTGGCGAGCGGCACCACGACGAGGTCGAGGGCCGCCACCGCGGTACCGATGACGAGGCCCCAGCGCAACCCGGGTGCGAGCACCGCGGCGGGTCGCGGCACGAGGGCGAGGACGAGCATCGGGAGCAGCGGCAGGAAGTAGCGCCCCTGCGGCCCGTCGATCCGCGCCTCGCCGACATGGGTCCAGGACAGGTATTGCGACAGGGCGACGAGCCAGGCGGTGAGCAGAGCCGCGGTCACGAGGAGCGCCAGATCGATCCAGCGCAGCCGGACGCTCCGCCCGCACAGGATCGCGAGCCCGACGAGCGCCGCGATCCAGGTGGTGTAGACGATGGCCGGCAGCAGCCTGTCGAGCCAGCCGAACACCCCGATCGCCCCGGTGGCAAGCACCAGGACGCGCTTGAAGGCGAGCAGGCCTTGCGCCGGCAGGGTGAGGATCAGGCCGGGATGCTCGAGGAGGATCCGGACCTGCGCCCCCGTATCGGTGCCGAGGAACGGCGCGGGGCGCGGCCCGCTCCAGAGCGGGCCGGCCTCGTAGGCGAGGCGCGGCACCGGCGTCGCGACGTGGATCGTGGCGAAGACGATCCAGGCGACGCCCGGCAGCACCGCCAGCACGGCGATTCCGACCCGGCACCAGAACAGCCGGCTGACCCAGAAGCGCTCCGGCAGCGGCACCAGCAGCATCGCGGCGATCGCCGCATAGGGGGGCTTGGCCAGGACCACCAGGGCGATCACGACGGCGGCGAGGCGCCGGCGCCACGGATCGTCGCCGGTCAGCAGCGCGGCGGCCAGCGCGCAGGCGGCGATCATCAGGGCGTCCTGGTTGAAGGAGGCCGCGAGCGACAGGCTCATCGGCACGACCAGAACCCCGAAGAGGAGCGTCCGGCCGCGCCGGGCCAGCGCCAGGGCCGCGAGCCCGAGCGCGCCGTAGGCCGCCGTGTTGGCGAGGCGCCCGAGGAGGGCCGCCTTCGCGGGGGTGAGCCCGAGCGCCTGCCCGAGGCCGATCCCGAGGGCGCCCGGGATGTAGAAGGCCGGGAAATAGGTGCCGATGGTGTAGAGCGGCAGGAAGGCCGGGTGGCCGGGCGCGGGCATCGGCTCGGGCACCGGAACCTTGTCGGGCGCGAGCGGCCGGGCGCGGCTCAGGACTTCCCACACCGGATCGGCGGTGACGCCGGCGGCCGGGCGCGCGATGCCGTCGGAATAGGTCACGGTCTCCCGGTGGCCGACGACCTGGCCGTCGAGGAGGGCCACCGCCCGCAGCAGGTGGGCGGATTCGTCCGCCACCTCGCCCAGCGGCACGAGGACGGCGAGCAGCAGGCAGAGCGGCAGGCCGAGGAGGGCGAAGGCCGCGCACCAGAGCCGCCCGCCCGCCCCGTCGAGGCGGCCCGTCACGGCCGTTCGCTCGCGAGCCGCCCGGCGAGGCGCTTGAGCTTGCGCACCAGCAGCACCGTCGCGCCCACGCCCAGGACAAGGACGGCGCCGCGCAGCCACTCCGCCTCGCCGGCCAGCGCCGTGCGCCCGAGCGCCCCCAGCATCACGTAGGCGAGGAGCGCCGGCAGGGCAGCCAGGGTGCCCAGCAGGTAGTCGGCGAGGCGCACGCTGCTGAGGCTGAGCGCGTAGCTCGTCGGCGCGAACGGCATCACCGGCGAGAGCCGCATCAGGCAGACGAGGCGCCAGCCCTCCGCCGCCACCGTGCGGTCGAGGGCGGCGACCCAGCGCCCGCCGGCGAGGAAGCCGGGCCGGCGCCCGCGCAGCAGCCCCCGGCCGATCCAGAAGCTCAGGAGAGCCCCAGCCATCGTGCCGGCGGCCGCCGTCGCGAAGCCCGCGCCGAGGCCGAGCAGCGTACCGGCGGCGATGCCGAGCAGGGAGGCCGGCAGCACGCCGCTCGCCGCGATCAGGGTCTGGGCCGCGACCAGCACGATCGGCCCGGCGGCGCCCTGGCGCTCGCACAGGGCCGAGAGCCAGGCGATCACGTCCCCCGGGGTGCCCGGCGCCGCCAGGCCGAGCCCGAAGGGCAGGAGCGCGAGGGCGGCGAGGCCCGCCAGCATCCCCCCGGAGGCCATGGCGCGGCGCATCACGGCCGCGCCGGCACGGGCTTGGGAGCGTCCTTGGAGGCATCCTTGGAGGCAACCTTGGGCGCCTCGAAGAGCGGGTCGGCCCTGAGGCCCCAGCGGTGCAGCCGGTAGACCAGCGAGGTCTTCAGCACGCCGAGGCCGTAGACGACGCTGCGGCGGAAGTTGATCGAGGACGCCTCGGCGAAGTAGCGCGTCGGGCAGGAGATCTCGCCGATGCGGAAGTCGGCGTCCATCGCCAGGGCCAGCATCTGGTTGTCGAACACGAAATCGTCCGAGCAGCGGTCGAGGGGCAGGCTCTCCAGCACCGGGCGGCTCCAGGCGCGGTAGCCGCTGTGGTACTCGGACAGCTTCTGCCCCATCAGGATGTTCTGCACGAAGGTGAGGCCGCGATTGGCGACGTACTTGTAGAGCGGCATGCCGCCGACGAGCGCCCCCTTGCCGAGGATGCGCGAGGCCAGGACCGCGTCGTACTCACCCGAGACGATCATCGAGGCCATCGCGGTGACGAGGCGCGGGGCGTACTGGTAATCGGGGTGGAGCATCACCACGATGTCGGCGCCGCGGTCGAGCGCCGTGCGGTAGCAGGTCTTCTGGTTGCCGCCGTAGCCGCAATTCTGCGCGTGGCGCACGATGGTCAGGCCGAGTTCGTCCGCCACCGCCACGGTGTCGTCGCGGCTGGCGTCGTCGACCAGGATGACGTCGTCGACGATGTCGAGGGGGATCTCGGCATAGGTGCGCCGCAGCGTCGCCGCGGCATTGTAGGCCGGCAGGACGACGGCGATCTTCTTACCGTGAAGCATGGACAGGTCCGAACTTGCCGCGAGAGCCGCACCCGGGCGAGGGATGGTCTCAGATCATCGTTACCGCTTCGTCTCCGGCGAGACGGTTTTCACGCCATCGCCCGATGCGTTAGGCAGTCCTGCGCCGGGTTGCCAGAGCGAGGACTGGTCCGGCGCGCGATTCTCCGCGGGCTGTTGCCGGAAAACCGTAGGGCAGGGGCTCACCGGGCGATCGCCCGCATCAGGCCGGGCAGGGCCCGGGCGAGCAGGCCCGCCCCGCGCAAGGTCTCGCCGGCTTCCACGGCGGAGCGCCGGGCCAGCGCCTGGACGAGGCGCAGGGGCACCTGCGCGCCGAAGGCCGTCGCCACCAATGCCAGCGCCGTCGCCCGGCCGTGATGCTTGGCGGCGTAGCGGATCTGGCTCTCGAGGAAGCAGGCCAGCCGATGGGCCTTGGCCGCCCGGGTGGTGCCCTGGCCCTCGTGCCGCACATGGATGCCGGCGAGGTGGCGCACCGCGAACCCCGCATCCCAGGCCCGGGCGCAGAGATCGACATCCTCGTAATAGACGAAGAACCGCGCGTCGAAGCCGCCGAGCGCCGAGAACAGCGAGCGGCGGATCATCAGGAAGGCGCCCATCACCTGGTCGACCGCCCGGTCCTCTTGGTGGTCCCATTCGGTCATGAAGTGGGAGGGGACGAGCCGCGCCCGGTCGAGGAGGAGCGCCTGGCCGACCAGCGAGGCGGCGCTCGGCCGCCTCGCGCAGGAAAGCTGCACGCGGCCCGCCTCGTCGAGGAGCTGCGCGCCGACGATGCCGGTGCCGGGCTCCGCCATCAGGGCCGCGCGGGCCCCGGCGAGGCTCTCGCCCGTGACCCGGGCATCGGGGTTGAGGAACAGGATCGCTGGCGCGTCCCCCGCGCCGCGCCGGCATTGCAGGCCCGGCCGAAGCCCTGGTTGTCGGGATTGGCGATCACCGCGGGGCCGTGGCGCAGGGCCGGCAGGTCCTCGAGCGAGCCGTCGCGCGAGGCGTTGTCGACCACGACGACCCGTAACGAGAGCGCGCCGCCGAGCTGTGCCTCCGCCGCCGCCAGGCTGGCGAGGCAGGCCCGCAGCAGGGCGCCGCCGTTCCAGTTGACGATCACCACGTCGAGGGTCGGGGTCGGATCGACGGTCATGGCAATCCTTTCGGCCGCCCGAGCCGGCCGCGCAGGCCGTCGAGCACTGCACCGGAGAGATGGGCGAGCACGCCCGGGCGGTAGCCGGAATCGGCCCAGTAGAGCAGGGCCTGGAGCGGCAGGTAGGCGGCCTGCCGCACTCTCCAGCGCCGGGGCACGTGCGGCAGCCGCCAGGCATAGACGCTGTTGCGCAGGTAGGCCCCCATCCGGAACAGCGGCTGGCGCGGCATCTCGATGCCCAGCAGCCGGGACCGGATCACCCCGGCGCCGACCCGGTGGGGGAGGGCGGTCGCCGTCTCCATCCAGCAGCCGTAGCCGAGGCTCCAGGCGCGAAAGCACCATTCGAGATCGACGCCGTCGATGAAGAAGTCACTCCGGAACGGCCCGATCCGCGCATAGGCCGCGAGGTCGACGAGCGAGCCGGAGGTGGCCAGGAACTCGACCGGCACCAGGGAGCCGTCCTCCGAAAATCCCGGCCGGCGCGGATAGGCCGGCGCCTTGCGGCCGGGCGCCGCCTCGGGGCGCGGGCCGACCACGGCCGGCGGCGGGCTCACGGTTCGCAGCCGCGCCAGCGCGGCTTCGAGTTCCGTGACCTGCTCGGGCGCGAACGCCGCGTCCTGGTCGAGAAGCAGCACCTGCGCGGCGCCGGCCTTAATCGCCGCCCGGGCGATGGCGTCGAGGGCGCCGCCGATTCCGATGTTCCCGCCCGCCGACAGCACCCGGGCGCCGCGTTCCACGAGGTCGGCGGCGGCGGAAGCCGGCAGGCCGCCATTGTCGAACACGATGGTCGGGCGCGTCTCCGCCTCGACCCGGGCGAGCAGGGCCGCGACCTGCGCCGCATCCGGCCGGAAGACAGTGACGCCGATGGCGACGGGCGAGGGGGCGGAGGGCAGGGTCGTCTCGGGGCGGGGCTGGCGCCCGCAGGGCAGCCTGCGCGGCGTCGGGGTGGATCGGCGGTGACCGTGTCGCCGTAGGGCTGCCGGGTCGGACGGGTCAAGACGCCGCCGCAGCGACATCGCGGCGGGCGCGGCGCTCACCCCGCGTCCATGGGAAAACCACACACGCCGAGCGGATCGCGACGGAAGCCTCCCGGACCATCCACGGTCAACCAACCGAAGGGCGGTTTCCGTTGGGTATACGATTCCTTATGGTGCCGCCGCAATGGTTTACGATCTCGACACCATACACCGTCCCGCCGCGTGGCGACGCCTGACCGGTCCCCTGGAGGCGGCTTCCGACGCGCTGGTGCGGGTCGACGAGCGTCTCGCCCGGGCCGAGCCCGTGCTGGCCGACGGCGCCCGTGCCCGGGCGCACCTGCTCGACGCACAGGCCGCATTGCATCTCGATGGCGAGCTCGTCGCGCTCGAAGACCTGGTGCTGCACGAGGCGGCGATGGATGTGCGCCGTCCGACCCTCGCCCTCGGGCGTGCCGTCGCGGTCCTGGCCGAGCGCCGCCGCCTCGCCGCCGCGGCCCCGGGCCGGGCCTTCTCGGGCGCCGGCTGGACGCTCACGGCCGGACCGGAACCCGACGCCGAGGAGGACGACGCGAAGTGGGACGAAGAGGACTCGGGCAAGGAGACCGATCCGGCGCAGACGGAGGATGTACCTTACGCCGCCATCGACCGGCTGCTCGCCCGCACGCGCCGGACCCTCGCGGATTGCGAGGTGGGCGCACCGGTTCCGCGCCCCGCGACCGACGATCCCGGTGCCGCCTGGCGAACGGTCCTCGACGAAGCCTCCGACCTACCGGCCGTGCTGTCGGCGGCGATCGCCCTCGATGCCTGGCTGGTGCTCGATCCGGCCCCGCGCGCGGGCCATCGCGGCCCGCTCGCCGCGGCCGCCCTGCTGCGGGCCCGGGGCAAGGCCGTCGCCCACCTGCCGGCCCTGGCGCTCGGCCTGCGCGACGGCCGGGCGCGCTGGTCGCGGGCGCTGCCCCTCACCGAGCGCCTGGCCGTGCTGCTCGGCGCGGTCGAGGCCTCCGGCCGCCTCATGGGGCGCGACCTCGACCGCCTGGCGCTCGCCCGCGAGGTGATGCTGCGCGCCTGTACCGGAAGGCGCCGGACCTCGCGCCTGCCGCACCTCGTCGACCTGTTCGTCGGCTCGCCCCTCGTCACGGTGGCGAGCGCCGCCCGGGCGCTGTCGGTCACGCCGCAGGCGGTGGAGGCGATGCTGGCGGAACTGGGATCGGCGCGGCCGCGGGAATTGACGGAGCGGCGGCGGTATCGGGCGTGGGGGATCGTTTGAGGGGGTTTACCGTTTGCATCTGAAGACCTGAAACCCACCGCGTCATTCCGGGCTCCGCTTTCGCGGCCCCGGAATGAAGCGGTGGATGTCAAGCCTGTGAAAGCAAGTCAGGCAGGATCTATGATATCGCTGGCCGTCGCATCGATGCCAGGAACGCGTCGGTATCGAAGTCCTCGAACTCGTCACCTGCCTCTCCCTCGATCAGCGCTGCCGCCAGCCCATCGCGCGCGGTTTCGCGCGTTTCGAGCAAGCGCAAGCCCGCCACGACCACCTCGTTGGCGGAGGCATAGCGGGCATCCGCGACCTGACGGTCGATGAACGCAACCAGATCATCGTCGAGCGTGATCGTCATGGTCCGAGTCATGATCCATCTCCCGCGCCTATCATAGCAGGCGACCGTGGCGGTCCGAACCCCGGACGATCCCTCCCGCCCGATTGCGCCCGCCACCGCTTGCCCCGACAATGCCCGCCCCCGCGTCCCTTGCGGGCAAGAAGGCCCCCGGCCAACAACAAGGCATGCGCGTCGTGATCGACCAGGTTTCCCAGCGCCAGCAGGACATCCTCGCCCTCGCCCGCCTGCACGGGCGGGTCAGCGTGGAAGACCTGGCGGCCCGGTTCGAGGTGACGCCGCAGACGATCCGCAAGGACCTGAACGAATTGTGCGACAGCCGGCTCCTGTCGCGCATCCATGGCGGCGCCGTGGTGGCCTCGGGCGTCGAGAACGTCTCCTACGAGGCCCGCCGCCTCGTCGCCCATGGCGAGAAGCGGGCGATCGGCGAGGCGGCGGCACGGCTCATCCCCAACAACGCCTCGCTGTTCATCAATATCGGCACCACCACCGAGGAGGTGGCGCGCGCGCTCGGCGACCACGAGGACCTGCTCGTCATCACCAACAACCTCAACGTCGCGACCCTGCTCTACCGCCATCCGAAGATGAGCCTGATCGTCGCCGGCGGTCCGGTGCGGCGGGCCGACGGGGCGGTCATCGGCTCGGCGGCGGTCGATTTCATCAACCAGTTCAAGGTCGACTACGCGGTGATCGGCGTCTCGGCGATCGAGGAGGACGGCACGCTCCTCGATTTCGACTACCGCGAGGTCCGGGTCGCCCGCGCCATCATCGAGAATGCCCGCCGGGTGATCCTGGTCGCCGACAAGCTGAAGCTCGAGCGCTCGGCGCCGATCCGGGTCGGCCACCTGCGCGAGCTCGACTATTTCGTCACCGACGCGCTGCCCTCCGCGGCCTTGAGGGAGATGTGCGCCGCGCACCGCGTCGATCTGGTCGAGGCGGGTTTGAGCGCCCACGAGACCTCCGACGCCGCGGAATAGCCGAAACCGCAAGGCACCCGAACCGAAAGCATCAGACTTTCGTTCGCACCTCCAGCCTTTCGGTTTTGCTTGCGCCAGGTCCTGGCTGCGGCTAGATTCGCGCCAGGATGCAAACGAAAGAGCCGAACGGCTCCGACAGGGAGGTGGCTTTGGCCCCCAGGCAGCAGCCCGGCGACGAGCGCGGGGTGTTCGACCTCGCGGTGATCGGCGGCGGCATCAATGGCTGCGGCATCGCCCGCGACGCGGTCGGCCGCGGCGCCTCGGTGGTGCTGTTCGAGCAGAACGACCTGGCGAGCGGCACCTCCTCGACCTCGACCAAGCTGATCCATGGCGGCCTGCGCTACCTGGAGCATTACGAGTTCCGCCTGGTCCGCGAGGCCCTGATGGAGCGCGAGGTGCTGTGGGGCATGGCGCCCCACATCGTCTGGCCCCTGCGCTTCGTGCTGCCGCACCATTCGGGTCTCAGGCCCGGCTGGCTCCTGCGCCTCGGCCTGCTGCTCTACGACAACCTCGGCGGCCGCAAGCGCCTGCCCGGCACCCGCACCCTCGATCTCACCCGCGATCCCGCCGGCCAGCCGCTCAAAGCCGGCTTTCGCCGCGCTTTCGAATATTCGGATTGCTGGGTCGAGGATTCGCGCCTCGTCGTGCTGAACGCCCGCGACGCCGCCGAGCGCGGCGCGGTGATCCGCACCCGCACCCGGGTCGTCACCGTCGCCCGCGCCGCGGGTGTGTGGGAACTGACGGTCGAGGACCGCCAGACCGGAGCCCGCGACACCGTGCGGGCCCGCACCCTCGTCAACGCCGCCGGCCCCTGGGTGGCGAACGTGCTCACCGGCGTAGCGCGGGCGAATTCTTCCGAGGGCGTGCGCCTGGTCCAGGGCAGCCACATCGTGGTGCGACGCTTATTTCAGCACGACCGCGCCTACATCTTCCAGAATGCCGACCAGCGCATCATCTTCGCGATCCCCTACGAGCGCGACTTCACCCTGATCGGCACCACCGACCGCGACTACACGGGCGATCCCGCCGACGTGAAGGCGAGCGAGGAGGAGATCGCCTATCTCTGCGCCGCCGCCAGCGAGTATTTCCGCGATCCGGTCACCCGCGACGAGGTGGTGTGGACCTATTCCGGCGTGCGCCCGCTCTACGACGACGGCGCCTCGAAGGCCCAGGAAGCCACCCGCGACTACGTGCTGACCCTCGACGCGCCGGAGGGCCAGCCGGCCATGCTCTCGGTCTTCGGCGGCAAGATCACCACCTACCGGCGGCTGGCCGAATCGGCGCTCGACCGGCTGAAGGACCACCTGCCGGCGGCGGCCAAGGCGCCCTGGACGTCCGGCGCGGTCTTGCCAGGTGGCAACTTCCCGAAGGAGAGCTACGACGACGTCGTGGCGGGGCTCGCACGCCAGCATCCGGGCTTGCCCGAGACGCTCGTCGCCCGGCTGGTGCGGGCCTACGGCACCGACGCCCGGGAAATCCTGAGCGGCGCCCGCTCCATGGACGATCTCGGCCGGCACTTCGGCGCCGACCTCACCGAGCGCGAGGTGCGCCACCTGATGCGCCGCGAATGGGCGGTGAGCGCCGAGGACGTGCTCTGGCGCCGCTCGAAGCTCGGCCTTAGGGTCACCCCCGCCGAGGCCGAGGCCCTCGACGCGTTCATGCGCCGCGCCGCCGCCGCCTCCGACGCGGCCTGACTTTCAAGAAGAGACGGGAGGGCGCCATGACCCTGATCCTGGAGAGCGTCACCAAGCGGGTCGGCCCCGAGACGCATATCCGCGACGTGAGCCTCGCCCTGCCCAAGGGTTCGCTCAACGTGCTGCTCGGCCAGACGCTCGCCGGCAAGACCACCCTGATGCGCCTGATGGCCGGGCTCGAGGCGCCGAGCGAGGGACGGATCATCGCCGACGGCAAGGACGTGACCGGGCTGCCGGTGCAGCGCCGCAACGTCGCGATGGTCTACCAGCAATTCATCAACTACCCCTCGCTCACGGTCTACGAGAACATCGCCTCGCCGATGCGGGTCGCCGGTGTGGCGAAGGCCGAGATCGAGGCGCGGGTGCAGGAGGCGGCGGGGTTGCTGCGGCTCACCCCCTACCTGAAGCGAAAGCCCCTCGAACTCTCGGGCGGCCAGCAGCAGCGTACCGCCATCGCCCGGGCCTTGTGCAAGCGCGCCGACCTCGTGCTGATGGACGAGCCGCTGGCCAACCTCGACTACAAGCTGCGCGAGGAACTGCGCGAGGAACTGCCGCGCATCTTCGCCGCCACAGGCGCGATCTTCGTCTACGCCACCACCGAGCCGGCCGAGGCCCTGATGCTCGGCGGGCGCACCGCCACCCTGCACCAGGGCCGCGTCACGCAGGTCGGCCCGACGCCGGACGTCTACCGCCGGCCCGACGACCTCATCACGGCAAAGGTCTTCTCCGACCCGCCGCTCAATACGCTCGGCGTCGTGAAGGCCGGCGGCCGGATCACCCTGCCGACCGGCGGCCAGGTCCGGGCGACCGGGCCGCTCGCGGGCGTGCCGGACGGCGCCTACACGATCGGCTTTCGCGCCCATCACCTCGCCCTCGATCCCCTGCCGGGGGAGGGGATCGCGCTGCCGGCCACCGTCTCGGTCGCCGAGATCACCGGCTCGGAGAGTTACGTCCACGTCGATGCCGGCGAGAGCCGCCTGATCGCCCTCGTCCCGGGCGTGCGCCGGCTCGAACCCGGCACGGCGGTCACCGTCCATCTCGATCCCCGCCACGTCCTGGTGTTCGACGACAACGGCCGGACGGCCGCCCTCGACCTGCCGGCGGCCGCCTGATCCGGAGGGGAGATCCATGGCCCGCATCACCCTCGACCATCTCGCCCATGCCTACGGGCCGAACCCGCAAGGCCCGCAGGATTACGCTCTCAAGGAGATCGACCACGTCTGGCGCCAGGGCGGTGCCTATGCGCTGCTCGGGCCGTCAGGCTGCGGCAAGTCCACGTTGCTGAACATCATCTCGGGGCTCGTGGTCCCGACCCGCGGCCGCATCCTGTTCGACGACCGCGACGTGACCACGGTGCCGACGGAAGGGCGCAACATCGCCCAGGTGTTCCAGTTCCCGGTCGTCTACGACACCATGACGGTGCGGGAGAACCTGGCCTTCCCGTTGAAGAATCGGCGCGTCGCGCCGGCCACCATCCGGTCGCGGGTGGAGGAGATCGCAGGTCTCCTCGACCTCACCCGGGTGCTCGACCGCCGCGCCAACAACCTGACGGCGGATATGAAGCAGAAGATCTCGCTCGGCCGGGGCCTCGTGCGCCCGGACGTGGCGGCGATCCTGTTCGACGAGCCGCTCACCGTCATCGACCCGCACCTGAAATGGCAGCTGCGCTCGACCCTCAAGGAGCTGCATCGCAAGCTCGACCTGACGATGATCTACGTCACCCACGACCAGACCGAGGCGCTGACCTTCGCCGACACGGTGGTGGTGATGCATGACGGCGCCGTGGTGCAGACCGGCACGCCGGATGAGCTCTTCGAGCGCCCGGCCCACACCTTCGTCGGCCACTTCATCGGCTCGCCGGGCATGAACCTGCTTCCCGCCGAGGTGCAGGGCGCGACCGCGACGATCGAGGGCCACGCCATCCCGCTCGCCCGGCACTATCCGGCACTGCCCAAGGGCAAGCGCATCGAGCTGGGTGTCCGACCCGAATACGTGCACCTGGCGCCGAAGGGGCTAGGGCTGCCCGTACAGGTCAAGCGCATCGACGATATCGGCCGCCAGCGCCTCGCCCGGGTCGAACTCGGCGGCCGGGCCCTCGTCGCGACGGTGGCGGAGGGCCAGAGCCTCGACGGGAATGAGGCGGCGCTGACCCTCGATCCGCGCCAGATCCACATCTACGCCGACGGCGCCCTGGTGCCCGGGGAGGCCGCATGACCAAGACCGTCAACCAGAAGGCCTGGCTCCTCGTCCTGCCGGTCTTCGCCGTCGTCGCCTTCTCGGCGGTGCTGCCGCTGATGACCGTGGTCAACTACTCGTTCCAGGATACGTTCGGGAACAACCAGTTCTTCTGGAACGGCCTCGGCTGGTTCCAGGAACTGCTCGACCCCTCGACCCAGTTCGGCGAGCGCTTCTTCGATTCGCTGTGGCGCAACCTGCTCTTCTCCGCGATCATCCTGGCGATCGAGGTGCCGCTCGGCATCGCGGTGGCGCTCTCGATGCCACGCGAGGGCCGCTCGGTCGCCTTCTGCCTCGTGCTGATGGCCCTGCCGCTGCTGATCCCGTGGAACGTCGTCGGCACGATCTGGCAGGTCTTCGCCCGCACCGATATCGGGCTCTTGGGCGCGACCCTCAACAGCCTCGGCATCGACTACAACTACGCCGGCTCGGCGCTCGCCGCCTGGGTCACGATCGTGACCATGGACGTCTGGCACTGGACCAGCCTCGTCGCACTGCTCTGCTACGCGGGTCTCAAGTCGATCCCCGACGCCTATTATCAGGCCGCCCGCATCGACGGGGCGAGCCAGTGGGCGATCTTCCGCACCATCCAGCTGCCGAAGATGCGCCGCGTCCTGCTGATCGCCGTGCTGCTGCGCTTCATGGATTCGTTCATGATCTACACCGAGCCCTTCGTGCTCACCGGCGGCGGGCCCGGCAACGCCACGACCTTCCTGTCGATCGACCTCGTCAAGCTGGCTTTGGGTCAGTTCGATCTCGGCCGGGCGGCGGCGATGTCGCTGGTCTACAACCTCATCATCCTGAGCGTCTGCTGGGTGTTCTACACCGTGATGACCAACGTCGATGCCGGCAACCGCACGGTGCTGGCCGACGATCCGTCGGATGCGGCTGCCGCCGGCAGCCTACCCCAAGCCACCACCATCCCGCTCGACCGGAGGGCCGCCTGATGCGCCCGCGCCACGTCGTGATGACGCTCTACCTGCTGTTCCTGATGGTCCCGATCTACTGGCTCGTGAACATGAGCCTGAAGACCAACCAGGAAATCAATTCCGGCATGACGCTCTGGCCGCATGCGATCACGTTCGACAACTACATCCGGATCTTCACCGATCCGAGCTGGTACGGCGGCTACCTGAACTCGCTGTCCTACGTGGCGATCAACACGGTGCTGTCGATCGGGCTGGCTCTGCCCGCGGCCTACGCCTTCTCGCGCTACAGCTTCATCGGCGACAAGCACCTGTTCTTCTGGCTGCTCTCGAACCGGATGGCGCCGCCGGCGGTGTTCGCGCTGCCGTTCTTCAACCTCTACTCGGCGGTCGGCCTGTTCGACACGCCCTGGGCGGTGGCGTTGGCCCATTGCCTGTTCAACGTGCCGCTGGCGGTATGGATTCTCGAAGGCTTCATGTCCGGCGTGCCGCGCGAGATCGACGAGACCGCGGCGATCGACGGCTATTCCTTCCCGCGCTTCTTCATCAAGATCTTCATGCCGCTGATCGCGTCGGGCATCGGCGTCGCCGCGTTCTTCTGCTTCATGTTCTCCTGGGTCGAGCTGCTGCTCGCCCGGACGCTCACCTCGGTCGACGCCAAGCCCATCGCCGCCACCATGACCCGCACGGTCTCGGCCGCCGGCATGGATTGGGGCCTCTTGGCTGCGGCCGGCGTGCTCACCATCGTGCCGGGCGCCCTCGTGATCTGGTTCGTGCGCAACTACATCGCCAAGGGCTTCGCCCTCGGCCGCGTCTGACCGGGAGTTCGTCCGATGCCTGATTTCGCCTGGATGGCCTGGACCTGGCAGACCGCGATCTTCTTTGCGGTCATCGCCGGCCTGCTCGCCCTGATGACCGCGCTCGCCGTGTGGCGCCCGGAGACCGAACAGGTCGGGATCCTGCGGATCCCGACGACCCGCGGCGACCGGCTGTTCCTGACGCTGGTCGGGACCGCCTTCATCAATCTCGCCTGGCTCGGCCTCGTCGGCCCGAGCCTGGAATGGGCGCTCGCGCTCTCGCTCGTCTACGGGGCGGTGATGTTCCGCTTCGCGTAAGAAGACCCCGTCGCTTACGTCCGGCAGCCAGCCGGCATCAGGCGGGCCGAGAACCACCAGAGGGAGGATGACCAAGATGAAACGCCATCGTCTTTTGACGGCCGCGAGCGCGCTCGCGCTCAGCCTCGCCGCAGGCCATGCCTTTGCCGGCATGGAAGAGGCCAAGCGCTGGGTCGACACCGAGTTCCAGCCCTCGACCCTGTCGAAGGAGGAGCAGCTCAAGGAGATGCAGTGGTTCGTCGATGCGGCGAAGCCCTTCGCCGGCATGGAGATCAACTTCGTCTCCGAGACGATCACCACCCACGAATACGAGGCCCGCACCCTCGCCAAGGCCTTCTCCGAGATCACCGGGATCAAGCTCCGCCACGACCTCCTGCAGGAGGGCGACGTGGTCGAGAAGATCCAGACCCAGATGCAGTCGGGCAAGAACATCTACGACGGTTGGATCAACGATTCCGACCTCGTCGGCACCCATTTCCGCTACGGCCAGACCGTCGCCTTGTCGGACTTCATGAAGAATGAGGCCAAGGATGTCACCTCGCCGACCCTCGACCTCGACGACTTCATCGGCAAGTCCTTCGGCACCGGCCCGGACGGCAAGCTCTACCAGCTGCCCGACCAGCAATTCGCCAACCTGTACTGGTTCCGCTACGACTGGTTCACCCGCGCCGACCTCAAGCAGAAGTTCAAGGCCAAATACGGCTACGAGCTCGGCGTGCCGGTCAACTGGTCGGCCTACGAGGACATCGCCGAATTCTTCACCAACGACGTGAAGGAGATCGACGGCGTCAAGGTCTATGGCCACATGGACTACGGCAAGAAGGATCCCAGCCTGGGCTGGCGCTTCACCGATGCCTGGCTGTCGATGGCCGGCAACGGCGACAGGGGCCTCCCGAACGGCAAGCCGGTCGACGAGTGGGGCATCCGCATGGAGGGCTGCCGTCCGGTCGGCTCCTCGATCGAGCGCGGCGGCGACACCAACGGTCCGGCCGCGGTCTACTCGGTGACGAAGTACGTCGAGTGGCTGAAGAAGTACGCCCCGCCGCAGGCCGCCGGCATGACCTTCTCGGAATCGGGACCGGTCCCGTCGCAGGGCAACGTCGCCCAGCAGATGTTCTGGTACACCGCCTTCACCGCCGACATGGTCAAGCCCGGTCTGCCGGTGATGAACCAGGACGGCACCCCGAAGTGGCGCATGGCGCCCTCGCCGAAGGGCCCGTACTGGAAGGAGGGCATGAAGCTCGGCTACCAGGATGCCGGCTCGCTCACCCTGCTGAAGTCCACCCCCCTCGATCGCCGCAAGGCGGCCTGGCTCTACCAGCAGTTCATCGTCTCGAAGACGGTCAGCCTGAAGAAGAGCCATGTCGGCCTCACCTTCATCCGTGAGAGCGACATCTGGGACAAGTCCTTCACCGAGCGGGCGCCGAAGCTCGGCGGCCTGGTCGAGTTCTACCGCTCGCCGGCCCGCACGCAGTGGACCCCGACCGGCGTGAACGTGCCGGACTATCCCAAGCTCGCCCAGCTGTGGTGGCAGAACATCGGCGACGCCTCCTCGGGCGCCAAGACCCCGCAGGCGGCGATGGACGCGCTCGCCAACGCCCAGGACGACGTGATGGCGCGCCTCGAGCGCTCCAAGGTCCAGGGCGAGTGCGGTCCGAAGCTGAACCCCAAGACCTCGGCCGAGCACTGGTACGAGCAGGCCAAGAAGGACGGCACGCTGGCCCCCCAGCGCAAGCTCGCCGACGAGAAGCCGAAGGGTGAGACGATCGACTACGACACCCTGATCAAGAGCTGGCCGGCCTCGCCGCCGAAGCGCGGTTGAGGATGAGGGAGCCGGGGCGCGCGAGCCCCGGCTCTCCTTCCCGCGGAGGGCCGGCTTCCGCTATCCTGGCGGCCGATGCCGCCACGGAGGTTGTCATGGCCTATTACAGGATGGAAGACGCCATCACCCGCTTGCCCGAACTCCTCGCCAAGGCGAGTGCGGGTGAGGAGGTGATCATCACACGTCTGGACGAGGATTTGATTCAGCTCATTCCGACTGAGCCGCGGCCGGTAACGAAGGAGGAGATGGATCGGCTTCGCGAACGGCGGGTAACTCTTTCCAAGCCAGTCGATATCACTGCCGTTGTCCGTCAGATGCGGGACGAGGGGCTGTGATCCGTATCTACTGCGATACTAACGTCCTGCTTCCAGCTTTCGTCAAGGAGGCCGAAAGCTCAAGAATCGAGGCATGGCTGCTCGATCCGGCGGTCCAACCTGTCTTCTCCGATCTCGTCGTTCTGGAATTCTCAGCGACACTCTCCCGGTTGGTGCGTGAGCGCAAAGCGAAAGCCGAGGAAGCCCGCGAGGTCGTTGGACTGTTCACGTCTTGGCGCGAGGTCCGTGGCCGCCCGCTGACCATCACCCGCCAGATGTTCGCCCTCGCCCGCACCATCGTCGAGGATGCCACCCTCGGCGTGCGCGGTCCCGATGCCCTGCACCTCGCGCTGCTCCAGGTCACCGGCCTGCCCTTCGCCACCTTCGACGCGCGGCTTCGCCGGGCGGCCGACACGATCGGCCTCGCCACGCTGGAGCCGCCGCCCCTCTAACGCACCGCGCAAGAGCCTTACGATGTCCTCCCTCATCCTCGCCATCGACCAGGGCACCACCTCCTCGCGCGCCCTGCTGTTCCGGCCCGACACCTCGATCGCCGGCCTCGCCCAGGCCGAGTTCCCGCAGCATTTCCCGGCCTCGGGCTGGGTCGAGCACGAGCCGGAGGACCTCTGGCGCACCACCCTCGAGACCTGCCGGGCGGCGATGAGGCAGGCCGGGGTGACGGCCCGGGACGTGGCGGCGGTCGGCATCACCAACCAGCGCGAGACGACGCTGGTCTGGGACAAGCGCACCGGCGAGGCGGTGCATCGCGCCATCGTCTGGCAGGATCGGCGCTCGGCCGGGATCTGCGCCCGCCTGAAGGAGGCGGGCCACGAGCCCGCGGTGACGGCGAAGACCGGCCTGATCCTCGATCCCTATTTCTCCGGCACCAAGATCGCCTGGATCCTCGACAACGTGCCCGGCGTCCGCGCCCGGGCCGAGGCCGGCGAGCTCGCCTTCGGCACCGTCGATTCGTATCTCCTCTGGCGCCTCACCGGCGGCCGGCTCCACGTCACCGACGCCACCAACGCCTCGCGCACCCTGCTCTTCGACATCCATCGCGGCGCCTGGGACGACGAGCTGATGGCGCTCTTGGGCGTCCCGGCCTCGATGCTGCCGGAGGTGCGCGATTCGTCGGGAGATTTCGGCGAGACCGACCCGGAGCTGTTCGGCACCGCGATCCCGATCCGGGGCGTGGCCGGCGACCAGCAGGCGGCGACGGTGGGGCAGGCCTGCTTCCGGCCCGGCATGGTCAAGTCGACCTACGGCACCGGGTGCTTTGCCCTCCTCAACACCGGGTCGCAGCCGGTGGCGTCGAAGAACAAGCTCCTGACCACCATCGCCTATCAGCTCGACGGGAAACGCACCTACGCGCTCGAAGGCTCGATCTTCGTCGCCGGCGCCGCGGTGCAGTGGCTGCGCGACGGGCTCGGGATCATCGAATCGGCCGCCGAGACCGGAGCGCTCGCCGAGCGGGCCGATCCGGCGCAAGACGTCTACCTGGTGCCGGCCTTCGTCGGCCTCGGCGCGCCGCACTGGGAGCCCGACGCGCGGGGCGCCCTGTTCGGCCTCACCCGCGGCACCGGCCCGGCCGAGCTCGCCCGCGCCGCGCTCGAGAGCGTCTGCTACCAGACCGCCGATCTCCTGGCCGCGATGCGGGCCGACTGGTCGGACGGGGAGGGGAGCGCCACGGTGCTGCGGGTCGATGGCGGCATGGTCGCCTCCGACTGGACGATGCAGCGCCTCGCCGACCTGCTGGCCGCCCCCGTCGACCGGCCCGAGGTGAAGGAGACGACGGCGTTGGGCGCGGCCTATCTCGCCGGCCTCGCCTGCGGCCTCTACCCGGAGCCCGAGCACTTCGCCGACCATTGGCGCCTGGAGCGCCGCTTCACCCCGGCGATGGAGCCGAGCTTGCGCGAGCGCCGGCTGGCGGGATGGCGCAGGGCGGTGAGCTGCCTGGTGGGGAAGTAGAGGCGCGCTTTTTCGCGCTAGATTTCCCCCTCGCAGGGTCATCCCGGGGCTCGCCGAAGGCGAGAGCCCGGGATCCAGAACCCCGGAGGGTGCAGAAACAAGCGAGATGCGTTCCGCTCTATCCTGAACGACCTGCGATTCTGGATTCCGGGCTCCGCTGCGCGGCCCCGGAATGACCCGGAGGGTGAGACGAAAGGCGGTTGGCGCGCCTTTACTTCTCCAGCCGCGCGATCAGGCTCGACGTATCCCAGCGCCCGCCGCCCAGGCTCTGCACCTCGGCGTAGAACTGGTCGACGAGGGCCGTCACCGGGAGCTTCGCCTTGTTGCGGCGGGCCTCGGCGAGCACGATCGACAGATCCTTGCGCATCCAGTCGACGGCGAAGCCGAAATCGAACTTACCCTCGTTCATGGTCTTGCCGCGGTTCTCCATCTGCCAGGAGCCGGCGGCGCCCTTGGAGATCACGTCGAGCACCGCCTCGATGTCGAGCCCGGCCTGCTTGCCGAAATGCACCGCCTCCGACAGGCCCTGGACGAGGCCGGCGATGCAGATCTGGTTCATCATCTTGGCGAGCTGGCCGGCGCCGACCGGCCCCAGCAGCCGGCAGGCGCGGGCATACGACCCGATCACCGGCTCGACCCGGGCGAAGGTGGCAGGCTCGCCGCCGCACATCACCGTGAGCACGCCGTTCTCGGCGCCGGCCTGGCCGCCGGACACGGGTGCGTCGATGAAGCCGAACCCGGCCTTGCCCGCCGCCTCGGACAGCTCGCGGGCCACCTCCGCCGAGGCGGTGGTGTGGTCGACGAAGACCGCACCCTTGCCCATCGCCGCGAAGGCGCCGTCCGGCCCGGTCGTGACCTGGCGCAGGTCGTCGTCGTTGCCGACGCAGGCGAAGACGATCTCCTGGCCCTCGGCCGCCTCGCGCGGCGTCGCCGCGGCCTTGCCGCCATGGGCGCTCACCCAGTCGTCGGCCTTGGCCCTGGTGCGGTTGTAGACCGTGACGTCATGGCCCTTGGCGGCGAGGTGACGGGCCATCGGCCCCCCCATCACGCCGAGACCCAGAAACGCGACCTTTGCCATGCGTCCATCCTCCCACGCCGTTGTCCCGGCGATCGGTCCCCGGTGTAGTGAGCCGCCCCTGCGCCCGTCAAACGGGTGGCGTCACCGGTCTGTCGTCACTTGGTATCGAACGGGATGTACGTCGCCCGGAGGCGGTCGTAGCGCCCGTCCGCGACCAGCGCGGCGAGCGCCCGCTCGAAGGTCTCGCGCAGGGCGGTGTCGCCCTTGCGCAGGCCGATTCCGGCGCCCTCGCCGAGCAGCGGCTCGCCCGCCGGGACCTCGCCGACGAACCGGCAGCAGGCCTCGCCCTCGGGCCGCGCGAGGAAATTGGCGAGTTCGAGCTTGTCGCCCAGCACGAGGTCGACCCGGCCGGCCCGCAGGTCGAGGGTCGCGTCGGCGAGGGTGTCGAAGGTGCGGATCTCGGCGCCCGGCACCCGCTGCTCCAGATAGGCGACCTGCGGCCCGTGCGCCGCCACGCCGATCGTGCGGCCCCGCAGGGTCGCGGGACCCGGGTTCGGCAGCGAGGTGTCCCGCCGCGCCACGTAGGCGAAGGGAATCCGCATGTAGGGCCTGGTGAAGGCGATGCGGGCGGCCCGCTTCGGGGTGATCGCCATCGCCGCCATGATGGCGTCGTACTCGCCCGCCTCCAGGCCCTTGATGATGCCGTCCCACTGGTGGAGCACGATCGTGCAGGTGAGCTTGGCCTCCGCGCACAGGGCCTGGGCCAGGGCGACCTCGAACCCCGCCGGCTTGCCGTCCTCGACGTAGTTGAACGGCGGGCGGCCGCCCTCGGTGGCGATCCGCACCGGCGAGGGCAGGGGGGCGTCCTCGGCGAGGGCCGGCGGGGCGGCCAGCAGCGTCAGGAGCAGGAGGCGGGAGAGCAGGCGGCTCATCCGGCGGCGTTCTCTCATGAAAGGGGCCCGAAGGCCCGAAGGCGGCGGACCCTGCCACGGCCACGCCTGCCGGCGCAACTCGCGCGTCGGGGGAGGGGCCCCGATCCGCGACGGTCGCGGTGACGCTTCGTCAGGGTTAACCGGCCTTTAAGTGCGATGCGCTGTGATCTCGGCCATGCGTTTGAGCTTCCGCCCGCCCCACCCGACCCGCGACCGCGCCGACGCGGTCGAGATCCTGCCGCCGCTCGCCGCACCGGCGCCGGCGGTCGACGGGCCGGAGCGCATGGCGGGCCGGGCCGGGCGCGACGCCGTCGACCGGGTCGAGGCCGAGCTGGTCCGGGCGGCCCGCGCCGTCGGGGTCGCCGCCCGGGACGGCTGCGCCGAGACCGGGGCGGCGGCGGCCGACGCCCTCGCCCTCGCCCGCGCGCTCGACGATCTGGGCATCCGGGCCGACGAGGCCGGCACGCGCGGCCGGGCGCTCGGCGCCTCCGCCGAGACCCTGGCGGCCGAGACCGAGGGGCTCGCCGGGGTGCTGGTCCAGGCCGGCCGCCACCTCGAGCGCACCGATGCCGAGAGCCGCGTGCTCCAGGCCGAGATGATGGGCGCCGCGCAGGATTCCGCCCGCGTCGTCGAGGCGGTGGCGACCCTGGCGCGGCAGGCCAACCGCCTCGCCCTCAACGCCACGGTCGAGGCCGCCCGCGCCGGGATCGGCGGCGCGCCGTTCTGGCAGGCGGCGGAGGAATTCAAGTTTCTGGCGGCCGATGCCGCCCGGGCGGTGGAGGAGGTGCGGTCCCTGAGCCGCCGCCTCTCCGGGCCCGGGGCGGTGGCGATGGGAGGATTGGCGACCTCGCTCGCCTGCCTGCGCCCGGCCTTCGCCACCACCGCGGCGGCGGCCGAGGCGCAGGCGGCGTCCGCCTGGCGCCTCTCCGACGCGGCGCAGGATCTCGCCGAATCCACCGGCGACCTCGTCGGGGACGCCGCGGCCGCGGCTACCGCCGCCGACGAGGCGGCACGGCGCATGGAGGCCGCCCGCGCCGCCGGGGCCGGTCTCGCCGGCCTCGCCGGAGGGCTCGCCGGGCGGGCCGTCGCGGCCTTGCGCCAGGCGGAGATCGGCGACCGGCGGGTGCATGACCGCTATCCGGTCGATCTCGCGGTGCGGGTCGGCAATTGGGGCCTCGGGCGGGTGCTCGACCTGAGCCGGGGCGGGCTGCTCCTGGTCCCGCCGGAGGGCTGCGGCGGCGCGGTCGGCGCCCGGCTCTCCCTCGATCCGCGCGGCATCGGCCGGTTGCAGGTGCAGGTGGTGGGGGCAAGCCCGCGCGGCCTGCACTGTGCCGTCACCGGGGCCGCGTCCGAGGCGCGGCTGCGCGACGCCCTGGTGGCGATCGAGGAGGAGAACCGGCCCCTGATCGCCGCCGCGCAAGGCGGTGCCGCGTCGGTCGCCGCGGTGCTGGAGCAGGCTCTGGCCGCGGGCCGGCTCGCGGCGCACGCCCTGTTCGACACCACCTACCGCCCGGTCGCCGGCATCGAGCCGCCGCATTACCTCACCGCCGCGGTGCCGGCCCTGGAAGATCTTCTGCCGCCGATCCTCGAGCCGCTGCTGCTGGCCGATCCGCGCACCGCCTTCTGCATCGCGGTCGACCGCAACGGCTACGCCCCGGTGCACAACCGCGCCCAGTCGCAAGCGCCGCGGGCCGGCGACCCGGCCTGGAACGCGCTCCACGCCCGCCAGCGCCGGCTCTACGACGACCGCACCGGCCTCTCCGCCGCCCGCTCGACGCGGCCCTTCCTGGTCCAGGCCTGCCCGCAGGACGAGGCCGGCCGCCAGCCCCTGCGCGAGGTCGCGAGCCCGATCCGGATCCATGGCCGGCATTGGGGGGCGCTCAGGATGGGGTTCCGGATCTGACCGATCCGCGCGCCGTGTCGCCTCGCCTCGATCCAACCCCGATCGGGGGTGAGCGGGGATCGGGCCCGCAGCCTCGTGCCGGGCGAAATCCGAACGGACCGCCCGGACGTCGGATCAGCCCCTGGTGGCCGGCAGCCTGGCCTTCAGCGCCTCCCAGCCGTCGCGTAGCCCCAGATGACGCAGTCCCTCGAAGGGCCGGACCGCCGGCCGCTCGCCGCCCGGATGCACCACCACGGTGGCGGTGCGCCCGACGGTGAGGCGGTCGCGGTCGATGGCGGGATCGAGCGCGATCCGCACCGGCACGCGCTGGGCGAGGCGCACCCAGGCGAAGGTCGGGTTGACGTTGGCGAGGAGCGACGAGCCGGCGCTGCGCTCGCGGTCCTCGATGCCGGCGGCGATGCTCTCGACCGTGCCGGTCACGTCGTGGTCCTCGCCCATCAGCCGCACGGTGACCGGGTCGCCGGGATGGATGCGGTCGAGCTTCGTCTCCTCGAAATACCCCTGGACGTGCAGGGTGTCGCCGTCGACGAGCGCCATCACGGCCTTGCCGGTTCCGACATAGGCGCCGGGGCGCAGGTCGAGGTTGCTGATGCGGCCGTTGACGGAGGCGCGCACCTCGGAGCGGGCGAGATTGAGCTTGGCGAGGTCGCGGTCGGCGACCGCCTGGTCGTAGACGGCCCGGGCGCTCTGCTCGGCGGCGAGCGTCGCCTCGAGCTTCTGCTGCGACACGACGTTGTCGCTGAGCTGGCGGTAGCGGGCGAGGTCGGCCTCGGCCTGGACCAGGTTCGCCTTGCGGCCCGCCACCACGGCCTCGGCCTGCCGGAGCGCCAGGGCGAAGCGGTCCGGATCGATGCGGAACAGCACGTCGCCGCGCTTGACCCGCTGGTTGTCGCGCACCTCGACGTCGCGCACGAGCCCCGAGACGTCGGGAGCGACGCCGACGACCTCCGCCCGCACCCGCCCGTCGCGGGTCCAGGGGGCTTCGAGGTAGTAGTCCCAGAGCGCCGTCCCGACCACGATGGCGAGCGCCAGCATGGCGGCGGTGACGGCGAAGCGGCCGAGGAAGGCGAGCGCGCGGGTCATGTCTCGGTTCTTCAGGTCAGGCGGCCGGCGAGCGACACGACGCCGCCGAGGCACACGAGGGTCAGGCAGAGGTCGAAGAGCGGCCGGTGCCAGACCAGCCGGTAGAGCCCCAGCGCCTCGATCAGACGGCGCAGGACGAGGCTGATCAGGACGGCGACGAGCGCCCAGAGCAGCAGGGCCGGCACGAAGACGCCGTAGAGGTCGATATCGGCCATCAGGCGGCCTCCCTCGCAAGCAGGACGCCGCCGGGGGGCGGCGCTTCGGGAAACAATGCCCGGCGCAGGCCCACGAGGCCGAGGAGCGCGTCGCGCCGGGCGTCACGGTCGTCCGCTGGTTCCGCCTCGATCCGGGCCAGCGCCGCGTCGATGCGGTCGCGCAGGGGGTCGGAGGCCGGGCCGCGGGGCCCCTCGTAATGGGCCGCCACCGCATCGAGGGCGTCGTCGAGGGTGGCGACCGCCCGGGGGCCAGGCCGTGGCGGGCGCGCCGCAGCGCGACGAGGTTCATCCCGATTCGTAAGGCCGCCAGGGTGTCGATCCGGGCGAGGTCGCTGTCGGGTCCGGCGGCCGCGAGCCGCGGCACCAGGAGGCCGAGGCGGTCGAGCATCAGGTGGGCGAAGGCGGTGCGGTCGCCGCGCCCGCGCCGGCGCGCCGCCCGGGCGAGGTCGGTCCGGCTCGCCGCCACCAGCCGGCGGGCGCCGTGCTCGGCCCCGACCGAGCGCACCAGCCGGGTCACCAGGGCGGCGAGCCAGATGCCGCCGACGAGAGCGATGCCCGAATTGACGTAGGCCCCGAATTCCGAGGTGTAGCGGTCCTGGATCGCCAGGAGCGCGTTGCCGTTGACGCCGAGCGCCAGCCCCACCGGCAGGGTTCTGGGGCTGGTCATCAGCAGGCCGCACAGGATCAGCGCCGGGGCCAGCACCAGGGCGAGGCTGACGAAATCGTGGACCAGCGGCATCACGCCGAACAGGAGCCCGCCGATCGCGACCGCGGCGATGCCGGTCCAGGTGGCGAAGCTCAGGATCGCCGGGGCCGGATCGTCCTGGGTCGCGAACAGGCAGCACAACACCGCGCCCATCATCGCCGCGGTGGCGCCGTCGGGCCAGGCGGTGGCGATCCACACCGCCACGCAGGCGACGATGCCCAGGAACACCCCGAGGGCGGAGCGCAACGCCATGGCGTGGTCGCGGTGGCGCGGCGCCCGGCCGCCGAATTCGCCGGCGAAGGCCAGCGGCCCGCGCAAGGACCCGTCGCCGCGGGCGATGCCGTCCTGGAGCGCCCGGCAATCCCGGCCGATCGCCACCAATTCGCGCAGGCGGTCGATCAGGCTCGCACGGACCAGGGCGATCCAGGATTCCCGAGACGAGGGGCGGGCGGGGAGCGGGCGGTCGGCGGCCTCGATGCGGGCCAGGAGCGCGTCGGCCTCGGTGGCCGGCGCGCCTTTCGCCGACCACGCCTCGACATCGGCGAGGAGGCCGCGCAGCTCCGGCGTGAGGCCGACAGGCCGTCGAGCGCCGCGATCCGGTCGGCCAGGGAGGAGAGGACCGGAAGCAGCATCAGCATCCGGCCGCGCAGGAGCTGGACGAGCGGCACCGCCCGGCTCTGGGCCGAGGTGTCGTAGGCGAGATGGGTCGAGAGGGCGTCGATCTCGGCGGCCTCGGCGGCCAGCCGCAGGCGCCGGGCCCGGAGGGACGGCGCCTCGCCGCCGCCCGAGAGCACGTCGCCGGTCCAGCGGCCGGCCTCGCTGAGCCAGGCGTCGATCCGCGCCGCGACGACCGGCCCGACCGGCTCGGGGAGAACGAGGCTCGCCACCAGGGAGGCGCAGAGGATGCCGAGGGTGATCTCCTCGGCCCGCGACACCGCGGTGTCGAAGATGGTCTGCGGCGCCGTCACCGCCGGGAAGCCGATCAGCGCCGCGGTGTAGCCGGCGAGCATGAACAGGTAGGCCCGCGGCGTGCGGTCGAGGAGCGAGAGGTAGAGGCAGCCGGCGGTCCAGAGCGCGAGCGCCAGGGTCAGCACCTCCGGGGCGTTGACGAGCGGCGGGACCATCACGACCGCGGCCGTGACGCCGATCAGCGTGCCGACCACCCGGTACAGGGCCTTCGAGCGCGTGGCGCCCGACAGCGGCTGCATGGTGATGTAGACGGTCGCCATCGCCCAGTACGGCCGCGGCAGGTCGATCCACAGGGCGATGCCGAGGGCCAGCAGCGCCGCGCCGCTGATCTTGAGGGCGAACAGCCATTGGCGCCAGCCGGGCAGCATCACGGGGATTCTCCGGCGCCGCCGGTAAGGCCCGCGCCGCGCGCTCCCGCGGCCTGGAGCGCGCGCAGGACCTTCGAGGTCGCGAGCAGGTCGCCGTCGCCGACATCGGCGAAGACGGCGTCCCGGAGAGCGTCGAACCGCGCCTCGATGGCGGCGGCCCGGGCCCGGCCCTCGTCCGTCAGGTGCAGGACCTTGGCGCGGCGGTCGGTCGGGTCCTCCCGGCGGGTGACGAGGCCGGCCTCGCAGAGCTGGTCGAGGACGCGTACCAGGCTCGGCCCCTCGACGCCGAGCGCGTCGGCCAGGGTCGTCTGGCGCAGGTCGCCGCCGCGCCGCCCGATCAGCAGGAGCGGCAGGGCGGTCGCCTCGGTCAGCCCGTAGGCGGTCACGACCTCGTCGGCGGCCCGGCGCCAGACGCGCCCGGCCTGGAGCAGGGTGAGGGTGAGGGATTGCAGCAGGTCGCGTCGCATCGCCGTCGCGCTTCGGCAAGAGCCGATGATTGATCGGCCTCATAGATAGGATGCTAACGATCGGGGCGGAAGCGTGGGAGGCGCGGGGCGGTCATGCGCCGGACGATGCGAACTCCGCTGCACGCGACGATGCGGGGCCGGTGAGGTTGGCGTGGCTACCGCTTGGCGGCCGCGTCGCGGTCGGGGGTCCAGTCGATCTCGACCACGGTCACGCCGTCCTGGCGGTTGTAGCGCAGGGCGGTGTGGCGCATCGCCCGCAGGGCCGCGGCATCCTCGGCCCGGGGGCATTGGACGGGGTCGTGGGCGCGGTGGGTCCGGTCGAGCATGCTCCCGAAGGCGGCGTCGAGCGCCGGCATGGCCGCGACGGTCGAGAACGGAGCCGACAGGTAGACCGTGCGGGAGGGGCCGCGGGCGAGGCAGTAGCGCCAATCGGCGGCGGCCGGGGTGGCGGCCAGGGCGAGCCCGGTCGCGGCGCCGAAGGCCGCAACCTTCAGGACCGCGGCGCTCTGAAGCGGGAGTCTCATCGAATCGGGGATCTCGGAACGGGCCTCGGGGCCGTCCCGATGCGCGGCGCTTTACGGCGTCAGCAAGGCGCAGAGGTCAACGAGGCGCAGAGGCCAACGAGGCGAAGGGCCGGCACGATGGCGGGCTCAGACCAGGGCCGCGCCCTCGGCCTCCGCGGTATCGAGGCTCAGGCTCCAGACCCGGGCGCCGTTCTCGGCGACGAGCCAGGCCTCTCCGGTCCGGTCGCAGAAGATTTCGTCGGCCCGTCCGAGCACGCGGGCGGCGGCGTGGCGCACGCTCGGCGCCTCGATCGGCAAGCCGTGAGGCGACTGGGTCTCGTTGCGGTCGCGGGAGATGGAGAGCAGGCGGTAGACGGGCATGGCGAGCGAACTCCGGAAGACGGCGGGGATCTGGCGATCCCGGATGTCTGGGGTGATCGGCGGCTGCCTTTTAGTGTCGAACCGGTCCTCCCGACCCATCCCGGCCGGATGCATCGGGGTCTCGGCTGCGGCGGGTTCGAAGACCCGCGGGCTTGTCGCTGCGTTCGCCCGGAGGCGACGTTGGGTAACCCCTTCTATCCGGAATCCGGGACCGTTCAAGAGTTGACTCCCAAATATGTCCCCTTAGGGCAGCGCGTCGCGCGATCGGGGCGGCCGTTGACAGGCCTCCTCTCCTCGCCAAAGGGGAGGGGACAGTGCCTGCATCGTCGCGGCCTCGATCTCGGGACGACGCGTCGATCCGCCGGCACGCGGGGGAGAACGGACACGATGGCAACCAGGGTCGCCTGCATCGGCGAGTGCATGATGGAGCTGTCGGAGCGGCCCGACGGCAGCCTGCTGCGCGGCTACGGCGGCGATACGCTGAACACCGCCCTCTACCTCGCCCGGCTCGGCGTCGCGGTCGATTACGTGACGGCGCTCGGCGACGATCCGTGGAGCGAGGAGATGCTGGCGGCCTGGGCCGCCGAGGGAATCGGCACCGGCCGGGTCCGGCGCCTGCCCGGGCGGATGCCGGGGCTCTACATCATCCGCACCGACGAAAACGGCGAGCGCAGCTTCCATTACTGGCGCGACAGCGCCGCCGCCCGCGACCTGTTTTCCGGCCCCGGCGCCGCCGAGACCCGCGCCGCCCTGGCCGGCTACGACCTGGTCTACGCGTCGGGGATCAGCCTGTCGCTCTACGGCGAGACCGGGCGGGCGGCTTTGGCCGAGACCTGCCGGGCCGTCCAGGCGAAGGGCGGGCGGGTCGCCTTCGACACCAATTACCGGCCCCGCGGCTGGCCCGACAAGGCGAAGGCGCAAGCCGCCTTCCGCGACGCGATGGCGGCGGCCGACCTGATCTTCGCCTCCACGGAAGACCTCGACTGGCTGTACGGGCCGGACGGCGAGGAGGAGGTTTTGCGCCATCGCGGCCGCTGCGAGATCGTGCTGAAGGGCGGCGGCTCGCCGCCGAGCGTGCGGGTGCTCGCCGGGACCGAGGACGTCACGGTGCCGGCCCCGGCCGTGGACGCGATCGTCGACACCACCGCGGCGGGCGACAGCTTCGCGGCGGCCTACATGGCGGCGCGGCTTGCCGGCCGCCCGCCCGCCGAGGCCGCGTCTCACGGCCACCGCCTCGCCGGAACCGTGATCGGCCATCGCGGCGCCGTGATCCCCCGGTCGGCGATGCCCGATCTGCCCCTCGCTTAAAAAAGGGACGCCCTCATGACCACCGAATCCCGCAGCCAGCGCCTCGACGCGCTGCTCGCCGCCTCCCCGGTGATCCCGGTCATCACCGTGCCGGAACTCGCCCATGCGGTGCCGCTGGCCCGCGCCCTGGTGGCCGGCGGCATCACCACGCTGGAGATCACCCTGCGCACCCCGGTGGCGCGGGACGCCGCGAAGGCGATCATGGCGGAGGTGCCCGAGGCGGTGGTGGGCCTCGGCACGGTGCTCACGCCGGCCGACCTCGAGACCGCCCACGCGCTCGGCGCCCGCTTCGCGCTCAGCCCCGGGGCGACGCCGGACCTCCTGCGGGCGGCGGCCGCCAGCGACATGGTGTTCATGCCCGGCATCGCCACGCCCTCCGACCTGATGCAGGTGCTCGCCGCCGGCTTCACGGTGGCGAAGTTCTTCCCGGCGGTGCCGGCGGGCGGCATGGCGGCGCTCAAGGCGCTCGGCGGACCCTTCCCGCAGGCCCGGTTCTGCCCGACCGGCGGGATCGGCGAGGCCGACGCCAAGGCCTGGCTGGCGCTCCCGAACGTCGCGGCGGTGGGCGGCTCGTGGCTGGCGCCGGAAGCCGAGATCCGCGCCGGCAATTTCTCCGCCATTACCGAGCGGGCCCGCCGCACCCTCGCGGCGCTTCGGTAACAGACCGGAAACGTGCCCGCCCCGCCACGGTGTGGCGCGGGCACAACGCCGCCTTCGCAACCGCGAAGCTTGGCCGGATTTAAGCTTGGCTTTGGACCGTGGGCGTTTACGGCTTGGCTATTGGTTCCGCCGTACGGTGCTGGTCGCGTTCGCACCGTCTTCGCTCCGCGCGTCCCCGTCCAAGCTGTCCTTAGCCAAGAGGCTTTCATGCGCCGCTTCGTTCCCGCCCTGGCCGGGCTGGTCTGCGCCGTCACCGCCTGGGCGGCGCCCGCCGCCGCCTACGAGATCGACCCGCTCACCCGCCAGCCCCTCGACCAGCCGCTCGCCGTCACGGTGCGCTCCGCCGCCCCGGCGGCCGCGGCCGTCGATCCCCTCGACGCCTCGGTGCCGAAGCTGAGCCCGATCCCGCGCGAGACGGTGGCCTATTCCGGCCCCTACGGCGCCGGCACCATCGTGGTCTCCACCGCCGAGCGCCGCCTGTACTACGTGCTCGGCAACGGCCAGGCCCTGCGCTACGGCGTCGGCGTCGGCCGCCCGGGCTTCACCTGGAACGGCGTGCAGACCATCTCGATGAAGCGCGAGTGGCCCGATTGGCGCCCGCCGGCCCAGATGATCCGCCGCCGGCCCGACCTGCCGCGCTACATGAAGGGCGGCCCGGAGAACCCGCTCGGCGCCCGCGCGATGTATCTCGGCGGCTCGCTCTACCGCATCCACGGCTCCAACGAGCCCGAGACCATCGGCACCGCCGTCTCCTCCGGCTGCATCCGGATGACCAACGACGACGTGATGGACCTGTACACCCGCGCCAAGGTGGGCACGAAGGTGATCGTGCAGCGCTGATCGAAGCGCAGGGTTCACCTCGATGAAAAAGGCCGGCCCTGTGCCGGCCTTTTTCATGGTCATGTGTCTGATAGTCTCGATTGTATGGCGCGGGTTTCCCTGCTGCGCAGGGCTGTCCGGGGACAATTTCATTAAAAATCAAAGCGCGGGATCCCCTCTCCCGTGTGGGAGAGGGGAGGCGCGCCACTCCTGTACCGGGACAGTCCCCGCAGAGGGGGGAGGGGTGAAAGCGCCAGCCTTCCGAACGGCTTAGACTCCCCTCACCGCCCCAGCTCCACCGGCCTCCTCACAAGCGTGCGGCCCGACAGCCGTGAGCGGTTGCGGCGGTCCTGCACCGTGCGGCGTCTCCCCCTGCCTGCCGACGCCCCACTCCGGCGGGAATTCCGTCCGAAGCGGCGCCCCGTCGAAATACGGCCGGCCGGTCTTGCGCTATGCAGAGAAGACTCTTGCTGCATCGGGCGGGAATCGGAGAAGAAGACCCTCATGGCCCACCATGATCGCCGCGGCCTTCCGGTCTCGACCCGCTCCGACCGCGCCGCCGAGCATTATCGCGCGGGCATCGACCTCCTGCTCGCCGCCTGGCCGGGCGCCGGGGAGGCGCTCAACGCGGCGATCGCGGCCGATCCGACCTTCGCCCTGGCCCATGCCGCCCGGGCCCGCCTGCACGCGATGCGCTCCGAATCGGCGGCGGCGCGGGCGAGCATCACCAGGGCGGCGGAGTGCGTGGCGCAGACCGGCACCGAGCGCGAGCGCAGCCATGTCGCGGTCTTGTCGCTGGCGATCGACGGCCGGTCGGAGCCGGCCTTGGCGCGGGCGCTCGCCCATCTCGATTCGTGGCCGCGGGACGCCCTGATCCTTTCGCTGCCGCTCGGCGCCTTCGGGCTCCTCGCCTTCTCGGGCCGGCCCGACCACGACCAGGCCCGGGTCGATCTCTGCGAGCGCCACGCCCACGCCTACGAGGCCGACGACTGGTGGTTCGGCGTGTCCCGCGGCTGGGCCCATACCGAGAACGGTGCGGTGGCCCGCGGACGGGCGCTCACCGAGCACGGTTTCTCGTTGCGGCGCGAGAACGCCAACGGGGCGCATGCCCTGTCGCACGCCCTGTTCGAGGACGGGGCCGGGACCGAGGCCGAGGCGCTGATCGCCGGCTGGCTGCCGGGTTACGACCGCGCCGGCATCCTGCACGGCCACATCGCCTGGCACGCGGCCCTGGCGGCCCTGGAGCGCGGCGACCCGGAAGGCGCGCTGGCCCTCCATGCCGAGCACGTCCGGCCCACGGTGACGGCAGGCCTGTCGCTCAACGTGATCACCGACACGGTGTCGCTGCTCTGGCGCCTGAACGCCTATGGGCACGCGGTCCCGGCCGGCCTGTGGGACGAGGTCCGGGCCTACGCCGCCCCGTACTTCACCAAGGCCGGCTTCGGCTTCGCCGACGCGCATATGGGCCTGCTCGCCGCCGCGACCGGGGACCGCGCCGCAGCCGAAGCCCGGATCGACGCGCTGACCGGCCTCGTCGAGGCGGGCACCCTGGCGGCGGGCGAGGTGGTGCCGGCGATCTGCCGCGCCGCCTTGGCCTTCGCCGACGGGGACGACGCGCTCTGCGTGCGGATCCTCGAACCCGTCGCGGGTGAGGTCGTGCGCATCGGCGGCAGCGGGGCGCAGCGCGAGGTGATCGAGGACACGCTCCTCGTCGCCCTGATGCGCGCCGGCGAAACGAGCAAGGCCCGCGCGCTCCTCGATACCCGCCTGCACCGCCGCCCCTCGCCGCGCGACGCGCGCTGGCGGGCCCGGATCACCGCCTGAGAGCCACCGATGTCGAACCCCGCCGCCCCGCTCGCCGGGCTCCCCACCGCGACCGGCACCGGCAACGTGCTGCGCCTCGCCCTCGCCCAGGCGCTCGCCGGCGCCAACTCGGTCGTGGTCTACGCCACCGGCGCCGTGATCGGCAGCCGGCTGGCGCCGGATCCGGCGCTCGCCACCCTGCCGATCTCGATCTTCGTCGTCGGCATGGCCGCCTGCACCCTGCCGGCCGGGCGCATCGCCCGGTCTCACGGCCGCCGCGCGGCGTTCCTGGCCGGCACCGGGTGCGGCGTGCTCGTCGGGCTGCTGTCGGCGCTCGCCGTGGTGCTGTCGTCGTTCTGGCTCTTCTGCCTGGCGACCTTCTTCGGCGGCGCCTACGCGGCGGTGGTGCTGTCGTTCCGCTTCGCCGCCGCCGATTGCGTCGCGCCGGACCGCCGGCCGCGGGCGCTCTCGGCCGTCATGGCCGGCGGCGTGTTCGCCGGGATCATCGGGCCGCAGCTCGTCAGCCACACGATGGACCTGTGGCCCGCCCACGTCTTTGCCGCCACGTTCCTCGCCCAAGCGGCGGTGGCGGCGCTGTCGGCCGTGGTGCTGATGGGCGTGCGGCTGCCGGGACCGACGCAAGCCGACCGCTCCGGCGGGCGCCCGCTGGCCGAGATCGCCCGCCAGCCGCGCTTCGTCACCGCGGTGCTGTGCGGGGTGGTGTCCTACCTCCTGATGAACTTCCTGATGACCGCAGCACCCCTGGCGATGCACCTGTGCGGGTTCACGCAGGCCGACGCCAATCTCGGCCTGCAATGGCACGTGATCGCCATGTACGCGCCGAGCTTCTTCACCGGGCGGCTGATCGCCCGGTTCGGTGCCCCCGTCGTCGTCGCGGCGGGGCTGGCGCTGACCGCGACCGCAGCGATCGTCGGGCTGTCGGGCCTGGATCTGGCCCATTTCTGGGCCTTCCTGGTCCTGCTCGGCCTCGGCTGGAATTTCGGCTTCGTCGGCGCCTCCGCCATGGTGCTCGACTGCCACCGGCCGGAGGAGCGGACCCGGGTCCAGTCGCTCAACGACTTCGTGGTGTTCGGCACGATGGCTTTCGGCTCGTTCTCCTCCGGCGGGCTGCTCGCCCATTACGGCTGGGACGTGGTCCTGTGGGTCTCGTTCGGGCCGCTGGCGGTGGCGGTCGCGGCGCTTTGCCTCGCGGCGTCGTCGCGGCCGGCCCCGGCTTCCGTGTGATGCCAATGGCCCAAGATGCTGACGCATCGGGCCATCGGGCCATCTCGAATTGTCCATGCCAAGCCAGAGGCTTGATGAAAATTCGAGAACGGAACCAAAGGTCGTTTCCAACGACCGTTGGCATGAATCACCGCCGCCGCGCCGGCTCCCGGCTTAAGGAGCGGGCCGCCAGCTCCTCCTCGTAGCGGGCAAACCGCGTCGCCTGCTCCTCGCCGAGGCGGCGCAGGAAATCGAAGGCGTAGATGCCGGTATCGTGCATGTCGTCGAAGCTGAGCTTGACGGCGTAGTTGCCGACGGGGGCCACCGCCAGGATCTGGACCTCGCGCTTGCCGGGAATCCACTGGCGCTCGGAGGGCGCGTGGCCCTGCACCTCGGCCGAGGGGCTCTCGACCCGCAGGTACTCCGCCGGCAGGGCATAGGCCGCGCCGCCGGCATACGCGACGTGGAGCGTGCGCTTGTCGCGCGACAGCCGGATCTCGGTCGGCCAATCCGCCTCATCAGTCATGGCTTGCCTCTCCCTGCGCCTCAGGCACAACTTGCCCGCGGTCTCACGAGCGCTCATATGCAGGCTGACACCCGGCCGCCAGAGCCTTAAGTCCCGAGGAAGTTGAAGCGCATGTGGGGTCCCCGTACCGACGATCCGATGCCGGCCGTGCCCGTGCCGGCCCGGCCGGCACCGCTGATCGACCCGTTCCAGCGCGCGATCACCTACCTGCGCGTCTCGGTGACCGACCGCTGCGACCTGCGCTGCGTCTACTGCATGTCCGAGGACATGGCGTTCCTGCCCAAGCGCGACCTGCTCACCCTCGAGGAGCTGGACCGGGTCTGCTCGGTCTTCGTGGAGCGCGGCGTGAGGAAGCTGCGCATCACCGGCGGCGAGCCGCTGGTGCGCCGGGACATCATGCGGCTGTTCCGCAACCTCTCGCGCCATCTCGAATCCGGGGCGCTGGAGGAGATGACGCTGACCACCAACGGCACCCGCCTGCGCCAGCACGCCGCGGAACTGGCGGCCCTCGGCATGCGCCGGATCAACGTCTCGCTGGACACCCTCGACCCCGACAAGTTTCGGGCGATCACGCGGCGCGGCGACCTCGACACGGTGCTCGACGGCATCGCGGCGGCGCGCGAGGCCGGCCTGAAGGTCAAGATCAACGCCGTGGCCCTCAAGGGCGTCAACGAGGACGAGATCCCGGCGATGCTCGCCTGGGCCCACGGGCTCGGCATGGAGATGACGCTGATCGAGGTGATGCCGCTCGGCGACATCGAGCCCGACCGCGTCGACCAGTTCCTGCCGCTCTCGGTGGTGCGCGAGCGCCTGTCCGAGCGCCTCACCCTCACCCCGCTCCCCGACCGCACCGGGGGGCCCGCCCGCTACGTGCGGGTGGAGGAGACCGGCGGGCGGCTCGGCTTCATCACGCCGCTCACCCACAATTTCTGCGAGAGCTGCAACCGGGTGCGCCTGACCTGCACCGGCCAGCTCTACCTGTGCCTCGGCCAGGAGGACGCCGCCGACCTGCGGGCGGCGCTCCGCGCCTCCCCCGACGACGCCGTGGTGGCCGAGGCGATCCGGGAGGCGATCACCCGCAAGCCGAAGGGCCACGACTTCGTCATCGCTCGCGCGGCCAAGCCCGCGGTGCCGCGGCACATGAGCACGACGGGGGGCTGACGCTCCACGTCGCGCGGCTCCTCGCGACGCGGTGACGCGAAATCCGGAAGATCACGTCGGGATTGCGCAGGGAACGCCGTCCGGAAGAGCCGTCCGGACGGCCTGTCATCTCGCCAGCACGAGGCACGACAGCCCCGCGGCCAGCCCCCACAGCAGCAGGCAGGCCCGCCGGTACAGCACCAGCGCGCGGACGATGTCGGCGCCCGTCGCCTCCGCCCGGCCCGACCCCATCCAGGCATCCTCGACCCGGGTCGCGCCGTAGACCCGCGGGCCGGCAAGGCGCAGGCCGAGCGCGCCGGCCATCGCGGCTTCGGGCCAGCCGGCATTGGGCGAGCGGTGGCGGCCGGCATCGCGCCGCACGGCGCGAAGCGCCCCCCTTGCGTCGGCCCCCGGGGTCAGGGCCGCGGCCGCGACGACGAGACCGGCGGTGAGGCGCGAGGCCGGCAGGTTGACGAGGTCGTCGAGGCGGGCCGAGGCCCAGCCGAAGGCCTCGTGGCGGGGCGTGCGGTGGCCGATCATGCTGTCGGCGGTGTTGATCGCCTTGTAGAGCGCCCCCCCGACGAGGCCGCCGGCGCCGAGCCAGACGGCCGGCGCCACGATGCCGTCGGAAAAGTTCTCGGCCAGGCTCTCGATGGCGGCGCGGCAGAGCGCGGCCTCGTCGAGGGTCTCGGGGTTGCGCCCGACGATCATCGCGACCGCCCGGCGCCCGCCGGAGAGGCCGTCGCGGTCGAGGTCCTGCGCCACCCGGGCGACGTGGTCGTGCAGGCTGCGTTGCGCCGGCAGGCTCGCGGCGAGCACCGCGCACAGGACGGCGCCCGGAACGAGCCCCAGCGCCCCGCAGGCGAGGGCGAGGCCGGCGGCGGTCAGCCCGGTCGCCGCCAGGACGAGCAGCAGGGCCAGCACCCCGGCGGCGCGCCGGCGCCGGTCGGATTCGGCCTCCCGGTTGAGGCGCCGGTCGAGGACGGCGATCAGGGCGCCGATCCAGGTGACAGGGTGGCCGGCCAGCCTGTAGAGGCGGTCCGGATAGCCGAGGGCGGCCTCGATCGCCAGGGCGAGGGCGAGAACCGGGAGGCTGTCGGGCGGGTGCAGCAGGGCGGCCATGACACGTGAGACGGAGGCAGGGGAGGCGGGTGAAGGCCCGATCCGGCACGGGGGCGACCTCGGCGAGGCCGGCCGGCTGTTTCCGCAGGCCCCCGAACCCTGGATCGACCTGTCGACGGGGATCAACCCGATCCCCTATCCGTGGCCGGCGCTCGAGGCCAGCGCCTTCACGCGGCTGCCGGCGCCTGCCGACCTCGCCGCCCTCGAGGCGGCGGCGGCGCAGGCCTACGGCGCGCGGCGCAGCCACGTCGTCGCCGCGCCCGGCACGCAGGCCCTGATCGACCTGATCCCGCGTCTGCGGCCGCCCGGCCGCGTCGCCGTCGTCGGTCCCACCTATGCCGAGCACGCCGCGTCCTGGGCCCGGGCCGGGCACGCCGTGTCCGAGGCGGCGGACCTCGACGCACCGGCCGACGTGGTCGTGGTCGTCAACCCGAACAACCCGGACGGGCGGGTGGTGCCGGCCCGCGATCTCGCGGCGGCGGCGGCGCGGCTCGCCGGGCGTGGCGGCCTCCTCGTCGTCGACGAGGCCTTCGTCGATCTCGAACCCGTCGAGAGCCTGTGCGGGGCGCCGCCCGCGGGCTGCCTGGTGCTGCGTTCCTTCGGCAAGACTTACGGGCTCGCGGGCCTGCGCCTCGGCTTCGCGGTGGCGGAAGACCCCCTGATCGGCCGCTTGCGCCGCGCCATCGGGCCCTGGGCGGTGTCGGGCCCGGCGATCGCGATCGGCCGCCGGGCGCTGGCGGACACCGCCTGGCGACGGGAGGCGGTCGCCGCGCGGGCCCGCGACGCGGCCCGGCTCGACGGCCTGCTCGGCTCCGCCGGCGGCCGGATCGTCGGCGGGACGAGCCTGTTTCGCACCGCCGACTTCTCCGACGGTCCGGCTCTGTTCGGGCGTCTCGGCCGCGCCGGGATCTTTGTGCGCCGGTTCGAGGCGGCGCCCGCCCGCCTGCGCTTCGGCCTGCCCCCCGACGAGGCGGCCTGGATCCGCCTCGCCGCGGCCCTGGAGCACCACCCGATCGCGGCGCCGTCGGACGCTGCTCCAGGTCTTTGATCTTGCCGCATTTTCCGCGACGAGCCGGGGCCCGACCCGTCGCGGAGAATGCTCCGGGCGACCGGTGAGGCGCCATTAAAAAGGCCGAAAACCGAAGCATCGAAAAAACCGACACAGCCGGGCCCCCGATCGGGGTCGCGAGGGCGGCGGGCGCCGCGCGGGGAATCAGGCAGAATGGACGCGGACGAGGTCAAACGGCGCGACAGGCTCGGCAGCATGATCGCGTTCGCGCGGCGCACCGTGCCCGATCTGCGCCGCAACGCCGAGACGGTCGAGCCGGTCTCTCCCGAGCGCCGGCTGCCGGCCCTGCTCAACCCGCTGCGCTGGACCCGCCTGCCGTTCCTGCCCCACGAGGGCACCCAGAACCGGGTCCTGGCCCGGCTCGTGCGCAACGTCGTCCTCTTCGTGCTGCTGCCGACGGCGGTGATCGGGATCTACCTGTTCGTCTTCGCCGCCGACCAGTACGTGGTCGAGGCCCGCTTCGCCGTCCGCGGCGAGGTCGAGCCGATGGGCAACGTCTCGCTCGGCGAGTACTCCTCGCTGATCCAGAAGAACAACAGCCAGGACAGCTACATCGTCAAGGACTACATCGAGAGCCAGCCGATGCTCGAGAGCGCCCAGAAGGAGCTCGACGTCGTCCGGATGTTCACCCGCGACGAGGCCGATTTCTGGACGCGCTATTCCGGCGACAAGCCGATCGAGCAGCTGCTGAAATACTGGCGCAAGCACGTCCAGGTCCATATCGATCTCGTCTCGGGCGTGATCACCCTGACGGTGCAGGCCTTCACGCCCGACGACGCCCTGGCGATCAGCCGCCACGTCGTGGCTCGTGCCGAGGCGCTGATCAACGCGATCTCGTCCCGCGCGCAGCAGGACATGCTCAAGCACAGCCAGAACGACCTGGCGGCGAGCGAGGAGCGGATGCGCAAGGCCCACCTCGCCCTGCGCGAGTTCCGCAACCGCTGGGGCATCATCGACCCGGCCAAGTCGGCCGAGGCGACGATGACCAGCCTGGTCTCGTTGCGCAAGGACAAGATCAAGTCGGAGAACGACCTCCAGGTGCTGCGGAGCTCCGGCCTCGACGAGAAGTCGCGCTCGATCCAGACCATCGTGGCGAGCGTCAACGCCACCAACCAGCAGATCAAGCAGCTCGAGGAGTCGCTGACCAGCGACGGGCTGGCGGTCGGCGGCCGGCACGTCTCGGACGCGATCCTGGAATACGAGGGGCTGATGGTCGAGCGCACCATCGCCGAGAAGCTGAACGATTCCGCCACCACGATGCTCGACCGCGCCCGGGTGGCGGCGAACCGCCAGCACGTCTACCTCTCGGTCTTCGTGCCGCCGACCCGGCCCGAGCTCTCCACCGTGCCGATGCGCGGACACGCCCTGTTCGTGGCCTTCTTCGCCTTCCTGGTGCTCTGGGGCTGCTCGAGCCTGCTCATCGCCGGCGTCAAGGACCACAACATGTGACGCCGGCGCCGGCCGGGGCTTCCGGTTCCGGCGCGGGGCGTGCATGAAGCGCGCCGGGGCGCAGGGGCGCCCACTGACGTGAAGGACGAGCAGCACCACGATGTCCGATTTCACGGACCTGGTCGCCCGGGCCGTCTCGCCGGCGATGACCCGCGAGGAGCGCGAGGCGGTCTACCAGGTGGTCAAGCAGGCGATGCGCCGGCTCCAGGAGCGCGAGAACCTGCAGCCCGACGATCCCCGGGCCCGGCTCCAGGAGCACCTCGTCGAGGAGACGATCCGCGACGTCGAGGCGCTGGTCACCCGCTACCTCGCCCGCCAGACCATCCTGGAAGCCGAGCGCGCCAACGCGGCGGCCAACGCCGCCGCCTCCGACGCCTGACCCTCACGCCTCCTCGGTCAGCCGCTTGAGCGAGGTCTGGAGCGCGTCGCCGCCGAGCAGCAGCGCCCGCGACAGGTCCGCCAGGGTGACCCAGCCGGTGACGCGCCCGCCGGCATCCCGCACCGGCAGGCGGCGGACATGGTGGGCGGCCATCAGGTCGAGGGCGGTGCGCAAGGGGTCGGTCTCGGCGCAGGACACGACCGGGCGCGACAGCACCGCGCTCACCCGCGTCTCCCGCGGATCGAGCCCCTGGGCGACGACCCGGTAGAGGATGTCCCGGTCGGTGACCACGCCGTCGAGGGCGTCCGGCGTGCCGACCGGCAGGGCGCCGACATCGAGCTCGCCCATCAGCACCGCGGCTTCCTGCACCGGGGCGTCGCCGGGAATGAACTCCACGTCCCTGCTCATCACGTCCGCGACCGTCGCGCCCATCGAATGTCCTCGTCACGCCTCGTGACTCCGGCAACCCGCGGCGGCGCCCGCGGCTCCGGACCGTGACACGATTCCCACGCCGGAACCGCACCCATGAAATTTTGGCGACGCGACGGGAGCTTGGGCGAGGGCCGGCGCGTTCAGCCCACAGTCAGGCTTCTCGCCTTCGGGATCGTCGAACGCCCCCATGAACATGGAACTCCCGTCCAAGCCCGCCCCGGATGCCCCGGCGGCCTCGCCTCTCGCCCGGCGCGTCACGCGCATCAGCGAAGGCCAGCCCTTCCCGCTGGGGGCCACCTGGGACGGCCTCGGCGTCAACTTCGCGCTGTTCTCCGCCCACGCCACCAAGGTCGAGCTGTGCCTGTTCGACGATTCGGGCGAGACCGAGATCGAGCGGATCGAGCTGCCCGAATACACCGACGAGGTCTGGCACGGTTATCTGCCGGATGCCCGCCCCGGCACCATCTACGGCTACCGCGTCCACGGCCCCTACGAGCCGGAGGCCGGCCACCGCTTCAATCCCAACAAGCTGCTCCTCGACCCCTACGCCAAGGCGCTGGTCGGTTCCGTCACCTGGAACCCGGCGCTCTTCGGCTACGTGATGGAGAGCGGCGACGACACCACCTTCGACACCCGCGACAGCGCGCCCTTCACCCGCAAGTGCCGGGTGATCGACCCCGCCTTCACCTGGGGCCGCGACCAGAAGCCGAACGTGCCCTGGGACAAGACGGTCTTCTACGAGACCCACGTCAAGGGCTTCACCAAGCTGCATCCGGCCGTGCCCGAGCGCCTGCGCGGCACCTATGCGGGTCTCGGCACCCCTGAGGTGCTGGCCTATATCCGCAGCCTGGGCGTCACCTCGGTCGAGCTGCTGCCGATCCATTCCTTCGTCAACGACAGCTACCTGCTCGAGAAGGACCTGGTGAACTACTGGGGGTACAACACCCTCTCGTTCTTCGCCCCCGCCCGCCGCTACGCCGCGGTGCCGGATTTCGCCTTCTCCGAGTTCAAGGAGATGGTCGCCCGCATGCACGGGGCCGGCCTCGAGGTGATCCTCGACGTGGTCTACAACCACACCGCCGAGGGCAACGAGAAGGGCCCGACGCTCTCCTTCAAGGGCATCGACAACGCCTCGTACTACCGCCTGCTGCCGGACCAGAAGCGCTACTACATCAACGACACCGGCACGGGGAACACCGTCAACCTCTCGCACCCGCGGGTGCTCCAGATGGTGACGGACTCGTTGCGCTACTGGGCGACCGAGATGCGGGTCGACGGCTTCCGCTTCGACCTCGCGACGATCCTCGGCCGCGAGCCCTACGGCTTCGACGAGGGCGGCGGCTTCCTCGATTCCTGCCGCCAGGACCCGGTACTCTCCTCGGTCAAGCTGATCGCCGAGCCGTGGGATTGCGGCCCGGGCGGCTACCAGGTCGGCGGCTTCCCGCCCGGCTGGGCCGAGTGGAACGACCGGTTCCGGGACGAGGTGCGCGGCTACTGGAAGGGCGACGAGGGCCTGCTTCCTGCGCTCGCCTCCCGCCTCACCGGCTCGGCCGACAAGTTCAACAAGCGCGGCCGGCGCCCCTGGGCCTCGGTGAACTTCATCACCGCCCATGACGGCTTCACCCTCGCCGACACCGTCTCGTACAACGAGAAGCACAATTCCGCGAACGGCGAGGACAACCGGGACGGCCACTCACACAACCTGTCCTACAATTACGGCGCGGAAGGGCCGACCGACGATCCCGAGATCCGCGCCGTGCGGATGCGCCAGATGCGCAACCTGCTCGCGACGCTGCTCCTGTCGCGCGGAACCCCGATGCTGCTCGCCGGCGACGAGTTCGCCCGCACGCAGAAGGGCAACAACAACGCCTATTGCCAGGACAACGAGATCTCCTGGATCGACTGGGCGGCGATCGGCGAGGAGGAGCGGGACCTCGCCGAGTTCACCCAGCGCCTGCTGATCCTGCGCAAGTCGCTGCCGATGCTGAGCCGCGGGCGCTTCCTCACCGGCGCCTTCGACGCCGATCTCGGCGTCAAGGACGTGAGCTGGCTCACGCCGTCGGGCACCGAGATGACCCCGGAGAACTGGAACGACGGCGGCGCCCGCTCGCTCGCGGTCGTCCTCGACGGCCGGGCGCAGACGAGCGGCATCCACCGGCGCGGGGGCGAGGCGACCCTGATGCTGCTCTTCAACGCCTACCACGACATGGTGGAGTTCACCCTGCCGGAGGTGGTGGGAGGCGATGCCTGGATGCGGGTGCTCGACACCAACCTGCCCGACACCCAGGATCTCGCCCGGTTCGCCGTCGGCGACACCTACGCGGTCACCGGCCGCTCGATGCTGATGTTCGTGCTGCGCCCGACCGACCTGGACCATGCGAGCGAGACCTGGCGCTCCTACCAGCACGTGATCCAGGCCTTCGAGCGGGCGGAATCCGAGAGCGTGGCGTTCGGTCTGACGCCGGAGGGGTGACATCCGGGCGGACCTGCCCACTTTGAGTCGGATCCGGGATACCTCGCCCGTCCACCGCGTCGGCGGTGGACGGGCGCGGACCGTGATCTTTCGATGATGCGCGATGAGGGGGCGGCCGGTCCGGCCCCCCGGCATCGGGTGCGAGCGTGGAGTGGGGGCGGTGGCAAAGATCCTTCTCGTCGAGGACCATGAGGAAATCTGGGACTTCCTGTCCCGGCGGCTCAAGCGGCGGGGCTACGAGGTGGTGCTCGCCCATGACGGCGAGGAAGGCGTGATGAAGGCCCGCACCAGCCGGCCGGACATCATCCTGCTCGACATGAACCTGCCGGTGCTCGACGGCTGGTCGGCGGCCCGCGCGCTCAAGTCCGATGCCGAGACCGCCCGGATCCCGATCATCGCGCTCACCGCCCACGCCATGTCGGGCGACCGCGAGAAGGTGATCCAGGCCGGCTGCGACGATTACCACCCGAAGCCGGTCGACTTCTCGAAGCTCCTGACCCAGATCGGCGCCGCCCTCGGCACGCCGCCGGCGTCCTGACGGCGCGGACGGGCACCCGTGCCGATCGCCCTCGCGGCGATCGATGCGAAGGCAGTCCGACATTCAGAGTCTGTTTGATCGGCCTCGACAGATCTCGAACCCAGTGCGTCATTCCGGGGCCGCGAAAGCGGAGCCCGGAATCCAGAAACGCAGGTTTGAAAGGATGAAGCGGAACGCGATCCGCCCTTTTCTGGACGTTTGGCGGTTCTGGATTCCGGGCTCCGCTCTCGCGGCCCCGGAATGACACCGAGGGTGTCAAAGCTGTCGAGAAAATCACCCAGGCTCTGAAGGTCGCGAACAGGAAAATAGATGCCTCTCACGCCACCCTTGCCTGAAGAACAGGTTTCGAGAACCCGATGATCGACGATCCCGTGACGGCGCGCCGCCTGCGCGACGCGATGCCGGTGTTCACGGCGCTGGCGACCTGCCTGCTGGTGCTGGCGATCGGCGCGATCCTGTCCCTCGGGCGGGACGTCTTGATGCCGATCACCCTGGCGGTGCTCCTCAGCTTCGTGCTGGCGCCTGCGGTGCGGGGCCTGCAGCGCCGGCGCCTGCCGCGGTCGCTCGCCGTGCTCGTCGTCGTGCTGGCGACCTTCGCGGGAATCGGGGGCCTGGGGCTCCTGATCGCCAACGAGGCGTCGCAGCTCGCCTCGGACCTGCCGCGCTACACCGTGACGATGCGCGAGAAGATCGGCGCCCTGCGCTCTCAGGCCGGCGGCGGCGCCACCCTGGAGCGCCTGTTCCAGTCGGTGCAGGACCTGAGCCAGGAATTGCAGCCGCCCGAGCCCGCCAAGGCCAGGGGCCCGGCGGATCCCGAGAAGCCGATGCTGGTCGAGGTGCGCGAGCCGAAGGCCGGGCTCCTCTCCACCCTCGGCAGCGTGGTCGCGCCGGTGCTGCACCCGCTCGCCACGGTCGGCCTGATCCTGCTCTTCACCCTGTTCTTCCTCGCCCAGCGCGAGGACCTGCGCAACCGCGCCATCCGGCTCGCCGGCTCGGGCGACCTGCGCGCCACCACGGCGGCGATGGACGATGCGGTGGCCCGCCTCTCGCGCTTCTTCCTCGCCCAGGCCGGCCTCAATCTCGCCTTCGGGGTGGTGATCGCGATCGGCCTGTGGGTCATCGGCGTGCCGAGCCCGATCCTCTGGGGCGTGCTCGCGGCGATCCTGCGCTTCGTCCCCTATATCGGGGCGGTGATCGGCATGGCCTTTCCGCTCCTGCTGGCGGCGGCGGTCGATCCGGGCTGGTCGATGCTGATCGCCACGGTGGTGCTGTTCGCGGTGGTCGAGCCGATCGCCGGCCACGTCGTCGAGCCGCTGCTCTACGGCCACTCGACCGGGCTCTCGCCGGTCGCGGTGATCTTGGCCGCGACGGTCTGGACCTTCCTGTGGGGGCCGGTCGGCCTCGTGCTCGCGACCCCGATCACCGTCTGCCTGGTGGTGCTGGGCCGCCACGTCGAGCGCCTGGCCTTCCTCGACGTGATGCTGGGCGACCGGCCGGCGCTGGCACCCTCCGAGATCTTCTACCAGCGCATGCTGGCGGGCGACCCCCTGGAGGCGATCGACAAGGCGCGCCAGGTGCTGAAGGAGCGCGCGCTCGCCACCTACTACGACGAGATCGCGCTCGGCGGCCTGCGGCTCGCCCAGAACGACCGGGCGAGCGGGGCGCTCGCTGCCGACCGCCAGCAGGCGGTGGGGCAGGCGATCGAGAGCGTGGTGACGACGCTCGGCACCCTGCCGGTCCGAAAAGGGGCGGCCGCCGTGCGCAGCGCCGAGACCGAGGCGGCAGTGGCGGCTCTGGGGCCGGACCGGGCCGCGACCGCGATCGTGCGCCGCCCGGAAGACCTGGCGCCGGCCTGGCGCGGCCCCGCCCCGGTCCTGGTGGTGGCGGCCCGCGGGCCGTTCGATGCGGCGGCCGCCGGCATGCTGGCCCAGGTGCTCGGCCGCCACGGGTTGAACGCCCGCACCACCAGCCAGGATGCCCTGAACAAGGGCGAGCGGCCGGAGACCGAGGGCGTCGCCCTGGTCTGCCTGTCCTATATCGAGCCGATCAGCACCTCCCACATCCGGCTCGCCGCCCGCCTCGCCCGCCGGGCGATTCCCGGCGTGCGGGTGATGGTGGCGATCTGGCGCGAACGTGACACCGGCGGCCGCGACCGCCTGCGCCGGGCGACCTCCGCCGACATCCTGGTCACCACGATCAGCGATGCCCTCGACGCCGCCCTGAAGCTCTCGGGCGCCGGCGAGACCCGGCAGGTGCCGCGCAAGGCGGCCTGACCGGTCCGACGAGCCGCCCTTTTACCGTGAGGTCCGCCGGACCTCTCCGGACGGCATGTCGGGACGCGAAGCAGAGAGTCCGGTTCGGCCGCGCGTGTAAGAGCTCATCCCGGCGGATATGTCCCGATCCTGGGTTGTCGGCTTGGCCCGGGAAGTCCATCCGGGCGGCCGCGGCGATCGGGCCAAGTCGTCGTGACCGCTTCCGGGACCGGTTCGACCCTCGATTGCCGGTGAGCGTGGTTGCAACGCTGCGTCGGCCGGCTGGCCCGGGTCGGGCTGTCCAAGTCCAAGTCAGCCTGTCAAAGTCCAGGTCAGTCTGTCAAAGTCACGGAGCGACGCACGGTCGCGGCTGCCCCTGGCGGCATCGGCCGTTGTGCAGGAACGCTGGATGTAGGATCCCATGGGCTGGGCGGGCTTCGACCGGCCGGTCACCGGAGCGACGATGAGTGTGAAGCGAACGCCGACCGAACTCGGGACCCGGCCGACCGTGGCGGACGTCCCCACCGACGTGTCGGACCACCACAGCGACATCTTCTTCGCCGCCGTCGAGATGACGCGGATGCCGATGATCGTCACCGATCCGCGCCAGCCGGACAACCCGATCATCTTCGCCAACCAGGCCTTCCGGGCGATGACCGGTTATGCGCCCGAGGAGCTGGTCGGCCGCAACTGCCGCTTCCTGCAAGGACCGGAGACCGACCGCGAGACGGTGGCGGAGGTGCGCCGGGCCATCGCCGCGCGCGAGGAGATCGCGACCGAGATCCTGAACTACCGCAAGAACGGCTCGACCTTCTGGAACGCGCTGTTCATCTCGCCGGTCTACGACCCGAAGGGCGAACTGGTCTATTTCTTCGGCTCGCAGCTCGACGTGTCGCGCCGCCGCGACGCCGAGGAAGCCCTGCGCCAGTCGCAGAAGATGGAGGCCTTGGGGCAACTCACCGGCGGCATCGCCCACGACTTCAACAACCTGCTCCAGGTGGTGGTCGGCTACGTCGACATCCTGCAATCGGGGCTCGAGGACCCGGCGACCGATCCGCGCCGGATGACCCGGGCGGTCGACAACATCCGCAACGCCGCCGAGCGCGCCACGACCCTGACCCAGCAGCTCCTGGCCTTCGCCCGCAAGCAGCATCTCGACGGGCGGGCGGTGAACCTCAACAACCTGGTCGAGGGCATGCGCGACCTGTCCGGCCGCACCCTCGGCGACGGGGTCGCGGTCCGGACCGAGCTGCCGGACGGCCTGTGGAACGCCCGGATCGACCCGACCCAGACCGAGGTCGCGCTGCTCAACATCCTGATCAACGCCCGCGACGCGATGCCGGACGGCGGCACCGTGACGATCCGGACCGAGAACCACGTCTTCGATATCGACGAACTGCCCTCCGGCCTGGCCCAGACCGGCCGCTACGTCTCGGTCTCGGTGACGGATACCGGGCTCGGCATGCCGCCGGAGATCCTGGCCCGGGTGATGGAGCCGTTCTTCACCACCAAGGAGGAGGGACGCGGCACGGGGCTCGGCCTCGCCATGGTGTACGGCTTTGCCAAGCAATCCGGCGGCACGGTGGTGATCGAATCGCGGGCCGGCCACGGCACCACCGTCCGGCTCTACTTCCCGATGAGCGACAGCGAGGAGCGCCCGGCCCCGGGCCCGGGCCATCGCGCGCTTCACCGCGAGGGCACCGAGACGATCCTGATCGTCGACGACCGCCGCGACGTCGCGGAACTCGCCCGGGCGATCCTGCGCGATTTCGGCTACACGACGCTGCTCGCCACCGATGGGCGCCAGGCCCTCGAACTGCTCGACGGCGGCGACCGGGTCGATCTCCTGTTCTCCGACCTGATCATGCCCGGCGGCATGAACGGCGTGATGCTGGCCCGCGAGGCGCGCCGCCGCCAGCCCCGCCTCAAGGTGCTGCTCACCACCGGCTACGCCGAGGCCTCGATCGAGCGCACCGATGCCGGCGGCAGCGAGTTCGAGATCATCAACAAGCCCTATCGCCGGATGGAGCTGGCGCGCCGGGTGCGGGCGGTGCTGGATGGGCCGACCGGGGTGACCTGAGGCGCGCCGGCACCGACGGACGGGAGGAGGACGCCGATGCCGCATCGCCCGACACGCCGCGTGATGCTCGGCACCCTCGCGGCCGGCCTCCTGGCGCCCAGGCCCGTGCAGGCGACCTGCCTCCTGACCCCGCAGGCGGTCGAGGGCCCGTTCTACCTCGATCCCCGCCTGCTCCGATCGGACATCCGGGAGGACCGGGACGGCACGCCCCTCGGGGTCGCCTTGCAGGTCGTGACCTTGCGCGATTGCGTCGCCCTGCCGGCGGCCCGCGTCGATCTCTGGCATGCGGACGCGCAGGGGCGTTATTCAGGCTATGCCGGCCAGGGCGATCGCGCCGCGTCCACCATCGGCCGGACCTTCCTGCGCGGCACCCAGGTCGCCGACGCGACCGGTCGGGTGGCGTTCCGGACGATCTATCCGGGCTGGTATCCGGGCCGCACGCCCCACCTGCACGTGAAGGTGATCCTGGGCGGCCGGACGGCGCTCACCGGTCAGATCTACTTCCCCGACGCGGTGAGCGAGGCGATCTATGCGGCGTCCGCCTATGCGGGCCGTCCCCAGCGCGGCCGGATCGGCAATGCCCGCGACCTCCTCCTGCGCCAGGACGATCCCGAGGGCCGGGCATCGCGGAGGTGCGCCGGCTGGGCGGGGGCTACGAGGCGGCGCTGACGCTGGTGGTGAAGGGGGCGTGAGGAACCCCGCGGCGTCGCGGCCGCGGGGAACCGGATCGGCAGGCTGAAGGGCGGCCGGAATTCGGCCGCCCCTGGCCTCACGCCTTCATCGCGGTCTTCAGGTTCTCGTCGATCTTGTCGAGGAAGCCGGTGGTCGAGAGCCACTTCTGGTCGGGGCCGACGAGGAGCGCGAGGTCCTTGGTCATGAAGCCGGCCTCGACGGTGTCGACGCAGACCTTCTCCAGGGTCTCGGCGAACTTGGCGAGGTCGGCATTCGAGTCGAGCTTGGCGCGGTGCGACAGGCCGCGGGTCCAGGCGAAGATCGACGCGATCGAGTTGGTCGAGGTCTCCTTGCCCTTCTGGTGCTCGCGGTAGTGGCGGGTCACCGTGCCGTGGGCGGCCTCGGCCTCGACGGTCTGGCCGTCGGGGGTGAGCAGCACCGAGGTCATCAGGCCGAGCGAGCCGAAGCCCTGCGCCACGGTGTCCGACTGCACGTCGCCATCGTAGTTCTTGCACGCCCAGACGTAGCCGCCGGACCACTTCAGGGCCGAGGCGACCATGTCGTCGATCAGGCGGTGCTCGTAGGTGATGCCGGCCGACTGGAACCGCGACTTGAACTCGGCCTCGTACACCTCCTCGAAGATGTCCTTGAACCGGCCGTCATAGGCCTTGAGGATGGTGTTCTTGGTCGAGAGGTAGACCGGGAACTTGCGGGCGAGGCCATAGTTCATCGAGGCGCGGGCGAAGTCGCGGATCGATTCGTCGAGGTTGTACATCGACAGGGCGACGCCGGCGCCCGGGAACTTGAACACCTCGCGCTCGATGACGGTGCCGTCGTCGCCCTCGAACCTGACCGTCATGCGGCCCTTGCCCGGCACCTTGAAGTCGGTGGCGCGGTACTGGTCGCCATAGGCGTGGCGGCCGACCACGATCGGCTGGGTCCAGCCCGGCACCAGGCGCGGCACGTTCTTGCAGATGATCGGCTCGCGGAAGATCACGCCCCCGAGGATGTTGCGGATCGTGCCGTTCGGCGACTTCCACATCTCCTTGAGGTTGAACTCCTTCACCCGGGCCTCGTCCGGGGTGATGGTGGCGCACTTGACGCCGACGCCGTGCTTCTTGATCGCCTCGGCGGCCTCGATCGTCACCTTGTCGTTGGTGGCGTCGCGGTGCTCGACTCCGAGATCGTAGTATTCCAGCGGAACGTCGAGGTAGGGATGGATCAGCTTGTCCTTGATGGACTGCCAGATGATCCGGGTCATCTCGTCGCCGTCGAGCTCGACGACGGGGTTCGCCACCTTGATCTTCGCCATGTCTGATCCAGCCTTCCGTGATCCGGGAGCCGTCCCCATGCCTGCGTTGGCTAAGCGGCCGGCCGTGGCGCGGTCATAGCGCGCTGCACAAACAGGGGGAAGCGCCGGGAGGGAATGGATTTTCGAGGCTGTCACGAAAAAAGCCCCGGCGCGGGGCACCGGGGCTGCAAGGAGGTCCGCCCTACCAACACGGATCGGGGGCCATGAGTTCCCGAGCCGGTTCCCGAGCCGGCGCGATGCCCCTTCGCGATCCGGGCGCCAAGCCTTATGTGCCGGCGATCCGTCCCGTTCGACACCGCTCCCCATGACCGATCCCACACCGCCCCGCCCCGTCATCATCCTGGTCGAGCCGCAACTCGCCGAGAATATCGGCATGACCGCCCGCGCGATGGGGAATTTCGGGCTCGACACCCTGCGCATCGTCAACCCGAAGGGCGGCTGGCCGATGAAGGGCGTGCGCGAGACGGCGTCGAGCGCCACCCACGTCCTCGACGGCACGACCGTCTTTCCCACGGTTCCCGAGGCATTGGGCGACCTGCATTACGTGCTCGCCACCACGGCGCGGGAACGGGGCCAGATGAAGCGGGTCTTCGGGCCCGACGACGGGATGGCGGAGGCGGCCGGGCGCCTTGCCGCAGGAGAAAAGGTCGGCATCCTGTTCGGGCGCGAGCGGGTCGGGCTGTCGAACGACGAGGTCTCCCTGGCGGATGCCATCGTCACCTTCCCGGTCGATCCGGAGCATTCCTCGCTCAACCTCGCCCAGAGCGTGCTCCTCATGGGCTACGAGTGGCGGCGGGCGGCGGGGCGGGCGGTGCTGCCGTTCTCAGGGGAGATGCGCTCGGGGCCGGCGCCGCGGGGGGCCCTGATCTCGCTGTTCGAGAACCTGGAGGCGGAACTCGACGCCGCCGGCTACTACCCGCCGGCGAAACGCGACGGGATGATCCGCAACATGCGCGACATGTTCCACCGCATGGCGATGACCGAGCAGGACGTGAAGAGCTTCCGGGGGGCGTTGCGGGCGCTGGCGCGGCGCCCCCCGGACGAGTGACGCTCTACAGCTTCACGATCAGCTTGCCGAAGTTGCGGCCCTTGAGCAGGCCGATGAAGGCCTCCGGCGCGTTCTCCAGACCCTCGACCACGTCCTCGCGGTAGCGGATCCTGCCCTCGCGCAGCCACTGGCCGACCTCCTCGTGGAAGGCCGGGCCCTGGTCGGCGAAATCGGAGACGATGAAGCCGCGGAAAGTGAGCCGCTTGCTCAGCACCGCGCGCATCAGCGCCGGCACCCGGTCGGGCCCGGGGGGCAGCTCGGTCATGTTGTAGTTGGCGACGAGGCCGCAGACCGGGATGCGGGCGAAATCGTTGAGGAGCGGCAGCACCGCGTCGAACACCGCGCCGCCGACATTCTCGAAATACACGTCGATGCCGTCCGGGCAGGCCGCGGCCAGCGCCGCGGGCAGGTCGCCGGAGCGGTGGTCGACCGCGGCGTCGAAGCCCAGCTCCTCGGTGAGGTGGCGGCACTTGTCGGGCCCGCCGGCGATGCCGACGGTGCGGGCCCCCTTCAGCTTGGCGATCTGGCCGACCAGCGAGCCGACCGGGCCGGTGGCGGCGGCGACCACCACGGTCTCGCCGGCTTTCGGCGCGCCGATGGTGAGGAGGCCGGTATAGGCGGTCATGCCGGGCATGCCGAGGACGCCGAGCGCCGTGGTGACGGGGGCGGCGGCGGGGTCGAGCTTGCGCAGGCCCTGGCCGTTCGACACGGCGAAATCCTGCCAGCCGCCATAGGCCGACACCGTGTCGCCGACCGAGAAGTCCGGATGATGCGAGGCCACCACCTCCGACACCGTGCCGCCGACCATCACGTCGTTGATCTCGACCGGCTTGGCGTAGGATTTCGCGGCGCTCATCCGGCCGCGCATGTAGGGATCGAGAGAGAGGTAGCGGTTGCGCAGCAGTACCTCGCCCTCCTTGGCCACCGGCACCGTTCCGCGCTCGACGCGGAAATGGGCCGGGGTCGGCTCGCCGTGGGGCCGGGACGCCAGGACGATGCGGCGGTTCACGTCGGACATGCGGGGACCTCCCGTCGGGGATTGTTCGGGGTGCGGGCGGGCCTCCCGGCCACGCTCGCAGGCGGATCCCGTCGCAACTGGGACGCCCGGGCCCGCGCGTCAACGCCGCGCTGGCCGGAGAGTGTCAGAGCTTTACCTGCGGAGGAGGCGCCGGCTCGAGCCCGGCCTCACCGCGAAAGGGTTCGGCATGCTTCCCGTCTCGCTCCTCGCCGGCGCGCTCCTGTTGGCCGCGACCGTCCCGGTCGCCGCCGCCGGCTCCGACCTCGACCGCTACCGCTGGAAGTCCCGGGTGCTGGTGATCGCGGCCGCCGCCGACGACCCCCGGGCCGCCGCGCAGGGCCGCATCGCCGAGGCGGCCGCGTCCGGGATGCGCGAGCGCGACCTCGTGGTGGTGCGGGCGATCGGGGAGGGGAGGGAGGCCGCTTCGTTGCGCCGCCGCCTCGGCCTGCCGGCGACGGGATTCCGGGCGGTGCTGGTCGGCAAGGATGGCGGGGCGAAGCTCACCGCCGAGGAGCCGATCCCGGCCGAGCGGCTCTTCTCCACCATCGATGCCATGCCGATGCGGCAGGAGGAGACGGGGCGGCGGAACTGACGGCTTCACGAAAAAGGGCCGCCCTCGCGCGGGCGGCCCCCTTTCGATTCGTGATCGGTCCGCCGCTCAGTAGCAGCGGGTCACGAGGACGCGGCGGTAGCCGTAGGGCGTCCAGCGCACGCGGGGCACCTCGTAGCAGCCGCCGCCATAGCCGACATCGTAGCCGCCGTAATAGCCGACCGGGGCGTAGCCGCCGCCGTAGCCATAGCCGTAGCCGCCGTAATACGGGTAGGCCGTGGCCGCCGCGAGGCCGAGCCCGACGCCGAGCCCGAGGCCCGCCGCGCCCCAGCCGTAGCCGCGGCGATAGCCGTAGCCGCCGCGCCAGCCGCCATAGCCGCCCCGGTAGCCGCCACCGAAGCCCACGCCCCGGTAGCCGCCGTAACCGCCGCGCCAGCCGCCGAAGCCGCCCCGGTAGCCGCCGCCGAAGCCGACTCCGCGATATCCGCCGAAGCCGCCGCGGAAGCCCCCGCCGCCGAAGCCGCCCCGGAACCCGCCGCCGCCAAAGCCGCCACCGTGGAAGCCGCCACCATGGAAGCCGCCGCCGCCGAAGCCCCGCGCCTCTGCGGTGGCCGGCACAACCAGCAGCGCGCCCGCGAGGGCCGCCGACGCCGCCAACATGCCTTTCATGATCCGATCTCCTGATCGAGAGAGTAACGTGAACCCCCAGGCCCTCAGAACGTCGGAATGCGAAGGTTGGTTCGTGCTGCAAAACGTCACGATCGCTCTATACCGGTACCCCGAAAACCGGGCGCGCGGACGAAGAACGGAGAGACCGATGGCGGCAACGACGGCGGGATGGGCGAGACGGAGCGGGGCGTTGCTGCTCGGAGCGGGTCTCTCGTGGCTGTCCGCCGGTCCTGCCCCTGCGGCGCCCGGCCCCGCTCCTGCGGCGGCGTCCTGCCGGGCGCAGACCCACGAGGGCCAGGCCTACGCCGTCTGCACCGTCGACCTGCGGCGCGCCCGGGTGAAGCTGTTCTGGCGCGGGCCCGACGGCCTGCCCTACGGCTCGCTGTCGCGGCTCGCCGGCCAGCAGGGCGACAAGCTCGCCTTCGCGATGAATGCCGGCATGTACGACACCGGCCTCGGCCCCGTTGGCCTCTACGTCGAGGACGGGCGCGAATTGAAGGCCGCCAACACCGCCAACGGCCCGGGCAACTTCCACCTGAAGCCCAACGGCGTGTTCTACGTCGCGGGCGATCGCGCCGGGGTGCTCGAGACCGGGCGCTACCTGAAGGCCCGTCCGCGCGCCGAGTTCGCGACCCAATCCGGCCCGATGCTGGTGATCAACAACCGCATCCATCCCAAGATCTCCGAGGACGGGCCATCGCAAAAGATCCGCAACGGCGTCGGCGTGCGGCCGGACGGGCACACGGCGGTGTTCGCGATCTCGGAGGCGCCGGTGAGCTTCGGAGCCTTCGCGCGGCTGTTTCGCGACGACCTCGGCTGCCCCAACGCGCTGTTCCTCGACGGCAGCGTGTCGAGCCTCTACGCCCCGTCCCTGGGCCGCCAGGACCTGAGCCGGCCGCTCGGGCCGCTGGTCGGGGCCGTGACGAAATGACGGGCGGTTCCGTCGGGCCGGAAAATGCTCTAGGGGGACCACGATGAACCGCACCGCGCTCTATGCCGGCTCCTTCGATCCGGTGACCAACGGCCATCTCGACGTGGTGCGCCAGGCCTGCCGCCTGGTCGGCCGCCTGGTCGTGGCGATCGGCGTGCATCCGGGCAAGACGCCGCTCTTCTCCGCCGAGGAGCGGGCGGAGCTGATCCGGGTCACCTGCGGGCCGCTCGCCGCCGAGACCGGGACGAGCCTCGAGGTCGTCACCTTCGCCGATCTCGCGGTGGCGGCGGCGCGCCGGCACGGCGCCAGCCTGTTCATCCGCGGTTTGCGCGACGGCACCGATCTCGATTACGAGATGCAGCTCGCCGGCATGAACGGCGCCATGGCGCCGGAGGTGCAGACCGTGTTCCTGCCGGCCTCGACCGGCGTGCGGCCGATCACCGCCACCCTGGTCCGCCAGATCGCCGCCATGGGCGGCGACGTGCGGCCCTTCGTGCCCGCGGCGGTGGCCGACCGCCTCGGCGCCCGCTTCGCTCCGTCCGCCTGACGCGGCCTTCTTCCACTCAGGAGTTCCCCCATGATCCGCTGGCTCGCAGCCCTGGTGCTGTCCGTCGCCGCCCTCGGTTTCGCCGCGCCGGCGAGCGCCGCGCCCGACCAGAACACCGTCTATCTCGATACCAAGGACGGCCGGATCACCATCCAGCTGCGTCCCGACCTCGCGCCCAAGCACGTCCAGCAGATCAAGACGCTGACGAAGCGCGGCTTCTACAACGGCATCGTGTTCCACCGCGTCATCGACGGCTTCATGGCCCAGACCGGCGACCCGACCGGCACCGGCATGGGCAAGTCCGACCTGCCGAACATCCCGGCGGAGTTCTCCAAGGCCCCGTTCAAGCGCGGCACCGTCGGCATGGCCCGCTCGCAGGACCCGAACTCGGCCAATTCCCAGTTCTTCATCTGCTTCGGCGACGCCTCGTTCCTCAACAACCAGTACACGGTGGTGGGCGAGGTGACCTCGGGCATGGACGTGGTCGACAAGATCAAGAAGGGCTCCTCGGCCCAGAACGGCACCGTGCAGAGCCCGGACAAGATCGTCCGGATGAGCCTGGCGCAGGACGGCCAGTAAGCCTTGCGCGGCGGGTTGCTGATCGCCGGCCTCGCGCTGGCTCTCTCGGGTTCGCCCGCCGCCGCGCAGTTCGACGTGTACGACAACCCTTCGGTGCTCTCGCTGCCGACCACCCTGCGGGCGACCGTGCGGGTGCCGGTGACGAGGCCGGAGGGCCCCGCCGACACGCTGGCCGAGCTCTACCCCCGGCTCGCCGGCTGCTGGCGACCGCCGGCCGATCTCGGGGCCGCCGCGATCACCGCGCGCTTCGCCTTGCGGCGGGACGGGAGCCTCCAGGGCAACCCGCGGATCACGTTTTCGCGCGTTTCGCCCAGAGCATTTTCCGACGAAGTGGATGCCGGTTCGTCGAAGAAAATGCGGCAAAATCAAAGATCTAGAGCACTTCACGATTGCAGCGCGATCGTGAAGTGCTCTAGGCGGCGGAACGCGCTCATCGCCGAAACCCTGGCGTCGCTCGCCCGCTGCACCCCGGCGCAGCTGACGGCGGGGCTCGGCGGCGCCGTCGCGGGGCGTCCCATCGCCCTGCGTTTCGTCTACCCTGGTCCGATTCAAGGAGACCGACCATGACCGACAGCAACCGACTCGTGATGGAGACCAGCAAGGGCCGCGTGGTCATCCAGCTGCGCCCCGACCTCGCCCCCAACCACGTCGAGCGGATCACGACCCTCTCGGAGCAGGGCTTCTACGACGGCGTGCCGTTCCACCGCGTGATCGACGGCTTCATGGCCCAGACCGGCGACCCGACCGGCACCGGCACCGGCGGTTCCGAGCTGCCCGACCTGAAGGCCGAGTTCAATGCCGAGCCGCACGTGCGCGGCACCTGCTCGATGGCCCGCACCAACTTCCCGCACTCGGCCAACTCGCAGTTCTTCATCTGCTTCTCCGACGCCCGCTTCCTCGACAAGCAGTACACCGTGTGGGGCAAGGTGGTCGAAGGCATGGACGTGATCGACCAGATCAAGCGCGGCGAGCCCGTGCGCGATCCCGACACCATCAAGTCGATGCGTCTCGAGGCCTAAGCCTGCGCTTTTTGACCCTCCCCCCTCTGCGGGGGAGGGTGGCGAACACAGTGAGCCGGGAGAGGGGCAGCGCGACGATGCCGGGTATGGCGCTCGTCAGAATGGTCGCGACCTCTCCGGAAGCGGCGTCCCCTCTCCCGCCCGGCTCCGCCGGGCACCCTCCCCCGCAGAGGGGGAGGGTTAGCCTGAGCCTCAATGAAGAAGCGTGCGGCCCTCGTCCGCCAGCAGCCGCTCCGCCGCGAACACATCCTCCGGCGTATTGAGGTTCAGGAACGGGTCCACCGGCTCCGTCTCCCACGCCGCCTCCGCCGCGTTGTGCCGGGCGATCCACATCCCCACCCGCCTTAAGCCCCGCTCGACGAGGGCCGCCCGCAGGTCGTGGCGCAAGCCCACCGCCCAGAGCCCGTTCACGAAATGCAGCTGCCCGCCCGAGGCCGCGACCGCCATCTCGACGCCGTCGCGAGCCCGCGCCGCGTGGAGCCGGGCGACGAAGTCGTGCGGCAGGAACGGCGTGTCGCCGGCCACGCTCGCGACGTAAGGAACGTCAGGATGGTGGCTCGCGCAGAAATCGAGGGCGGCGAGCACGCCGGCGAGGGGCCCCGGCGCATCGGGCAGCGAATCCGGCACCACGAAGCCCGTGAAGGCGCGGAAGCGGCCGGCATCGCCGTTGGCGTTGAGGATCAGCCCGGCGGAGCATTGCGGGCGCAAGCGCTCCGCCACCCGTTCGAGCAGGGTCCGGTCGCCGAGCCGCAGCAGCGGCTTGTCGCCGCCGCCCATCCGGCGGGAGAGCCCGCCGGCCAGAATCACCCCGAGGGTCGGAGGAATACTCACTCGATCACGATCCGCGGCGCCGGGCGCGGGCCGGCGCCGCCGCTCAGATTCGCCCACAGCGCCGAGGCGATCGCCCGGTAGGCGGCGGCCTGCGGCCCGTCGGGATCGACCGCCACGACCGGGCGGCCGGCGTCGGACGATTCGCGGATCGTCATGTTGAGCGGGACCTCGCCGAGGAACGGCACGCCCATCGTCTCGGCCTCGTGGCGGGCGCCGCCATGGCCGAAGATGTGCGAGGTGCCGCCGCAATGCGGGCAGACGAAGGTCGCCATGTTCTCGACCACGCCGAGGATCGGCACCTCGACCCGGCGGAACATCGTGACCGCGCGGCGCGCGTCGATCAGCGCCAGGTCCTGCGGCGTCGAGACGATCACCGCGCCGGCGAGCGGCGTGGCTTGCGCCAGCGTTAGCTGCGCGTCGCCGGTGCCCGGGGGCATGTCGACGATCAAGACGTCGAGCTCGCCCCAGGCGACCTCGCGCAGGAGCTGGGTCAGGGCCGATTGCACCATCGGGCCTCGCCAGATCATCGCCGTGTCGGCGGAGATCAGGAAGCCGATCGACATCACCGGAAGGCCGTAGCCGTTGAGCGGCACGATGCGCTGCCCTTGCGGCGTGTTGATCGTCTCCGGCTTGCGGTCGAGGCCGAACAGCTTCGGCACCGAGGGGCCGTAGATGTCGGCATCGAGCAGGCCGACCTTCAGCCCCTGCGCCCGTAACGCCAGGGCGAGGTTGCAGGCGGTGGTCGACTTGCCGACGCCGCCCTTGCCCGAGGCCACCGCCACGATGTGGCGCACCCCCGGCAGGGCCGGGCCGGGACGGGGGCCGCCCTGGGCACCGCCTTGGGGCCCGGGCGCGGCAGGGCGTGGGGTGGGACCGGCACCGGGCCCGCGCTCGGCGGTGAGGCTCGCCAGGGCCGCCTTGACGCCGGGAACCTTGAGCACCGCGATCTCGGCCGCCTGGCGCACCGGCTCGAAGGCCTTGGCCTCCGGCGGCGCGATGCCGATCGAGAAGACGACCCGGCCGGAGGGGTCGATGACGATCTCCGACAGGCGGCCGGAGGCCGGCAGGCTGGTCCCCGCCGCATCGACCGTCACGCCCGCGAGCGCCTTCAGCACGTCGTCCCGGGTGATCGCCACGTCGTCTCGCTCCTGAATTTCGCAGTCCGTCTGGTTCCGCGTCATGTAACCCCTGCGCCGGGAAACGCCAGCGCAGCGAGGATGGTCATCGGTGGGGGGAGCGTGGGGCGCAGGTCTCGGGACGGCGTCCTCACCTGCCCGGCAGGAAGGCCCGCGCGCCGCTCTCCCTGTCCCGCACCTCCTCGACCGGCGCGCCGTAGAGCCGGCTCAAGGCCGCGGCATCCAGCACCTCCGTCACCGGGCCGGCGGCGAGGGCCGCGCCGCCGCGCAGGAGCAGCGCCCGGTCGGCGTAGCGGGCGGCCTGGTTGGGATCGTGGGTGGTGAAGACGAGGCCGAGCCCGTCGGCGCGCAGGCGCAGAATCTCGGCCATCACCCGGCCCTGGTTGCTGAAATCGAGGCTGGCGGTCGGCTCGTCGAGGACCACGATCCGGGGTTCTTGCGCCAGCGCCCGGGCGACCAGCACCAGTTGCCGCTCGCCCCCCGACAGCCGCGTCACCGGCCGCTCGGCGAGATGGGCGATGCCCATCCGGGCGAGCGCCGCGTCCGCCGCCGCGTGGTCGGCCCGGGAGGGGGCGGAGAGGAGCCCGGTGCGGCTGGTCCGTCCCATCAGCACCACGGCGCGGGCCGTGAACGCGAAGGCGCTTGCCGCGGCCTGCGGCACGTAGGCCATCGCCTGCGCCCGCTCCCGGGCCGAGAGGCTGCCGAGCGGGCGGCCATCGATCCGGATGGTGCCGCTCAACGAAGGGAGTAGGCCGAGCAGGGTCTTGAGCAAGGTGGTCTTGCCGCCGCCATTGGGGCCGAGCAGCGCCAGGGCCTCGCCGGCGGACAACCGCACCGAGAGGTCGCGGCCGATCTCCCGGCCGGGATAGCCGAAGGCGAGGGCGTCGGCCTGAAGCAGGGTCACGACCAGTCGCGCTCCGCCCGGGCGAGCAGCCACAGGAAGACCGGCGTGCCCACGACGGCGGTGAGGATGCCGAGCGGCACCTCGACCGGCGCCACGGTGCGGGCCAGCGTGTCGATGGTCAGCAGCGTGCCGGCGCCCAGCAGGGCCGCGGTCGGGATCAGCCGGCCGAAGCCGGGGCCGACGAGGAAGCGGGCGAGATGCGGCACCACCAGCCCGACCCAGCCGACGATGCCCGCCGTCGCCACGCTCGCCGCCGTGACCAGGGTGGCGGCGGCCACCACCGCGACCCGCAGGGGGCCGGTGGCGAGACCGAGCGAGCGCGCCTCCTCGTCCGGCAGGGACAAGACGTCGAGGCGCCAGCGCAAGGCGAGGAGGAGCCCGGTGCCGAGAACCACCGGACCGGCGAGCGACAGGAGATCGGAGGGATGCGTGCCCGACAGGCTGCCCAAGAGCCAGAAGGTCATCGCCGGGAGCTGGTTGTAGGGGTCCGCCAGGTACTTGATCAGCCCGACGCCGGCCCCGAGGAGCGAGCCGATGACGACGCCGGCCAGCACCAGCACCAGGACCGGATCGCGCCCCGACAGGGCGGCGCCGAGCGCGTAGACGCAGGCGACCGCGATCAGCCCGCCCGCGAAGGCCAGACCCTCGATCGCCAGCACGCCGAGCGAGAGCCAGATGCCGACGACCGCGCCGAGCGCCGCGCCCGAGGAGGCGCCGAGGATGTCGGGCGAGACCAGGGGATTGCGGAAGAGGCCCTGGAAGGCGGTGCCGGCGACCGAGAGGGCGGCACCGATCAGGATCGCGGCGGCGATGCGGGGCCCGCGGATCTGCAGCACCACCGCCTCGACGGCCGGTGCCACGTCCGAGGCGTGGCCGGTGAGGCGGCCGAGGAGCACCCGGGCGACGTCGAGGAGCGAGACCGGATAGCGCCCGACCCCGAAGGCGAGGGACGCGGCGAGCCCCAGGGCGAGGAGCGCGAGCCAGGGTCCGCCGAGCCGGATCGCCCGGGCGCCTGTCAGCGCGAGGCCGCTCACGAGGCTCCCGCCAGCACGCGGTCGAGGGCGGGATCATCCGGCGTCACGTGGTAGAGCCGGCGGTAGAGGTCGCGGGCGATGCCGCGGATGTCCTCCGGGAAGAGCGCAGGATACAGGACCTTGCCGAGCCACCACAGGCCGATCAGGCGGTTGACCGAGGGCGGGAAATCGACCCAGCCGAAGGGCAGCGACGGGCTCACATGCAGGCGGTTGGCGCGAAGGGCCGGCGTCGCCTGCCAGAGCGGGTCCTGGCGCGCCGCGGCCGCGAAGGCGGGATCGAGGGCGACGATCACCTCGGGCGCCCAGGCGACCACGTCTTCCGGCGAGACCTGCGCCAGGCCGCCGCCGGGGCCCGCCACGTCGACGGCGCCCATCAGCGTTAGCGCCTCGACGTTGATCGCGCCCGCCCGCGCCGTCTCAAGGCCGCGGGGGCCGCGGGCGAGGTAGACCCGGGGGCGCTTGCCCTCCGGCACCGTTGCGACGCGCTCGCGCATCGTCGCCAGGATGCCCTCGGCGAGCGTGGCCAGAGGCTCGGCGTCGCGCCCGATCAGGCGGCCGAGGCTGCGATAGGTGGCGGGCGTCGAGGCGAGGCGCCCGTCGAGGAGGGCGTAGGGAATGCCGGTCTGGCCCTGCACCCGGTCGGCCAGCGAACGGTAGGTCTCGGCCGTGGAGCCGACATCGAGGATCAGGTCGGGCTTGAGCGCCAGCACCGTTTCGAGGTTGGCGGTGTTGCCGCGCCCGGTGAGCCGCCCGACCTCAGGCAGGTCGGCGGCCTGCGGCAGCAGGTAGGGCCTTTCCGCCGGGCGGATCGCCCGCGGCCAGCCGAGCAGCAGGTCGGGCGCCAGGGTGTAGAGCAGGATCGCCGCCGGGGGCCCGGCGGGGAACACCCGGGCGACGGGACGCTTCAGGGTGTCGAGCGCCCGGCCGGCATCGTCCCGCAGGGGATCGGCGGCGCGGGCCGTGGTCGCCAGCGCGAAGGCTGCGGAGCCGAGGAGCAGGGAGCGCCGGTCGGGTTGCATGGCGAAAGCACTCGGAGCGCGTGCTCGACTGGAATGCCGACCGTCATCCCACCCGATCCACCTCATCCTGAGGTGTCAGTCGATCTGTGATCGACTGACCTCGAAGGAGGGCTCCAGAGATCGCCGAGGCACCTGGAGCCCTCCTTCGAGGCCTCCGCTTCGCTCCGGCACCTCAGGATGAGGTCGCAGGTCGGATGAACGGGGCATCCGTGGAGCCGTTCGAACCAGGGGAGCGAAGTCTCAATCCGTCGCGATCATCACGTCGCTGGACTTGATCACCGCCTTCACGGTCTTGCCGGGCGCCAGGCCCAGCTCGTCGGCGGATTCGTTGGTGATCGCCGCGGTGACGACCTGCCCGCCGGCGAGCTCGACCCGGACATGGGCGGTGGTGGCGCCCTTCTTGACCTCGACGACCTTGCCGTCGAGCTGGTTGCGTGCGCTGATCTTCATCGCGAGCCCGTGTCTTCGTATCCGATCCGTCGGCGTCCCGCCCTGCGGTCGCCGCTCCCGCACAGATAGGCGCCCGAGCCGCGTTCGGCGAGCCGCTTCCCCGAAAGTACGGCCGAGTTTCGGTGGCGGGCAACCGAAACCAAAGCCGGCATCGTCCGTTGTCGTGCAGCTTCGAGCGGCGGCGACCGCTCGCGACTTGGTTTCGAGGGAGAACGACGGATGCACCAGGGCAGCCACCGCGACCACGAGGGCGCAAAGAAGCTCTTCGCGATGATCAAGGACGTGAAGATCGCGATGATGACCACAGCCGATTCCGACGGGCAGCTGCGCAGCCGCCCGATGTGGAACCAGGACGCGGACGAGGCCGGCGACCTGTGGTTCTTCGTCAAGCAGGACGCGCCCGTCACCAACGAGATCGGCCGCGACAACCAGGTCAACCTGTCCTATTCCGACCCGTCGAACCAGAACTACGTGTCCGTGTCGGGCAAGGCCGAGATCGTGCGCGACAAGGCCCATATCGACGCCAAGTGGAGCGAGAGCCTGAAGACCTGGTTCCCGGGCGGCAAGGACGACCCGTCGATCGCGCTGATCCGCGTCCACCCCGAGAAGGGCGAGTACTGGGACAGCCCGAACTCGACGATGCTGCACCTCTACGGCTACGTGAAGGCCGCGGTGACCGGCGAGTCGCCGAAGACCGAGAAGAAGGCGGTCGACCTCGGCGCCCGTTGAGACGAGGCTCGGATCGCTGAGGATTGCGGCGCAAGCTGAGCCGGCGCCCGGCTCGCGCGCTTGACTCTGCGGCCCGAACCGTGCGGGCTTCGCACCCGCCGTCGCCCCGCCCGAGGGGCGACGGCCCGGCCGCCCGCAGGAGGCGGCCCGAGGCAGGCAGGCACGGGCGATGCTCGATCTCGCGACCAGGGTCTACAACCACACCTGGAAGATCGACCCGATCATCCGCTCCGTGCTCGACACGGATTTCTACAAGCTCCTGATGGCGCAGACGATCTTCCGGCGCCACCGGGACGTCTCGGTCACCTTCGGCATCCAGAACCGCACCAGCCGGGTCCGGCTCGCCGACCTCATCGATCCCGGCGAATTGCGCGAGCAGCTCGACCATTGCCGGTCGCTGCGGCTGACGCGGGGCGAATCGACCTGGCTGCGCGGCAACACCTTCTACGGCCGGCGCCAGATGTTCTCGCCGGACTTCATGGACTGGCTCGAGAATTTCCGCTTCCCCGACTATCTCCTGGAGAAGCAGGACGGGCAATACGTGCTCACCTTCCACGGCCCGTGGATCGAGACCACGATGTGGGAGGTGCCCGCACTCGCCATCCTCAACGAGCTGCGCTCGCGGGGCGTGCTCAAGGGCATGGGCAAGTTCGAGCTCCAGGTGCTCTATGCCCGCGCGATGACGCGGATCTGGGAGAAGATCGAGCGGCTGAAAGCCCTGCCGGGCCTGTCGATCGCCGATTTCGGGACCCGGCGCCGCCACGGCTTCCTGTGGCAGGACTGGTGCGTCGAGGCGATGATCGAGGGGCTGGGCAACAGCTTCCTCGGCACCTCGAACTGCCTGATCGCGCTGCGCCACGACATCGAGGCGGTCGGCACCAACGCGCACGAACTGCCGATGGTCTATTCCGCCCTGGCCGAGGGCGACGAGGACCTGGCCCGCGCGCCCTACCTGGTGCTCGCCGACTGGCAGCGGGACTATGCCGGCAACCTCCTGGTGATCCTGCCCGACACCTACGGCACCACCGGCTTCCTGGAGCGCGGCCCGGCCTGGATGGCCGATTGGACCGGCATCCGCATCGATTCGAAGGATCCGATCGAGGGCGGCGAGGAGGCGATCCGCTGGTGGGCCAAGCACGGCCGCAACCCGCGGGAGAAGCTGGCGATCTTCTCGGACGGGCTCGACGTCGACGTGATCGAGCGGATCCACCGCCATTTCCACGGCCGCCTGCGCATCGGCTACGGCTGGGGCACGCTGCTCACCAACGATTTCCGCGGCCTGGCGCCGGACCGGCGCCTCGACCCGATCTCGATCGTCTGCAAGGTGATCTCCGCCAACGGCCATCCGACCGTGAAGCTCTCCGACAACCCCACCAAGGCCCTCGGGCCGGACGAGGAGGTCGAGCGCTACAAGCGGGTCTTCGGCGTCGGGGCGCAGCAGGTCTTGCCGGTGCTCGTATAGAGTATGGGTATCTCGGAGGCGGGCCATCTGACGCAGAGGGATGCGAGCCACGACCCGGGCCTGCCGGTCGCATTGTCTGATTCGTCATAGGTTCCGTGCTTCCGTCTTGGCCTGACCCGAGGCGGATGCGTGGCGGATGCTCCCAAGGCTTGAAACGGACGACATCTACGTTGCCCTGGTCGGCGAGCTCTCGCGGATCGGCCTGTCGACCGTCATCATGGCCGTCACGCTGGTCGGGGTGGGCCTGTTCGCCGCGCAGGCCCTGGACAGCGGCATCCTGTTCGCGGCGGTGGCCGCCGGGGGCCTGGCTTCCATCTGCAAGCTCGTGATCGTCCACCGGCATCGTCGCCGGCTGGCCTGCGGACGGCTCACGCGCGCGGAGGCCCGCGCGTGGGAATGGGGCCAGATCCTGAGCACCGCCGGCGTCGCCTCCTCCATCGGCACGATCGTCGGCACGGTCTTCGCGCAGCCCCGGATCGAGCTCCAGATGCTCGCGACCGGCATGCTGTTCGGCTATTGCTCCGGCGTCGTCACCCACCTCTCCGTCCGGCCCGTGCTGGCGTCCGGCGCGCTGCTGCTGGCGGCCCTGCCGGCGATCGCGTCGGCGGCCCGGGCCGGTGACATGTCCCACGACATCCTGGCGGCGATGTTCGGCCTCTTCCTCGTCGGGGCGCTCCACAGCGTCGTGTCCGCCCACCGGACCGCCATCCGGCAGATCCGCCTGCGCCTCGACATGGCGGCGCTCGCCCGGAGCGACGCCCTGACCGGGCTCGCCAACCGGCTCGGGCTGCGACGGGCCTTCGCCGGCCTGCCGGGAACCGGGGACGACAGCGTGGCGGTCCACTGCTTCGACCTCGACGGCTTCAAGCCCGTCAACGACCGCTACGGCCACGCGGCCGGCGACGCCCTGCTGCAGGAACTCGGTGCGCGGCTGAACCGGCTCGTCGCCGCGCCCGCCCTGGCGGCCCGGATTGGCGGCGACGAGTTCGTGGTGCTCCAGCCCGGCATGCGGCACCGGCGCGAGGCGGAAATCCTGGCGCGCCGCATCGTCCACGCCCTCGGCGCGCCCTACGACCTCGCCGGGGAGACCGTCAGCGTCGGCCTGAGCCTGGGCTTTGCCTGCGCGCCGTCATGCGTGGCGGATCTCGACGACCTGATCCGGAAGGCGGATGCCGCCTCCTACGCGGTGAAGCGGCGCGGTGGCGGCGTCGCCGCGAGCGAGGAGGGCCCGGTCGCCGAATCCGCTCTCCCTTGAGGGGCGCGGCTCGCTACTGCAGCTTCGCCCGGTAGGTCTCGCCGGCTTTCGCCTTCAGCTCGGCCCCCGCCTCGCGCCCGATCGCCAGGGCGTCGGCGACCCGGCCGGTGCGGTGCGTCGACCAATGGGTGCTGCCGTCGGGCAGGAACAGGATTCCGTCGAGGGTCAGGCGGTCGCCGTCGATCTGGGCGAGCGCCGCGATCGGGGTGCGGCACGAGCCGTCGAGTTCTTCCAGCAGCGCCCGCTCGGCTCCCACCGCGATCGTGGTCGTGGGGCAGGCGACGGCCTGGAGCCGGGCGATCACCTCGGTGTCGCCGGCCCGGCACTCGATGCCGAGCGCGCCTTGCGCCACCGCCGGCAGCATCGCGCTCACCGGCAGGATCTCCTGCGCGCGGTCGGCGAGGCCGAGGCGCTCCAGCCCCGCGATGGCGAGCAGGGTGGCGTCGCAGGCACCCTCCTCGAGCCGCTTCATCCGGGTGTTGGCGTTGCCGCGCAAGGGCACGATCGTCAAGTCGGGCCGGTGCATCAGCACCTGCGCGCCGCGCCGTAAGGAAGAGGTGCCGACCCGGCTGCCCGGCGCCAGGGTGGCGAGGCTGTTTGCCCGCGGCGACAGGAAGGCGTCGCGCGGGTCGTCCCGCTCCAGGATGCAGGCGATGACGAGCCCGTCCGGCAGCCAGGTCTCGACGTCCTTCATCGAGTGGACGGCGATGTCGACCTGATCGGTCAGCAGCGCCTGCTCCAGCTCCTTGGTGAACAGCCCCTTGCCGCCGATCTCGGAGAGCGGCCGGTCGAGCACCTTGTCGGCCACCGTGGTGACGACGACGAGCTCCATCGCGCCGGGCTCGGCGAGGTCGGGATGGGCGGCCGCGATGCGGTCGCGCACCATCCCGGTCTGGGCGAGCGCCATCGGGCTGCCGCGGGTGCCGATGCGCAGGGGACGTCGGGCCATGGTCGGGTGCCGTGAGATCGAGGAACCTTGACTCGCGAGTAGCGGGTCGGGGGCCTCATGTCACGCTGCGGCTGCTCCGCGAGGCTCAGAAGCCCTGGACCGCCAGCACCGTGTGCTCGACCTGCGGCGGGGCGGCGAAATGCTCCGAGACCAGGGCGCGCCAGGCCGGGAAATCCGCCGATTCGCGGAAGTCGACCGTGTGGTTCTCCAGGGTCTCCCAGCGCACCATCAGCCGGTAGCGGGTCGGGACCTCGACCGAGCGCTGCAGCTCCATGCCGCGGCAGCCCTTGGCACGGCGAAACAGCTCCGCCGCCTGGCCGACCCCGGCCTCGAAGGCGCTCTCGTGCCCGGGCTTCACCTCGATCTGCGCGATTTCCAGAACCATGCCGGCCTCCTGTTTGGTGGAGGAAGCCATGCGCGAAGCCGCTCGCCTTGTCCAACCGCGCGGGCGGCGGCAACAGCAGTGGATGGCCCCCGGCGGCCGGTTGCCAAGCCGGAACGGGACGCGCACAAACCGTGGATGACCTGTGCACGGAGGCAACCGGCGCCGACCGGCGGCCGTTTCCCTGCCGGAACGTGACAGCGGAGTTCGGTCCCGATGGCGACGCTGAAGGAATTCGAGGAAGCCCTGCGCGAGAACGGCATGCAGATGGCGCTGGCGATTCTCGAGCGCCTGCGCGAGCGTGACCGCGCCACCCGGGTGGTGAAGCCCGGTCGCCGCATCGTCGGCAAGAAGATGACCCCGGAACTCGCCCGCGAGATCCTGGAACTGCACGGCTCGACGGAGATGACCCAGCAGGAGATCGCCTTCAAGCTCGGCGTCAACCAGGGCCGGGTGAACGAGGTGATCAAGCGCGGCAAGTGGCTCTCGGGCGACCAGACCGCGCCCGAGGCCGTGGCCCGCGACAAGGGCAAGGCGCGCATCCAGGGCGCCGAGCCGAAGCGGCCGCGCAACGCGTCCGCCAAGAATGGTGGCAAGGGCAGCGCCAAGGGCGGCAAGACCGGCGCCACCAAGGACAAGGCCGGCAAGCCGCCGAAGGCCCCGGCGACGGCGCAGCTCGCCTTCGGGGATCTCTGAGGAAGGCGCTGGACGGGCCCAAAGCCGCATTGGGCGGCGGCCCGTGATCCTCTAACAGTCGAAAGGCCGAGCCGCCCCGATCGACGGGCGGCCGGTCACGACACCGGCCAACCCGGGAGGATCACGCCATGTCCCACGCGCTCTACGATTCCGCCAACCTGACGAAGCTGCCCGCCCTGAAGACCCTCGCCCCCGAGGCGATGGCGGCCTTCGAGGCCCTCGACAAGGCTGCGCTCGCCGACGGCGCGATCCCGCGCAAGTACAAGGAGCTGATGGCGCTCGCCGTCGCCCTCACCACGCAATGCCCCTACTGCCTCGAAGTCCACCGCGAGGCGGCGAAGAAGGCCGGTGCCACCGAGCAGGAACTGGCCGAGACCGTCTTCGTGGCGGTGGCCCTGCGGGCCGGCGCGGCGCTCACCCACGGCACGCATCTCCTTCCCTGACGCGACGAAGCGCCCCGGCCGGGTGGCCGGGGCGCTCCCCTGAACGCTTCGAGAAGGTCTTTTGGCGCTTACGCGGCCTTCTGGACGCTGCCCTCGATCGACTGGGCGCGTGCGCCCGATGCGATCTGGATCTGGCGCGGCTTCTTGGCCTCCGGGATCTCGCGGACGAGATCGACGTGGAGCAGGCCGTTCTCCAGCGCCGCCCCCGTCACCTGGACGTGGTCGGCAAGCTGGAAGCGCCGCTCGAAGCCGCGGGCCGCGATGCCCTGGTGCAGGAACTCCGTCTGCTTGGCGTCGCCCTTGCGCTCGCCCTTCACGGTGAGCGCGTTCTCACGGGTCTCGATCGACAGATCCTGATCCGTGAAGCCGGCCACCGCGAGGGTGATCCGGTACGCGTTTTCGGCCGTGCGCTCGATGTTGTAGGGCGGGTAGGTCGGCGCCGCATCCGAGGTCACGAACTGGTCGAGCGCGGAAAACAGGCGGTCGAAGCCGACGGTCGAACGGTACAGGGGGGCGAGATCGAACTGACGCATGACATATTCTCCGTCTGAAGCAATATGTAGTCTTGGAGGACCGCCGCTGGGGCCGGTCCCGGTCTTGCGCGCCGCCGTATCGGCCGGCGCCCCTCGCATATTGGAGTGGTCCCTAGACTGATCAAGGCCACGGCAAGCGGGGCGATGCGAATTTTTTTCGAGCGGCCGGCGCGGGGGCGGGACAGTTCGGGCTCGCGCCCCACTTGTTAGGGGGTGCCGTGCGAGGATGCGGCGGTAGACAGCCTCGGAGGCCTTCTCGTGACCGTGCCGCTGCTCGCCACGCCCGACAACCCGATCCCGCCGGGGGCCACGCTGCTGACGGTCCGGACCGCCGACGGCCTGTCCCTGCGGGTCGCCACCTGGGCGCCGACGGCGCGGGCCGTCCACGGCACGGTCTGCCTGGTCCAGGGCCGGGCGGAGTTCATCGAGAAGTACTTCGAGACCGTGACCGAGCTGCGCGGCCGCGGCTTCCACGTCGTCGCCTTCGACTGGCGCGGCCAGGGCGGCTCCGACCGTACCGTCGAGGACCCGCACAAGGGCCATGTCGACGATTTCTCCGAGTACAAGCTCGATCTCGCGGCGGTGGAGACCCAGGTGATGGAGGCGCGGATGCCGCGCCCCTTCTTCGGCCTCGCCCATTCGATGGGCGGCGCGATCTGCCTGACCGCGGCCCGGGAGGGCTGGCTGCCCTTCGAGCGCCTCGTCGCCCTCGCCCCCATGGTGGCGATCTGCATGATCCGCCGGCCGAAGGCCGCGATGCGCCTCGCCACCGTGCTGCGGGCCTTGAGGTTCGGCCGCCGCTACGTGCCGGGGGGCTCGGCGGTCTCGATCGCCACCAAGCCGTTCCCGAACAACCGCCTCACCGCCGATCCCGTGCGCTACGCCCGCAACGCCGCCGCGGCGCTCGCGGTCGGGGCCGGCGCCATCGGCGATCCCACCATCGGCTGGCTCGCCGCCGCCTTCCGGGCGATGCGCCGTTTCGAGGATCCGCGCTACCCGCTCGGCATCCGCGTGCCGGTCCTGGTGGTGGCCGCCGGCGCCGATCCCGTCTGCAGCACCCCGGCGGTGGAGCGCTTCGCCGCCCGGCTGGCGGCCGGCCACACCATCACGCTGCGCGGCGCCCGCCACGAGATCCTGATGGAGCGCGACGCGATCCGCGAGCAGTTCTGGGCGGCGTTCGACGCGTTCGTGCCGGGGACGGCCCTGCCGGTGGCCGGGGAGGCGCGGGCCGAGGTGGCGTGAACGGGGCCGGACGCGGCCGCTGCCACGCTGTTGGTCGACCCGGGCACATCGCGATGTCCAGGCCGCGCAATGCGGTCGGTTATATCAACGGCCCCAGATGCTGACGCATCGGGCCGTAGACCCATCTCGAATTTTCGACACGAAGCCAAAGGCTTGGCGAAAATTCGAGAACGGAACCAAAGGTCGTTTTCAACGACCTTTGGTATTACTTGATGAAATCGATGTATCCCAGGAGGCGTGGCATCTTCACGAGCCTGGTTTTGCGGCGGAAGACACCGTACCCGTCACGAGAGCCGCCATTGTTGGTGTTCCCCTCGATGGTGACGAGGCGATCCCCAGCCACGCTCTCCACGATACCGCCATGGCCTTTGCCTCCCCCGGTATCGAAGAGGAACACCATGCCGGGTTTGATCAGCGCCGGCTCCGCCTGCCGGGCCGCGACCACGTTCGTCGCACCATTCGTGCGGAGCTTCCACAACGCATGGACACCCGCCGTGCGCGGCAGCGTCGAAAGGCCCGAGGCATCCGTCCTGGCAGCCTCCTTGAACACCCATTGGATGAAGCAGATGCACCAGGCGTAGCTGTCCGCCCGGGGGTTCAGGCCGGCGGCACGGATATACTCGTCGACCTGCGGCCCGCGATTGGAGTACCGGGGCTCTTCCCGCACACCGACTTGGGATGCCGCGATCTGGACGACGAGATCTCGGGCGCTCGCTCCGGCTGGCAGAGGAAGAGACTCCGACAGAGCTTCCGCGCCGAACAGCGCAGCCCAGGTATTGGGGCCGATTTCGCCGTCCACTTCCAGTTCGCGACCGAGCGGATCGGTGTGTCGCGCCTGGAAGAGCGAGACCGCATCCTCGGTCGCTTCCCCGAAATCGCGATCCACGACCAGCTTCGTGATCCCGATCTCGGTGAGTCGCTGCTGGATGGCGGCGACGGTCTCCGAATCGAACTCCCCACGCTTGATGATCCGGCCGGGATAGCGCGGGACGACATTCCCCTCCGAGCCGGCCATGCCGCTGGCAAGGACCGGTGCCGGGGCGCCCGCGCTGGTCGGCACGGCATCGGCCGCGGCAACGGCGGGCCTGACCGCGGCATCGAGCCGGAACTGGCCGAAATCCGCACCCTGCGTCTCGTTGGTATCGATGCCCACGTCCGCGACCCTCCCCGCTTTGCCTTGGGCGATCGACCATCGCTTGGAGGCATAGAACGCGCTGTGCCCGGCATGCCCGGTCGACATGCTCAGCCAGGCCAGGTCCGCGAGGCCGGCGTTCAGCAGGTGCGAGCATGTGCGCCCGCTCCCGTAGATACCGATCCGGTAGGGGTTCCCGGCCGCTTCAAACACGGCTCGGATTGCCTGAAAATGCGCCGCGATCGGTCCCTTGACCGCCTCCTCACTCGCGTCGTAGTCCGCCGAAAAATAGATCGCCGATCCTTTGGGCTGTCCTATTGTATTTTGTGCGTAGGCGAGAGCTTCCTTGGCTTCAGCCGTTCCGATCGATGCGCTGAAGTCGGCATCGTGCCTATGAGAATTTTGATAGACAGTCCAAATTTCGATCTCCGCGGCCGATATATGCTCGGCTTCCTTCCGAGTTATAATCTTCCACTTGTTGTTGGGATCGGAATAGTATCGGCCGATGGCCTTGATTCCCGCTGCGCTGAGTTTTTTCGCGTCGTTCGCGGAAACTTTCGATGCGGTATCAACTGCGTGCAGTGACATGACATCGCCTCCCAGTCCGGGGTCGGACCAGGAGGAACTTTAACTGATTTTTTACTTTATCCAAGGGCTGCGCGATACGAAGCGGCAAGATTGTGTCTGCGCAGGTCGGGTCCGGCACGGACCCGAGCGGCTTCACCCGTTCAGCAGCGCCAGAGCCGCCTCGTGCAGCCGCTTGTCCCCGGCCGCCACGATCCGCCCGCCCTTGGCGGCGGACTCCCCTTCCCAGGTCGTCACGACGCCGCCCGCGCCCTCGATCACCGGGATCATCGCCACGATGTCGTAGGGCTTCAGTTCGGCCTCGACCACGAGATCGATATGGCCGGCGGCGAGCATGGCGTAGGCGTAGCAATCGGCGCCGTAGCGGGCGAGGCGCACGGCCTTTTCGACGCGCTCGTAGGCCTGCCGGTCGGAGGTGCCGTCGCCGAACAGGCGCGGATCGGTGGTGTGCAGGATCGCGTCGGCGAGGTCGCCTTTCCGGCGGGTGCGCAGGCGGCGGTGCCCGTGCGGGCCCTGGTAATGGGCAGCTTCGCCGTCGCCGAAGAAGCGCTCGCCGGTGAAGGGCTGGTTCATCAGGCCGTAGCAGGGCACGCCGCCGCGGGTGAGCCCGATCAGGGTGCCCCAGATCGGCAGGCCGGCGATGAAGCCGCGGGTGCCGTCGATCGGGTCGAGCACCCAGACGTAGTCCGCGTCCGGATTCTCGGTGCCGAATTCCTCGCCGAGGATGCCGTGATCGGGAAAGCTGCGCTTGATGAGCTGGCGCATCACCGCTTCGCCCGCCCGGTCGGCCTCGGTCACCGGATCGAAGGCGGCGAGGCCCGCGGCCTTGTCCTCGGTGGCGAAGGAGGCGCGGAAGAAGGGCAGGATGGCCTGGCCCGATTGGGTGGCGAGCTCGTCCACGAACCGTGCGAAATCGACCACGCTCATGCTGTCCCCGCTTCCCGCTCGATCCGCGGGCCCGCGGCCCGCTTCCGCCGGATCGAAAGGGCGGCGCGGGCCCGGCGTCAAGCCCCGAGGTCTCAGGCGTCGGCCCGCTCGGGCACGGGCTCGACCGCATCGTCCGCCCCTCGCGCCGGGGCGGGGGCGGCGGCCGGCACGTCGCGCACGGCCTCCAGGCAGGCCTCGACGCCCTCGCGCAGCGAGACCGCGTAATGGTCGGCGCCGAGCGATGTCCGGGCGCCGGGATCGCTCAGCACCGCGTCGTCCGCCGGCCACAGGCCGACCAGCACCTGCGCCTCGGGCGCCCGCCGCCGCACCCGCTGGACGAGGTAGCGCAGATGGGCCGGCGTGCCGCTGATCTCGAGATAGGAGATGCAGACCATCCGCGCCGCCGAGGCGTCGAGCGACCCGATCTCGGCCCGCGACACCGCCTCGAACGGCACCACCCGGGTGCCGAAGCCGTGCTTGTGGAGGAGCTGGGCCAGCATCATCGAGGCGGCCTCGTCGAGCGGCCCGCGGCCGGCGACGCAGAGCACCGCGCCGTCGCGCCGCCAGGCTTCCGGCAGCTGGTCAGGGGCGGGGGCGTCCGGCACGGCGGGGGCGGCCTCGCACGGCACGTCCTCGTCCTGGCGGCCCGACAGCAGCCGCCCGGCGAGGCTGGACTTGGCCTCCGGCGCGGCGTCGTCCCGGTCGGCGAGGTCCTCGATCAGCTGCGCGATGCCGACGCGGATGCGCTCGAGCTGGCTCTCGGTCAGCACGCCGCGGCGGGCGTCGGTGGCGGCGAGCTGGAGGCCTTTCAGCGCCACCTCGTCGTAATAGGAGGAGAGCGAGCACTGGGCGAGGATGACCTCGGCCAGTTCCTGCGCCTCGTCCGGGTCGTCGGCCAGCATGCGCTGGTAGAAGTTCTCGACCGGAGTGAGCGCCGGGCGGTCGCCGAACAGCACGTCGAGGAATTCGAGCTTGTCGACGTGGCGGCCGAGCACGACGAGGCAGACGGTGAGCGGCGTCGAGAGCAGGAGCCCGACCGGTCCCCACAGCCAGGTCCAGAACAGGGCCGAGACCAGGACCGCGAAGGGCGACAGCCCGGTGGAATGGCCGTAGAGCAACGGCTCGATGAACTGGCCGACCAGCGGCTCCAGCACGATGAACAGGGCGGCGGTCGCCAGCACCATGTTCCAGCCCGGATCGACCGCGGCGGCGAGCGCCAGCGGCAGCAGGGCCGACAGGAAGGCGCCGATATAGGGCACGAAGCGCATCAGCGCGGAGAAGATGCCCCACAGGATCGGATTCGGCACCCCGATCAGCCACAGGCCGGTGCCGATGACGAGGCCGAACCCGGCATTGAGGGCGAGCTGGACCAGGAAGAACCGGCTCAGGCGCCGCGCCGCGTCGTCCATCGCCACGGTGGTGCGGTGCAGGTCGCTGGAGCCGACGAGGCGGATCATCCGGTCGCGCAGGTCCTCGCGCTGGACCAGGATGAAGATCAGCACCACGAAGACGATGCCGAGGGTGGCGAGCGGCGAGAGGACCGGCGACAGGACCTTCTCGGCGAGCTCGACCGGGCTCGGATCGCGGTCGCGGACCTCGACCAGGACCGGCTTGTCGGGATTCTGCACCGAGGGCGGCGGGGCGGGCTTGCCCGACGGAGGCTTCTCGGCGGGTTTTTCCTCCGGCTTCTGCTCCGGTGCCCCGGCCTGCTGGATCGTGTGGTTGATGCTGCGCAGATACCCGGCGAGGTCGCCGAGCGGCCCGGCCTTCAGGTTCTCGGCCTTCTGGGCGATGGTGCGCTGGTAGCGCGGCAGGCCGGTCGAGAGGTCGGCGACCTGCATGCCGATGAGGCCGCCCAAACCCGCCACCACGGTGAGCAGCAGCAGCACCGCGACGCCGACGGATGGAATCCGCCCGAGCCGCAGCTTGCGCAAAAGCGCCACCAGCGGCCCGATGACGAAGCTGAGCAGCACCGCGATGGCGATCGGGATCAGGATCTCGCGGCCGAAATACAGCGCCGCCACGATCACCGCGGCGATCACCAGCGGCGCCGCGAGGCCGTCGCCGGGGGTCTCGGCGGCCTGGACCCGGGCCGGCTTCATCGGCAGGAGGCCCCTGCGATCGTCTCGCCCATCCGCCATGCGACGCTCAACTCCCACGCGCGCGGCGCTCGCCGTCTCGCCACGCTTCCACCGGGGAGGAACGGGGTGGGCGGCGAAACGATCCGCCGTTGACCCAGGGCCATGCTCGCGAAATCGTGTTTGCGCTTACTCGATCCGCACCAGCACGCTGTCGCTCGCACCTGCGGCGTCGAGCACCGAGATGCGCACGAAGCCGGCGCCGTCGGGCTGCCACTCGGCCTGGCGCCGGTCGGATTCGGTCACCGGCAGGCCGCCGACGAGCCAGGTCAGCGGCAGGGTGCCGCCGAGCGCCTTGAGGGCGAGGCCGGCGGGAACCCCTTCCTGCGCCCCGAGATCGATTCGCGCCCCGTCCGGCGGATAGGCGATGCGCAGGCGGTCGGTGGGGCCGCCGTCCCGGCGCAACGTGCGTAAAGGAGGCGGCAGGGCCGAGGTCGTCGCCACCAGGGCGTCGCGGGGGCGCGCCATGGGCTCCGGGTCGCCGCCGAGGCGGGCGAAGGCGTCGAACAGCAGCGGCGCGGCGGCGATCCGCCCGACGAGGCCCGGCACCCCGGCCCCATCCGGCCGCCCGAGCCAGACCGCGATCGTGTAGCGGCGGTCGAACCCCACCGCCCAGGCGTCGCGATAGCCGTAGGACGTGCCGGTCTTGTAGGCGAGGCGGTTCGGCAGGGCGCTCTCGGGCGGCGGCGTGCCGCGCAACACGTCGGCGACGTACCAGGAGGCGACCGGCTCGGCGATGCGCGGCAGGACCGCGTCCGTCGTCGGCGTGTCGAGGCGGCGCTTCAGCACCGGCACCGCGCCGCCGCGGGCGAGCCCGGCATAGAGCCGGGCGAGGTCGGCGAGCGTGATGCCGAGGCCCCCGAGCGCCACCGGCAGGCCCGGTGCGGCGTCCCTGGGCAGGGCGATGGCGGCGCCGGCGGAGCGCAGGCGGGCGATGAAGCGGGCCGGCCCCACCGCCTCCATCAGCTCCACCGCCGGGACGTTGAGGGAGAGCTGGAGCGCGCGCCTCGCCGTCACCGTGCCCTGGAAGGTGAGGTCGAAGTTTTCGGGCGCATAGGAGGCGCCGAACCGGGACGGGCGGTCCTCGATCAGGGTCTCGGGATGGGCGAGCCCCGATTCGAACGCCATGGCGTAGACGAAGGGCTTGAGCGCCGAGCCCGGCGAGCGGACCGCGCCGGTCATGTCGATGGCGCCCGACCGCGTCGCATCGAGATAGCCGGCGCTGCCCACTTGAGCCCGCACCTCGCCGGTGGCGTTGTCGATGACGAGAAGCGCCGCCGACAGGCCGGGCGCGATCGCCGCCGCCCGTTCGGCCACCAGTGGTTCGAGCCGGGCTTGCAGCCGCGCGTCGAGGGTGAGCCGATGCACGGCCAAGGCCGGCTCCTGCGCCGAAGCCGCCTCGGCGGCGTGGGCGGCCAGCATCGGGAACGGTCTTCGCCCGTGCGGCACCGGCTCGGCCTTGGCGGCGAAAGCTTCCGCCGCCGGAACCACGCCACGGGCGGCCGCGAGGTCGAGCACCCGGTCGCGGGCCCGGCGGGCGGCCTCCGGGAACCGGTCGGGCCGCCGCCCCTCCGGCGCCTGGGGGAGAGCCACCAGCAGGGCGGCCTCGGCGAGCGTGAGGCGTGCCGGCTCGCGCCCGAAATAGGCGAGGCTGGCCGCCCGCAAGCCCTCGACCGGCCCGCCATAGGGGGCGAGCGCGAGATAGAGCCGCAGCACCTCGTCCTTGCCGAGGCGCCGCTCCAGCTCGATCGCCCGGGCGATCTGGCGCAGCTTGGCTTTCAGCGAGCGCTCGCCCCGCGGCTCGACGAGGCGCGCCACCTGCATCGACAGGGTCGAGGCCCCCGACACGATCCGCCCCGCCGCGAGCCACTGCCCGGCGGCGCGGAGCAGCGCCCGCGCATCGACGCCGGGATGGTCGCGGAAGCGCCGATCCTCGTAGGCGGTCAGCATGGCGAGGAAGCGGGGATCGACGGCGCCCGGCTCGAGCGGCAGCCGCCAGCGGCCGTCCTGGGTGGCGAAGGGGCGCAAAAGCGTGCCGGCGCGGTCGAGGACGATGGTCGAGCGGGCGTTCGCCGCGGTGAGGTCGAGGGGTGGGAGGTCGGGCCAGAGCCAAGCGGCGGCGAGGGTGAGGCCCGCCGCGAGGCCGGCCAAGCCCCACGCCATCCGTCGAGTCGCCGGTCTGTTGCGCGCTGCCATGCGGAATCTGGTCCCGGTGCGATTGTGCTCCGGCGCCGTTCTCACGGCAATCCCTTCCGCGGGATCGGGCGAGGCGCCGCCGCCCGATCCCGCATCGTGCCATGCAGTGATCGAAGTTTCTTCATTGATCGCCGGTTCGTAATAGATAGTTAGCGGCTATTATATTGCTATATATTATAACAATTTCCGTGCCATAGTTCTAGATTAATACGGTTTTTATAATTATTGTATCGCATCATGTGGCGATGTATTTCTCTGGCGCGATCTTGATGTGATTGGCGTCGTTGTCGCGTCGCACCGACGATCGATTGACAATATCTGTTACAGACAGTTACATTTTACTGTCGAGGGCTGGAGAAACTGGATCCGGGCCGTCGAACCCAGTCGACGGCATATCGTCATGAAAACGATTCGGATATAGCAGTGTATATCAAATATGCAGTTGTCATTCTCGGCCTTTCCGGCTGTGCAGCTCAAGCTGAAGAGTCCTGGTTTCAGGCCTGCGGCCCAGTCTATCCCGTTCGTCTCGAAGGGCCCGCCTGCGAGAGCCGCGCGAGTGAGGGCGGCATCCGCGGAAATCATCCGACGACCGGCGTCGCATGGTGCTGCGTCGCTCAACAACTGACGCGGGAAGAAAAATGCGCGAAGGACATCAAGAAATTCACTGAAGATTCGAGGCTCGGAAAGAGGCCATCCGCGCAGCGTTTCGCTCTTCTGCAGTACGACTGCGCGAACGAGCTCGCCGATCTCTCGAAACGGACCGGCGTGAAGATCCCGCGCTACTCGCAACGGCGCGACGTCCCGCAATCGGAGCGGGATCGGCAGCCCCCGCCGGGCGGCAGGCGCGGTCCCGTCATCGATCCTTACCTCAACGAGGTCCTCGCCTATGGGATCGCCATCGCGGCGCAAGCCGCCATCGTCTATCCCGTCCGCCCGATGAAGATCGATCCCGGAAATTCACGCATCAACTCCGGTGGTCCGTCCCATCCCTCGTCGCAATATCCCGATGTCCTCCGGGATGCGCAGCGCCGTCCCAGCGGTATTTCCGGCTTGGGGGGAGGCTCACGAGGGGGGCAGCAGTCCGTGCCCGTGAACCACCCCGTCGACCAGAATGCCAATGTGCCGGCGCGTTCGTCGATGCCGCCGGCGACGGCCGTGAGGCTCGGCCCACAAGTCCCGCAATCGAGCAAGGCGAACGGTGTCATCGTCAATCCGGAGCCCGTAAAAGTGCAGGAAATGTCGCCTGATTTGAAGCAAAAACTCTTAAATCTACAAATGACAAATTAGTTTAAATATTTGATGGGGGTAATTGTCATGAATAAGTCTGATGTGTCCATATCCCGCCGGGCTTTGCTCAAGATGGGCTCCGGGGCGGCGGCAGGGGTGCTGCTCGGACCGGCCGCGGCCCAAGCTTTGGGCGAGGATCTTTATCCCGCAGATCGCATGATGATGCCGTCCGAGGCGATGGACGCGCCGACGCAAACGGCATGTTCTCGCCCGCAAGCCGGATCCGACGTCCCGAACCCCGAGCGAGGCGTCTCCATCCTTCGCCTGCTGGAAAGTAAGCCGTCGCCGGAGGCTCGCATTCCGGGGCTCACCCGGATGGATGGTTTCATCGAAACCGATAGAGACATCATCGTCTGGGGGGTCTCGGAGCCCGGTCAGCCGGAATTATACTTGACGGACTTCATCCTAGGATTACAGCTCGCCTTGTCGCCCGACAAATATGCGGGGGCATCGCAGCCAAATATCGGAAGCCAGCTCAGTTACTACTCCTCCGGATTCAGTCGCACGGGCGTTTTGATCTCCATCGATCCGGTCAAGGACACGATGGCGCGCGTCAGGGAGGCCGGCACCAAAAAGAAGTATGTCGACATCTGCTCCGGTGCGCAAAACGTCAGGGTGGAGGGGATGCTGCGCCGCTCACGTGCGGTCAAAGTCCTCGTCGACGCCGATTACCGTATGAAAATGGTTGGCCTGAGCCGAGCGACTCTGCCCATCAAGCCGGGCCTGCCCGGGACATTCGATGAAACATGGAAACGTCACAAGCAGACGGGAGGCAATTCTGGAAGCGTGACGTCGAGGTTCTGGTTTCACGCTGGAGATTTTTCATACCATGGATCTGGCAACGCGATCTTCCTCGAAAAATCCAATGTGGTCTTGAGCACCGAAGATCACGTCACTGTTTCTGATGCAGGAACCGGCCGCGTGAACCCGGACGCTCAGGCTTTCGCATGTTCATGGACCGCGCGAATGGCAGAGATCGAGGCGGCGGAACCGATTTGGAAGGATCTTAACAACGTCTACAGGCATTTCGCAATCGGACGTATCTACGCGCAACAACATGATCACAATGGTTTTTATAAAAAACATCTTCATAAGTTGATCGACGAGTTTGTGCATTGGGATGTCGACGTGCCGGAGACTTTGCCGGGATTGTCTCGCTGGGAGGAGTTCACCGGGAACGTGAAAGGCCAGAGAAGACATTTGACGAGCAGTGTCTGCGGTGGCGTGTCCATGGAGTTCGGACGCAATTTGCGCAAGGTCGAATCCAACCTCCTCCAAGGGCCGCGCCCCTTCGTCAGGATCGAGCAATCGAGACCCTCTCCCGGCGCCATCAGTTGGGCCGTGTTGGCACCGGATGCAGAGCCGCCGAAATCCGCCGACTCCAAGAGCGGTGCTTCTTCGGGTCAGGTCGAGGCTCAAGCGGTCAAGCGTGACGATCCGCCGGCGCCGGCACCGTCCAAGAGCGAAGGTTATAATTTTGGAAGTCTCATCTATATCATTCCTATCGGCGTGATAGGCGTTGCCTGTGCCGCGAATCTGTTGATGAAAGAGAAGAATACGTAGTTCGCGCGCGTGTGCCGGGGAACCGCGGCCCGGCCGGCCCGCTGCTGGCGCCCGAACACTGTGCTGGTGTCCAGGAGCGGCTTGGGCCACCACGCCGGGAGTCACGCCCCGATTCGTGCCTGGTGTTTCCCGGCGGATGTCTTACCGCGACGGCCCAGCAGGCCCGACACCGCGCTCGCCACCGGAATCAGCGCCCCGCCGACGAGGAGGCCGACGAGGCCCGAGGCGGCTGCCGTCACCACCCATTCGACGACGCCCCGGATCGAGGGGACGAGCGCTCCCAGCCTCGTGGCCGCCTCATGGGCCCAATGCGCCGGAGCCGACAGGCCGTAGCCTTCGAGCCCGTGCAGCAGGATGCCGCCGCCGACCCAGACCATCGCGGCGGTGCCGACGATCGAGAGGAGCTTCAGCAGCACCGGCATGCCCTTGACCACGCCCCGGCCGATCCCCCGGAGGAAGCTGCCGAAGGGCGGCTGCGCGGTGCTGCGGGCGAGGACGAGGCCGGCATCGTCCGCCTTCACGATCAGGGCGACGGCGCCGTAGACCGCCACGGTGATGCCGATACCGACGATCGCGAGCACGACCGCCTTCATCCAGATGCTGCCCTCCGGCAGGGCGGCGAGCGTGATCGCCATGATCTCGGCCGACAGGATGAAGTCGGTCTTGATGGCGCCCGCCACGCGGCGCTCTTCCAGCGCCGGGTCGCCTCCGGCCCCGGCCGCGGCCTCTTCCGCGTCGCCATGGGCGTGGTGCGGGACTACGGCCTCGTAGACCTTCTCGGCGCCCTCGTAGCAGAGATAGGCGCCGCCCAGCATCAGGAGCGGGGTGATCGCCCACGGCGCGAAGGCGCTGAGCGCCAGGGCACCGGGGAGCAGGAACAGGAGCTTGTTGCGCAGCGAGCCCAGCGCGATCTTGCCGACGATCGGCAGTTCGCGCTCGGCCGCGAAGCCCACGACGTAGCGCGGCGTCACCGCCGCATCGTCGATGACGACGCCCGCGGCCTTCGTGCCGGCGCGCGCGGCCTGCGCCGCGACGTCGTCGAGGGAGGCGGCCGCCGACCGGACCATGAACGCGACGTCGTCCAGCAGAGCCAACAATCCGACGCTCACGGCCGATCCCCCCGAGCCCATCACAGCTTTGCTGGAAACGGACCAGAACAGATTCGGCTCCGTGCCGCGACCGTCCCGGCGGCGTCTGCCCCCGGTCGTCCGCTACAGGAACGGCGCCGGGTCCTTCGGGTCGCGCATCGGCTTCACGTCGCGGCGGTTCCACCAGCCGCCGCCGAGCGCCTGGAACAGGGCCGCGGTGTCGGCATACTGGTTGGCCTGCGCCTGGGCCTGGGTCACCACGGACTGGAGATAGGCCGACTGGGTGATGAGGAGCGAGGCGCTGCTGACCGCGCCGAGGCCGAATTGCTTGCGCACCAGCTCCACGCTCTGCTGGCTCGCCCGGACCGCGGCATTGGAGGCGGCCACCGCGCGGCCGTCGGCCTGGAGGGCGCGGAGCGCATCCGCTACGTTCTGGTAGGCGCCGATGACGGTGGCGCGGTACTGCGCCTGGGCCTGGACCAGATTCTCCTCCGCCGCCTGCTGGCGCCGGAACAGGGTGCCGGCGTCGAAGAGCGGCTGGGCCACCGCGCCGGCGATGGTCCAGAGGCTGGCGGCCGGGTTGAGGAGCGCGGCGAAGTTGGTGGCGCTGGCCCCGGTCGCGCCCGAGATGGTGAATTGCGGCAGGCGGTTGGCTACCGCGACGCCGACCTGGGCGCTCGCCGCGTGGACCGCGGCCTCCGCCGCCTTCACGTCAGGGCGCTGCTCGATCAGCCGCGAGGGCAGGCTCACCGGCAGGGTCCGGGGCAGGTGCAGCGAGGCCAGCGTGAAGGTCTGGCTCACCTCCTCGCTCGGGAAGCGGCCGGCGAGCGCGGTGAGCAGGTTGCGCTGCTGCGCCAGCGCCCGCTGCAACGGCGGCAGCAATTGCTGCGACTGGGCCAGCAGGGCTGTCTGCTGCACCACGTCGGCGCCCGCCACCTGGCCGGCATTCTGCTGCTTGGTGATCAGGTTCAGGAGGTCGGTCTGGGCCTGGATCACCTTCTCGGTCGCGGCGATCTGGGCCGGAGCGACGCCTCCTGGATCGCCGCCGCGACGACGTTCGAGGTCAGGGTCAGGTAGGCCGCCTCGAGCTGCCAGAGCTGGCCCTCGGCCTGCGCCGCCTGCGATTCGACGGCCCGGCGGGTGCCGCCGAACACGTCGGGGGAAAAGCTCACCGTCACCTGCGGGGTGACGAGGCTGTAGAGCAGTGAATTGTTGTTGAGCGGCGATTGCAGGTCGCCGCCCGGGGCCTTGTTGTAGGAGGATTGGGCGCCGAACCCGACCTGCGGGAACAGCGCGCCGCGCTGTGCTTCCGTGGTCGCCCGCGCCGCCCGAAGCGACGCCTGGGCGGCCTCCAGGCTCGGGTTGCGGGCGAGCGCCTCCGCCACCAGGCTGTTCAGCGCCTTGGAGCGAAACAGCGTCCACCACTCGCCCGGCACGTCGCGGCCCTGCGCGAAGCTCTGGCCGAGCGCACCGCCCTGTCGGTCCTCGCGGCTGACCTGCGGATCGCGCAAGCCCTCCTTGGTGTAGCGGCTCACCGGCGGCGGCGTCGCGCCCTGGAAATCGGGCCCGACCATGCAGGCCGAGGCCGACGCGGCCGCGAGCGCCGCCGCCAGGATGCGGGCCGCACTCCGCGGGGCCGGGCGGCCCCCTCGGGCCTCGTCACGCGCATCGGGGTCGCCCGCCGCATCCCCGTCGCGTGCATCCTTGTCCCCCGAGCCGGGCGGCGCGGCGGCGGGCGCGGCGTCGCGCCGGGCCGGGATCACGATCGGGAGGCGCAGGATGGCGCGCATGGAAGAGGGCATGCTGTCGGGGGCGAGTGCGTCGGGTCGGGCCTGCATCTAGCTCACTCCGCCGGCTCGGGCTGTCGCGCCGGGGCGACAGGTGCCCGCGGGCGATGGCGGGAGAAGGCCGCGATCAGCACCGGCAGCACCACCAGGATCAGGATCGGCGCGAGCAGGATGCCGCCCACCACCACCAGGGCGAGAGGCTTCTGCACCTGCGAGCCGATGCCGGTCGAGATCGCCGCGGGCAGGAGGCCGACGCAGGCCGCCACGCAGGTCATCATCACCGGGCGCATCCGCACGTCGGCGGCGTGGTGGATGGCCTGCGCCCGCTCCCAGCCCTCGTCCATCAGCTGGTTGCAGTAGGAGAGCAGGATCACGCCCTCCATGGTCGAGATGCCGAACAGCGCGATGAAGCCGATCGCCGCCGAGACCGAGAACGGGGTCGCCGTGAGGACCAGGGCGAAGATGCCGCCGATCAGCGCCATCGGGATCACGCTCAGGGTCAGCAGCGTGTCGGTGAGGGAAGCGAAGTTGACGTAGAGCAGGAGCGCGATCAGCCCGATCGTCACCGGCACCACCAGCTTCAGCCGGGCGATCGCCCCTTGCAGGTTGGTGAACTCGCCGACCCATTCGAGGTGGTAGCCGGCGGGCAGCTCGACCTGCTCGGCGACGCGCCGTTGCGCCTCGATCACCGCGCCGCCGAGGTCGCGCCCGCGCACGCTGAACTTGACCGGGATGTAGCGCTCCTGGTTCTCGCGGTAGATGAAGGCGGCGCCCGAGACGAGCTGGACCTGGGCGATCTCCGAGAGCGGCACCTGGACCACGCCGTTCGGCGCGCTCACGCCGACCGTGATGTTGCGGATCGTCTCGAGCGAGCGGCGGTATTCCGGCGCCAGCCGCACCCGCATCGGGAAGTGGCGGTCGCTGCCGTACTCGTAGAGGTCGCCCGCGGTCTGGCCGCCGATCGCCGCCGAGATCGTGGTGGCGATGTCGCCGGGAGCCAGGCCGTAGCGGGCGGCCCGCGCCCGGTCGATGTCGATCCGCACCGTCGGCTGGCCGAGCGAGGTAAACACCGCGAGGTCGGTCACCCCCGGTACGCTGGCGAGCGCCGCCTTCACCTCGTTGGCGGTGCGGGTGATCTGTTCGAGGTCGGTGCCGTAGACCTTGACCGAGTTCTCGCCCTTCACCCCCGAGGCCGCCTCCTGGACGTTGTCCTGGATGTATTGCGAGAAGTTGAACTCGATGCCGGGCAGCTCCTCGCGCAACCGCCCCGAGATGTCCTCGATCAGCTTGTCCTTGGTCAGGCCGGGGCGCCACTGGTCCGCGGGCTTCAGGGGCGCGAAGATCTCGACGTTGAAGAAGCCGGTCGCGTCGGTGCCGTCGTCGGGCCTTCCCTGGTGCGAGACGACCGTGGTCACCTCCGGGTAGGAGCCGATCAGCTTGCGCATCCGCTCGACATACGGGTTGCCCGCCTCGAGCGAAATCGAGGCCGGCATCGTGCCGCGGATGTAGAGGTTGCCCTCCTCGAGCGTCGGCAGGAATTCGAGGCCGAGCGTGCGCATGGCGAGCCCGGTGCAGCCGAGCATCGCCACCGTCACCAGGATGGTGAGGACCCGGTTGTGGAGGGTGAAGCCCTGGAGCGGCCGGAACAGGGCGCGCAACACCTTGACCACGATGGTGTCGCGCTCCTCGACGTGGTTCGGCAGGATCAGCGCCGAGAGCGCCGGCGACACCGTGTAGGTGGCGATCAGCCCGCCGACGAGCGCGTAGGCGTAGGTCTTCGCCATCGGCCCGAAGATGTGGCCCTCGACGCCGGTGAGCGTGAAGAGCGGCAGGAAGCCCACGATGATGATCGAGGCGGAGAAGAAGATCGCCCGGTTCACCTCGCGCGCCGCCGAGGCGATCAGCCCGAGCTTGAGCCCGCTGCCGGCTCGCGCCGGCCCCTTGTGCTCGGCGAGGTGGCGAAAGATGTTCTCCACCATGATCACCGTCGCGTCGACGATGAGGCCGAAATCGATCGCGCCGAGCGACAGCAGGTTGGCCGATTCGCCCCGCGCCACCATGATGGCGATGGCAAATCCCAGCGCGAAGGGAATCGTCGCCGCGACGATGATCGCGCTCTTCAGGCTGCCGAGGAACAGCCACTGCACCAGGAACACCAGCACCACGCCGAAGACGAGGTTGTGCATCACCGTGTGGGTGGTGGTGTGGATGAGCGCGCTGCGGTCGTAGAGCGGCACCACCTTCACGCCCGGCGGCAGGATGCCGGACGCGTTGATCTTCTCGATCTCGGCCTCGACCCGCTGGATCGTCGGCAGGCTCTTGCCGCCGCGGCTGAGCAGCACGATGCCCTCGACGATGTCGCCGTTGTTCTCGTGGCCGACGATGCCGAGGCGCGGCGCGTTGCTGACCTGGACCTCGGCCACGTCGCGCACCAGCACCGGCACGCCGTTGATCTGCGAGATCATGGTGTCGCGGACGTCGTCCACGTCGCGGATCAGGCCGACGCCGCGCACCACGGCCGATTGCTCGCCGACATTGAGCGTCTGGCCGCCGACATTGGTGCTGGAATTGTTGAGCGCCGAGACGACCTGGACCAGGGTCAGGCCCTGCGCCTGGAGCTTGTGCAGGTCGACCGCGACCTCGAACTCCTTGGTCTTGCCGCCGAAGGCCGAGACGTCGACGACGCCGGGGATCGCCTTGAAGCGGCGCTGCAGCACCCAGTCCTGCAGGGTCTTCAGGTCGGTCGAGGAGAAGCCCGGCGGCCCCATCACCTGGTAGCGCATGATCTCGCCGATCGGGCTCGTCGGCGAGATCTGCGGCTGGGCGTTGTTCGGCAGCGGCGGCAGCTGCGACAGCCGGTTGAGCACCCGCTGCAGCGCCTCCTGGTAGGTGAAGTCGTAGGTGAACTGGATCTTCACGTCCGAGAGGCCGAACAGCGAGATCGTCCGCGTCACCGTCGCGTTGGGGATGCCGGCGAGCTGCACCTCGAGCGGGATGGTGATGTAGCGCTCGATCTCCTCGGCCGACTGGCCCGGATTCTGGGTGATCACGTCGACGAGCGGCGGCACCGGGTCCGGATAGGCCTCGATGTTGAGCTGCTGGAAGCTGGCATAGCCGATCGCGAGCATCGCCAGGAACAGGAGCAGCACCAGCACCCGCTGGCGCAGGGCGAAGTCGATCAGGCTGTTCATGCGCGGCTCGGAGTCGGGAGGCCGGGGGTCGAGGCGGTGGCGGGCAAGGGGGCGACCATGGGGGCGGCCATCACGACGCCTTGTCGCCGGAGGCGGCGCGGTCGATGAACAGGCTGCCGCGGGTCACCACGCGCTCGCCGACCTTCAGCCCGTCCACGACCTGGACGAGGCCGCCGCCGGTGAGGCCCAGCGTGACCTTGCGCGACGCGATGGTGCCGTCCGGCCGCTCGATCCAGACCCGGGCGCGGGCGCCCTCGTAGACGATCGCCGAGGCCGGGATCGCCGGGGCGCTCTCGTCGCGGCCGGTGAGGATCGTGAAGGTCGCGAACATCTCGGGCTTGAGCAGGCCCTCGGCATTGTCGATCTCGGCCCGCACCGGCAGGCGGCGGGTCGCCGGATCGAGGGCGGCGGCCATGTAGTTGATGCGCGCCTTGAACACCCGGTCGGGGAAGCCGATCACGGTCGCCTCGAGCTCCTGGCCGAGCTTGATCCGCGGCACCTCGGTCTCGCGCACGTTGGCGACGAGCCACACCGTCGAGAGGTCGCCGATGACGAAGGCCGGGTCGCTACCCGCGGCGAGATACTGGCCGAGACCCACCTTGCGCTGCACGATGGTGCCGGCGATCGGCGCCCGGATCTCGGTTTCCGGGCTCATCACCCCGCTCCGCGCGAAGGCGTCGATCTCCGCATCCGACTTGCCGAGGATGCGCAGGCGGTTGCGCACCGCCTGGAGGGTGGATTCCGCCGAGCGCTGGTCGCTCTGCGCCGCAATGACGTCGTTCTGCGCCTGCTGCCAGTCCTTCAGCGCCACCGCCTTGGCCTGGAACAGCTCCTGGAGCCGGGCCGCCACCGTCTGGTTGAGCTTGAGCAGGGCCGAGTTCTTGGCGAGCGCGTTCGTCGCCGCCTGGTAGTCGTTGAGGGCCGAGACCATGTCGGCGGCCTCCAGGGTGAACAGCACCTGGTTGGCCTTCACCCGGTCGCCGGCCCGGACCATCACCTTGGTCACCCGGCCCGCGTAAGGAGAATAGACCGGGACGTTGTCGTCCTCGTTGACGCCGATCCGCCCCTCCGCGAAGCCCTCGGGCCGGAACGCCTTCGCCTCCACGGTCTGGATGCCGAAGCTCGCGAGCTGCTGCTTGGTCGGCCGGAAGGTCGGCGCGGCCTGCGTCTCGCCGGTCTCCGGCCCTTGGCCTTCCACCCCCTGGCGCTGCGCCAGGAGGCCTTCGAGCCGCTCGCGAACCGGGGCGAGGGCCGGCACGAACCCGATCGCGGCGGCGGCGCCCGCCAGCAGCAGGATCGCGACGATCCAGCCGCGGCGGCGCGCCGGCGCCCGGGAGGTCGCGGGCTCCGTGGTCAGGGGGTTGTTGATGTCCATCGCGCGCCGACCATTCGCCGGGGCGGTGCGGCCGGATCCTCGGGACCCCCGGGCGGGCCGCCCCGCGACGGGGTGGCGTCCGAGCGGTCCCGGGCCGGCCGACCGGCCCTGTCTGTGCCTCGAGTCCGGGATCTCCCGGGTGTCCTGCCCTGTCCCTGCGTCAGATCCATGACAGGAACGGATGACGAAGCAGAATCCGGGCCGGGGCGTCGTACCTCGCGGCCGGCATCCCGTGGCCGTCTCTTGGCGAGCAAAACCAAGCCAAGTCAAGGATGGCCGGGGGTGGCGCCTTTCACCGCGCAGGCATCGACCGGGATGCTGTCGCCCGGGTCAATAGACGGAGGAAATGCCTTTGTCGAAAAGGGCTTTACGAAGTGGAAACATTGACGATCGCCGATCGGATTAGGCCGTTCGGCCGAGAGCGGGCGTGCTTGTTAGCTCGTGAGGCTTCGGTCCCTCGCCTTGACCCTGGGGAGGGTGTGGCCGAATCTCGACAGCCCGGCGCGGAGACACCGCGCGCAGAGATGCGATGATCCGAATGTCCGTCCGCGACCCGATCCTCCACAGCGTCCCGATCGCCGAGCTGCGCCCGACCCAGATGACGGTTGGCTACCGCGAGGTGGCGGCCAAGCGCCGGCGCTGGCGCGAGATCGACGACAAGGACCGCGAGGCGTTCCTCGCCTCGCACATGATCCCGGTCCTGCTCGGGCCGAAGAAGCGCCGCTACGTGATCGACCACCACCACCTCGCCCGCGCCCTCCAGGAGGAGGGAGTCGAGAACGTGCTCACCACCGTGGTGGCCGACCTGCACCACCTGGAGAAGGACGCCTTCTGGATCGTGGCCGACCACCGCGCCTGGGTCCACCCCTACGACGCCGACGGCGTGCGCCGGGACGCCGCCGACCTGCCCAAGCGCATCGAGGACCTGGCGGACGACCCCTTCCGCAGCCTCGCCGGCGAATTGCGCCGGGCCGGGGGCTTCGCCAAGGACACCACGCCGTTCAGCGAGTTCCTGTGGGCCGACTTCCTGCGCCGGAACATCAAGCGCAAGGACGTGAAGCAGGATTTTTCCGAGGCCCTGGAAGAGGCCCTGTCGCTCGCCCGCTCCAAGCACGCGGTGTACCTGCCGGGCTGGTGCGGGCCGCACGAGGGCTGAGCGCCCGGTTCGAAGCGGGGCCGATCCCGGAAGGACATTCCGACCTCGGTCAGCGCCGCGCCCAGCCGGTCGAGACGGCGTTGACAAAGCCTCTCGCGGGGCCGACCTTCCTCACATGTCGCTCGAATTCGCCTATCGATTTCGTGAGGAGGTGCCGAGGTCGGGTTTCCGCGACCTCGACATCGTCGTCTTGACGGCCCCGGTCGTCAGCGACGACGGCGCCTCGATTCCAGCCGGCACCGAGGGGACGATCGTGTCCGTCGATGAGTCGGGCGAGATGTACGTCGTGGAGTTCGCCGAGCCGGAGGGAGCGTTCGCGACAGTCGAGCCGCACGAAATCCGACTGTCCGGAAACGCCGGCCGCTGACAGCGCCATGGCGCCCACAACCTGGCTGATCGACAACCGGAAGATCTCGGATTACCTCCTGGATCTCGCACATCCTTATGGTGGGCCGAAGGCAAAATACCTCATGCGCTTCGGCTTCACGCCTGAAGAGCCTGATATCCTGGCGAATGCGCTCGTCGAGCACGCAAGAACGAATTCGCCTGGCGTAGAGATTCTGCCTCCGAAGGGAGAGCCAAAGATCGTATTCGAAGGAACGGTCATCGCGCCGGACGGTCGCGACATGCCCCTGCGGACGGTGTGGAAACTGCGAGCGCCTTTCGAGATGCATTTCGTCAGCGCCATCCCGTTGACGCGATAGCGGGCGCAGAGTGCGCCCCCGCGCTTCAGGAGCGCTCCCCCTCCCGGCAAGTTTATTTGCCGCATGCCTCCACCCGGCCTAGCCTTCCCTCCGGCGCGAGGCGGGTCGCGCCGGAACGGAGGGTTCGTCATGTTCGAGACGCTCATGAAGAGCATCGGCGCCGATCCGGTCGACAACGAGACCCATTTCTACAAGTTCGTGCCGAAGCCCGACATCACGGCCTACGAGCTGGCCCTGATCCTGCGGCGCTTCGGGGCGCTGACGGCCGGTGCGGCGCCGCTGCACGGCGTGATGCTGATGCCCTGGGAGACGCTCGAAGAGGAGTACGCCCGGCATTTCGAGCTGGCGCCGCACGGCATGTTCCAGGGCTGAAGGACGAGGCTTTCCGCGCGAGCCCGCTGCTGCGCCACGACGATCCGCTTCGCTGCGGCGGCACGGCAACACTCGGTTTACCATTCCGTCCGATGGTCGCGGCTGGTGAACGAGGGGCCTTTCAAGCCATGATGTCCCGTGCGGAACGCTCGCATCTCGGCGACTGGTGGTGGACCGTCGACCGGGCATTGCTCGCCGGCCTCGGCGTGCTGATGACGGCCGGGCTGGTCTTCCTGATGGCCGGCGGTCCGCCGGTGGCCGAGCGCCTCGGCCTGCCGACCTTCCACTTCCTCAACCGGCAGGTGATGTACCTGCTGCCGACCATCGCGCTGATCCTGGCGGTGTCGTTCCTGTCGCTGCGCCACATCCGGCGCATGGCCCTGGTCACCTACAGCCTCGGCATCGTGCTGTGCATTGCGGCCACCAAGTACGGGCCGGAGATCAAGGGCGCCCATCGCTGGATCCAGTTCGGACCGATCGGCGTTCAGCCCTCCGAGTTCGTCAAGCCCGCCTTCGTGATCCTGGCCGCCTGGGCCTTCGCCGAGGGGTCGCGCCGGCGCGACATGCCGGGCGGCACGCTGGCCGTGCTGCTCCTGCCGATGACCATCGTGCCGCTGATCCTCCAGCCGGATTTCGGCCAGACCATGCTGGTCACCATGGTGTGGTGCTCGATGGTGTTCGTGGCCGGTTTGCACTGGCTGTGGGTCGGCGGCCTCGGCGGGGCCGGCCTCCTCGGCGTGGCGGCGGCCTACCAGTTCCTGCCCCACGTGCGCGCCCGCATCCAGCGCTTCATGGACAAGGAATCCGGCGACAACTTCCAGACCTTCTGGTCGCAGGAATCGTTCAATTCCGGCGGCTGGTTCGGCACCGGCCCGGGCGAGGGCGTCGCCAAGCGCCACCTGCCCGACGCGCATACCGACTTCATCTTCTCGGTGGCGGGCGAGGAATTCGGCGTCATCGTCTGCATCGCCATCGTCCTGCTGTTCGCCTTCATCGTGATGCGCGGCCTGATGCTGGCGCGGCGCAGCGACGACATCTTCTGCCGGCTCGCCATCACCGGGCTCACCGCCCTGTTCGGCCTCCAGGCCTGCATCAACATGGCGGTGAACACCCGGATGATGCCGGCCAAGGGCATGACCCTGCCGTTCATCTCCTATGGCGGCTCGTCGCTGATCTCGCTCGCCCTCGGGATGGGCTTCCTCGTGGCGCTGACCCGGCGCCGGCCGCGCACCACGCTCCTCAACCGCGACGAGAACGCGGCGCGGTGAGGACCCAGGGGTGACCGCGGGGGCCTGCCGTGACACACGGTGGCCCCCGGATGTCTCTCGCAGGCAGTCCCGCCCGTCGGCGACGACGGATGGGAATGCCGGCGCAAGACACGAAGCCGAACTCGACCGGAGACCGCATGCCCATCCCCCGCACACCGGCCGCCCGATGACCGTCGCCCAGCCCCTCGTCCTGCTCGCCGCCGGCGGCACCGGCGGCCACCTCTTCCCGGCCGAGGCTCTGGCGTTGCGCCTGCGCGAGCGCGGCATCCGGGTCGTGCTCGCCACCGACAGCCGGGTCGCGGCCCTGTCGGGCGAGTTCCCGGCCTCCGAGATCGTGGCGGTGCCCTCCGCCACCCCGTCGAGCGGGCGCTCGCCCCTGCGCCGCGTCGCCGCCTTCGCGACCCTCGGGCGCGGCTTCGCGGCGGCCGTGCGGGAGGTGCGACGCCTCAACCCGGCGGTGGTGGTGGGCTTCGGCGGCTATCCGACCGTGCCGCCGCTTCTCGCCGCCCAGATGCTCCGGGTGCCGACCCTGCTGCACGAGCAGAACGCCGTGATGGGCCGCGCCAACGGCTTTCTCGCCCGCGGCGCCACGGTCATCGCCACGGGATTCCCCGAGGTGCGGGGCGTGCCCGTGAAGGCGCGCGCGCGCCGGGTCCATACCGGCAACCCGGTCCGCCCCGCGGTGCTGGCGGCGGCCGCGATGCCCTATCCGGCCGTCGGGCCGGATGCCCCGCTCCAGCTCCTCGCCTTCGGCGGCAGCCAGGGCGCCCGGGTGATGAGCGACGTGGTGCCGGACGCCGTCCTGCGCCTGAGCCCCGAATTGCGCGCCCGCCTGACCGTGATCCAGCAGGCCAGGGCCGAGGATCTGGCCCGGGTGCAGGGGCTCTACGAGGGCGCGGGGCTTGCCGCCTTCACGGCGGCGCCGTTCTTCAAGGACTTGCCGGCCAAGATGGCCTCGTCCCACCTCGTGGTGGCGCGCTCCGGCGCCTCGACGGTGGCGGAACTGGCGGTGATCGGCCGGCCCTCGATCCTGGTGCCGCTGCCCGGCGCCCTCGACCAGGACCAGGCGGCCAATGCCGCGGTGCTGGGGCAAATCGGCGCTGCCTTTCCCAGACCACAAACGGACTTCACCCCTGAGCGGCTGGCCGCCGATCTCGGCGCGCTGCTCGGCGATCCCGACCGGCTCGCCAAGGCGGCAGCCGCCGCCAAGGGGGCCGGCCTGCCGGATGCCGCCGAGCGCCTCGCCGCCCTGGTGGTCGAGACCGCCCGCGCGGTCGCCTAGCGGCCGCCCACAGACATTGTCGGCCCGCTAACGGCCATCTCGAACAAGAAGACGTAAGGACCCCGACTCCATGAAGCTGCCGAACAAGCTCGGACCCATCCACTTCATCGGCATCGGCGGCATCGGCATGTCCGGCATCGCCGAGGTGATGCACAATCTCGGCTACACGGTGCAGGGCTCGGACGCCTCCGACAACGCCAACGTGCGCCGGCTGAACGAGAAGGGCATCCGCACCTTCGTGGGCCACCGGGCCGAGAACCTCGCCGACGCCGCCCTCGTGGTAGTCTCGACCGCGATCCGCCGCGACAACCCGGAACTCGTCTCCGCCCGCGAGCGCCGCCTGCCGGTGGTGCGCCGGGCCGAGATGCTGGCCGAGCTGATGCGCTTCAAGTCCTGCGTGGCGGTGGCCGGCACCCACGGCAAGACCACCACCACCTCCCTCGTCGCCACCCTGCTCGACGCCGGCGAGCTCGATCCCACCGTCATCAACGGCGGCATCATCAACGCCTACGGCACCAACGCCCGCATGGGCGAGGGCGACTGGATGGTGGTCGAGGCCGACGAATCCGACGGCACCTTCCTGAAGCTGCCGGCCGACATCGCCATCGTCACCAACATCGATCCCGAGCATCTCGACCATTTCGGCTCGTTCGACGCGATCAAGGACGCCTTCCGCGCCTTCATCGACAACATCCCGTTCTACGGCTTCGCCGTGATGTGCATCGACCACCCGACGGTGCAGGACCTCGTCGGGCGCATCGAGGACCGGCGCATCGTCACCTACGGCGAGAACCCGCAGGCCGACGTGCGCCTGCTCGATGTCGACCTGAAGGGCGGCCAGAGCCGGTTCCGGGTGATGATCCGCGACCGCCGCCCCGGCTTCCGCCTGGAGATGGAGGACCTGGTCCTGCCGATGCCGGGCAAGCACAACGCGCTCAACGCCACCGCGGCGCTCGCTGTCGCCCACGAGCTCGGCGTGTCGCCCGAGGCGATCCGCAAGGCGCTGGCGAATTTCGGCGGCGTCAAGCGGCGCTTCACCCGCACCGGCGAGTGGAACGGCGTCCAGATCTTCGATGATTACGGCCACCACCCGGTCGAGATCCGGGCGGTGCTCAAGGCCGCCCGCGCCTCGACCGACGGCGGCGTGATCGCGGTGGTGCAGCCCCACCGCTATTCGCGTCTCGCCTCGCTGTTCGACGATTTCTGCACCTGCTTCAACGACGCCGACACGGTGATCGTCGCCCCGGTCTACGCCGCCGGCGAGGCGCCGATCGAGGGCATCGACCGCGACACCCTGGTGGCGGGCCTGACCTCCCGTGGCCACCGCAACGCCATCGCGCTCGAGCGCACCGAGGACCTGGCCGGCATCGTCGGCGGCCTCGCGCATCCGGGCGACTACGTGGTGTGCTTGGGCGCCGGCAACATCACCCAATGGGCCTACGCGCTCCCGGGCGAACTCGCCTCGGGCGGCGAGAAGGCGGCGTGAGCCTCCGCCCTCAGGGCGCGTCCGGGACGAGATCCTCGATCTCGACCCCGAGCGCCCGGGCGAGACGCCGGTAGAGCTGGACGTCGCCGATGCTCTCCCCGCGCTCGACCGCGCCCAGGTGTTCCGCCGGTACACCCGCCTGCCGGGCAAGGTCCGTCGCGCTCACGCCCCGCTTGCCGCGCCAGAAGGCGAGGGGGGTCGGGGCGGCGCGTAGAGAAGCGAGGTCGTCCGCGCTCAGAAGCTCCTCTTCGCCGGCCGTCAGGCGCGCGAGGGAGCTTGAGAGGCTGCGTGCATCCGCGGCCTCCTCGGCAAGGTCGCGCAGCCGCTCGAACTCGGCCTCCGGCAGGATCACGATCGCCTCGCCGGAGGGCGTCCTGGTGCGGACGATGGTCATGCCCGGTACCCTACTCGTAGATCGAGCCGCGCGGCCCGACATCATGCACAATGATCCGCTCGTCCTCGCTCGTGAAGAGGGCGCGCCAGTCCCCGACCCGAAGCCGGTAGCCCTGTACGCCCCTCATCGCCCGGATGTTGTTGGCGAGCGACGCCGGATCCCGGGCGACCTGATCGAGCTTTCCCCGGATCAGCGCCTCGGTGTCGGGCGGCATCCGGGCCAGCGCCCGGGCCGCCTTGCGGGTGTAGACGACGATCCTGGCCAACTGCGCCGGCCTTCCTGTGCCCTTGCGTCAACTCTAGAGCGCTCCGCCCCTCAGCGTCGAGCCGGAACCGAATCATGACCACCGCCGCCATCCTCGCCGCCCTGGAGCCCGCCTCTTTACGCGGCCGCCTCCTGCCCGATCATCCGCTCGCCGACCTGACCTGGTTCCGGGTCGGGGGGCCGGCCGACGTGCTGTTCACCCCGCCGACGAGGACGACCTCGCCGCCGCCCTCTCGGCCCTGCCGGCCGACGTGCCCGTGACGGTGATCGGGCTCGGCTCGAACCTGATCGTGCGCGACGGCGGCGTGCCGGGGCTGGTCATCCGCCTCGGCGGCAAGGCCTTCGGGTCGATTGCGATCGAGGGCGAGACGATCCGGGCCGGCACGGCGGTCCCCGACATGAAGCTCGCCCGCGCGGCGGCCGAGGCCGGGCTCGACGGGCTCGCCTTCTATCGCGGCATCCCGGGCTCGATCGGCGGCGCGCTCAGGATGAATGCCGGCGCGCATGGCGGCGAGACCACCGACGTGCTGGTCGAGGCCCGGGCCGTCGACCGCTCGGGCACCCTGCACGTCCTCTCCCACGCCGAGATGGGCTTCGCCTACCGCCACTGCTCGGCGCCCGCCGACCTGATCTTCACCCAGGCGACCTATCGCGGAAGGCCCGGCGACCGGGCGGCCATCGAGGCCGAGATGGATCGGGTCACGGCGGCCCGCGAGGCGGCGCAGCCGATCCGCGAGCGCACCGGCGGCTCGACCTTCAAGAACCCGGACGGGGGCAAGGCCTGGCAGCTCGTCGATGCGGCCGGCTGCCGCGGCCTGACCCGGGGCGGCGCGCAGGTCTCGGAGATGCACTGCAACTTCCTGATCAACCGCGGCGGCGCCACCGCCGCCGACATCGAGGGCCTGGGCGAGGAGGTGCGGGCGCGGGTCCGCGAGACCTCCGGCATCGACCTGCACTGGGAGATCAAGCGCATCGGCGTCGCCGCGCGCTGATTCGCGAATCACGGGGGGTGAGGCCCTCGCGAGGTTGGGGCGGTAACCATTCGCGCCGTCCCAGTCGCCCGCGGCCGGGGGCGCTCCACCCCCGGCCGGACCGCTCTCCGACTGGCGCGAACATCCCGCGCCCCGACCTGTAAGTCACTGGAGGAGCAGCGTTTCCCGGTTCAGGCCCGGGGCCGGACAGGCCCGCCTCCGACCCGCCGCCGGGGCGTGGCACGCCGGCGACGGGGGCCACTGAGCGTCAACGATCCCTGTGCGGGAGCCGAAAATTTTACCGGATATTTACCAGCGAGTTCGACAGTCGGGGTTAACGGCGCATCAAGCACTTGGATGCCGGGCGTAAGCCGTGCCGACCCCTCGCGACGACGCCATGCCGGCTCCGATGCCCGGTATGACGGTGGTGCGGCGGGCCGGTACGCGAACCCCGGACCACCCAAGCGCCCCCGCGCCGGAGATCGCAGCCCGTGTCGGGTATCGTTTTCGGTGAACTCGCCCCATGGATGGTGGTGGACGCTTCCCTGAGCCGCTGACCGCCGCCGGCTATGCCGGCGCGGAGGCCGGCATGCCCGCTCCCCCTCCCGGGGCGGCGCCGGCCTGGAGCGCTCCCTCGCGCGATGCGCGCGTCGGTGACCCGCGCCTCGGCGAATCGCTGCTGGCCCGCGTCCTGCCGCGGTTCCTGCGCCCGCGCCGCGCCTCGGTGGCGGTGCCGATCGAGCGGCGGATGCCGCGCCATCTCGGGATGGGCCTGGCCTTCGGGTTCTTCGGCCTCGTCGCGGGGGCGGGCTTCGTGTCCGGCGGCGGCTATGCCGAGGTCTCGGCCCGCTACGGCACCCCCTTCGACATGGCCGCCCGCGCGCTCGGCTTCGGCCTCGACAAGGTCACGATCTCGGGGCTGGTGCAGCTGCACTCGGCCGAGATCCTGAAGGCCGCCGGCATCGACCAGCGCAACTCGCTGCCCTTCCTCAGCGTGGTCGACGTGCGCGACCGCCTGTCGAGCGTGCCGCTGATCGGCGCGGTGTCGGTCCGCAAGATCTACCCGCGCGAGCTCCTGATCACGCTGACCGAGCGCGAGCCGAGCGCCCTGTGGCAGCGCAACGGCGAGATCGCCGTGATTGCCGCCGACGGCACGGTGATCGACCAGATGCGCGACGGCCGCTTCGCCAACCTGCCGCTGGTGGTGGGCGACGAGGCGAACACCCGCACCAAGGAATACCTGGCGCTCCTCGAGGCGGCGGGCCCGCTCAAGGACCGCATCCGGGCCGGCACCCTGGTGTCCGGCCGGCGCTGGACCCTCAAGCTCGACGGCATCGACATCCGCCTGCCCGAGGCCGGCGCCCGCGACGCGGTGGCCCGCCTCGTCAAACTCGAGGCCGAGTCGAGCCTGCTCGAGAAGGACATCATCGCGGTCGACCTGCGGCTACCCGACCGGGTGGTGGTGCGGCTGACCGAGGAGGGCGCGGCGGCGCGCCTGGAGGCCCAGAAGAAGTCCAAGAAACCGAAGGGAACCGAGACATGACCCGCGCGCGAGACGTGACGCCCGCCGGTTACCCCGGCTCCTCAAGCCCCCCGATCCCCTTGTCCTCCCCGGTGAGCGTCGCGTCATGAGTCTCCTCCAGCACGGTCTCACGCCGCGCTTAAAGCCGCTCTCGGCGCGCCGCAGCGCGACCCTGTCGGTGCTCGACATCGGCACCAGCAAGGTCGTCTGCCTCGTCGCCGAGCTGCAGCCGGTCGAGACGCTGTCCACCTTACGCGGCCGTACCCATCTCGCCCGCATCATCGGCATCGGCCACCAGCGCTCCGGCGGCCTCAAGGGCGGCGCCGTCGTCGATCTCGAGGCGGCCGAGACCGCGATCCGCCAGGCGGTCCACGCTGCCGAGCGGATGGCCCGGGTCGAGGTGCAGTCGGTCATCGTCAGCCTGTCGGGCGGTCGCCTCGGCTCACAGCATTTCGACGCCAAGGTCCCGGTGCGCACCGGCGCCGTCACCGGCGCGGACGTGCAGCGGGTGCTGGAGGCGGCGAGCACCCACAGCATCAGCCCGGGGCGCGCGGTGCTGCACGCCCTGCCGACCGGCTACTCCCTCGACCAGCAGAGCGCGGTGGTCGATCCGTCGGGCATGCTCGGCGAGCGCCTCGGCGTCGACCTGCACGTCGTCACCGCCGAGATCGCCGCCGCCCGCAACCTGATGCTGGCGGTGGAGAACACCCACCTGCGGGTCGAGGCGGTGATCGCCACCCCCTACGCCTCGGGCCTCTCGGCGCTGGTCGACGACGAGGCCGAGATGGGCGTGGCGGTCGTCGACATGGGCGGCGGCACGACGAGCGTCGGGGTCTTCTCCGGCGGCCACCTCGTCCATTGCGACGCGCTGGCGGTGGGCGGCCACCACGTCACCATGGACATCGCCCGCGGCCTCTCGACCCGGGTGGCGGCGGCCGAGCGGCTCAAGACCCTCTACGGCGCCGCCATGGCGACGGCGTCCGACGAGCGCGACATGATCGCGGTCCACGGCGTCGACGAGGACGAGCGCGACCTGCCGCACCACATCCCCAAGTCGCACCTCGTGCGGATCATCCGCCCGCGGGTCGAGGAGGTGCTGGAACTGGTGCGCGACCGCCTGCGCAACGCGGGCTTCGCCGCCCAGGCCGGGCGCCGGGTGGTGCTGACGGGGGGCGCGAGCCAGCTCGTCGGCCTGCCGGAGGTCGCCCGCCGCATCCTGCAGGGCCAGGTCCGGATCGGCCGGCCGCTCGGGATCAAGGGGCTGCCCGAGGCCGCCAAGGGGCCGGCCTTCTCGGCCGCCGTGGGGCTCCTGGTCTATCCCCAGGTCTCCCACGTCGAGCATTTCGAGCCGCGCGGCCAGTCCGGCCGCACCGGCCTCGTCTCCAACAGCTACCTCTCCAAGTTCGGACGCTGGTTCGCGGAGAGCTTCTAACGGGATCGCCTCCCGGCGCGGGCCCCGGAAACGGGCCGGGCCGGAGAGGCGGGACGGCAAACGGCGCCGTCCAAGGCGCCACCAGAAACGTAACGATCATCAGAGGCTCGCGCATCATGGCCATCTCCCTGCAAGCTCCGGACATCCGCGAACTGAAGCCCCGCATCACCGTGTTCGGCGTCGGCGGCGCCGGCGGCAACGCCGTCAACAACATGATCGAGTCGGGCCTCCTCGGCTGCGAGTTCGTGGTCGCCAACACCGACGCTCAGGCGCTGACCTCCTCGAAGGCCGAGCGCGTGATCCAGATGGGCATCGGGGTGACGCAGGGGCTCGGCGCCGGCTCGCAGCCCGATGTCGGCCGCGCCGCCGCCGAGGAGGTGATCGACGAGATCCGCGATCAGCTCTCGGGCGCCCACATGTGCTTCATCACCGCCGGCATGGGCGGCGGCACCGGCACCGGCGCGGCTCCGGTCATCGCCCGCACCGCCCGCGACATGGGCATCCTGACGGTCGGCGTCGTCACCAAGCCGTTCCAGTTCGAGGGCGTGCGCCGCATGCGCACCGCCGAGTCGGGCATCAACGAGCTGCAGCAGGCCGTCGACACCCTGATCGTGATCCCGAACCAGAACCTGTTCCGGGTCGCCAACGAGAAGACCACCTTCGCCGACGCCTTCGCGATGGCCGACCAGGTGCTCTATTCGGGCGTCGCCTGCATCACCGACCTGATGGTGAAGGAGGGTCTCATCAACCTCGACTTCGCCGACGTGCGGGCGATCATGCGCGGCATGGGCAAGGCGATGATGGGCACCGGCGAGGCGTCCGGCGAGAAGCGCGCCAACCGCGCCGCGGAGGCCGCGATCGCCAACCCGCTCCTCGACGACGTCTCGATGAAGGGCGCCCGCGGCCTGCTGATCTCGATCACCGGCGGCAACGACCTGACCCTCTACGAGCTCGACGAGGCCGCCACCCGCATCCGCGAGGAGGTCGATTCCGACGCCAACATCATCCTGGGCGCCACCTTCGACGAGAGCCTCGACGGCATCATCCGGGTCTCGGTCGTCGCCACCGGCATCGAGCCGGCGCTGATCAACGCCAACGCGATCGGCTCGCCGGAGATCGCCCAGACCGAGCAGCGCATCGCCGAGGTCGCCGAGCGCCTGCGCGCCGAGGCCCGGGCCGGGCCGCCGCCCCGGCGGCGCCCCCCTCCACCGCCTCCTTTCGTCCCGCCGAGGCCCCGGTAGCGCGGGCCCCGGCACCGGAGCCGGTGGCGCACGCCCCGATGATGCATGCTCCGATGCACACCCAGACCGTCGCCCCCGAGCCGGCCCGGATGGACCTGTCCGCCGCCCACCAGGCCGCCAGCCTGCTGCGCGACGAGGTCCAGATCACCCCGGCCCAGCCGCGCCAGGCGCCCGTCTACGAGCCGGCCCCGGCGCCGGCCCCCGAGCCGCAGATGCCGATGGCCTCCGGCCCGTTCATCCCGCCGTCCCCGGCGGTGGTGCGCGCGCCGCGCATGCCCCGGGTCCAGGACCTGCCGATGCCGGCCCAGAACCAGATCCGCGCCAGCCGCGGCGAGGAGCCGGTGCAGCAGGTGACCCCGGACGCCAAGCGCACCTCGCTGCTGCGCCGCCTCGCCACCGTCGGCTTCGGCGGCCGGCGCGAGGACGAGGCCGCCCACCCGGCTCCGGTTCAGGCGCCGTCGGCCCAGGCCCCGATGATGCACGCCCCGCAGCCCGCGCCGCGGCCGATGCCGCAGGCCCCGGTGCATCAGGCTCCGGCGCAGCACCAGCCCGCCCCGCGCCCCGCGCCGCAATACGCCCCGCAGGGCGGCTACCAGGCGCAGCCCCAGGGCTACCGCCCGGCGCAGGGCAACCTCGACCCGCAGGGCCGGACGGTGCCGGCCGGCAACCGCATGGACGACGACCAGCTCGAGATCCCGGCCTTCCTGCGCCGCCAGGCGAACTGAGCCGGGAGCCCCGCTCGCCGCCTTCGCCTTTGGGCGGAGACGGCGGGATGGTGGCGTATGCCACGATCCCGCCACGCAAGGCGCTCGGTGCCGCCCAAAAGACACACCCCGAGGCCCCCCGGCCTCGGGGTTTACGCGTTCTTCAAGCTTTTGATGCAGCACGGTTTTTCGCGGCCGGAGCAGGTCCGCCGGACTGTTACAGATCGTAAGAATCCGTGATTTGGCCGTGCTTTCGAGCGCGACTATAGCTGTCCTACGCACAAGGGCGAAGGCCGAGCGGAACCGCCGGCACCGACACCCACAGGGGCTTCAAGCAACGGACGGATCGCCTCGAAACGTGAGCCTGGCAACAGGACACGATGGTGAGTCGCGGCCGAGGGCTGAGGTAATGAAAACAAGTCAGCAAACGACCCTACGCTCCGCCGCAGGCCTTTCGGGCATCGGCGTACACTCCGGGAACCCCGTCTCGATCACGCTCCATCCCGCGGAGGCGAATCACGGCATCGCCTTCCTGCGCACCGGCCTCGCGAATGGCCGCGACCGCCTGATCCAGGCCCAGTTCGCCCAGGTCAGCGCCACCGAGCTCTGCACCGTCATCGGCAACCGCGAGGCCGGTGCGGTCGCCACCATCGAGCACCTGATGTCGGCCCTCTACGGGCTCGGCATCGACAATTGCCTCGTCGAGATCGACGGGCCCGAGATGCCGATCCTCGACGGCAGCGCCGCCCCCTTCGTGGCGGCGATCGAGGCGGTCGGCACCACCTCCTGCGGCACGCCCCGCCGCTTCATCAAGGTGCTCAAGACCGTCCGGACCGAGAAGGGCCGCGCCTATTCCGAGCTGCGCCCGTTCGAGCGCGGCTTCCACCTCGACGTCGAGATCGACTTCGAGAGCCCGGTGATCGGCCGCAGCCGCAAGGCGCTGACCCTCACCCCCGCCGCCTACCGCCGCGAGATCGCCCGCGCCCGTACCTTCGGGATGATGCGCGACGTCGAGCGCTACTGGAAGGCCGGCTTCGCCCTCGGCGCCTCGCTGGAGAACACCGTCGCGGTCGGCGACGGCGGCGTGGTCAACCCGGAAGGCCTGCGTTACCCGGACGAGTTCGTCCGCCACAAGATCCTCGACGCGGTCGGCGACCTGGCGCTGGCCGGCCTGCCGATCCTCGGCGCCTACCAGTCGTTCTGCGGCGGCCACGGCCTCAACGTGGCGGTCCTCGGCGAGCTCTTCGCCGACCGGGCCAACTACGCCATCGTCGAGGGGGCGCCCGCCCGCCGCGAGCCGGTCTTCGCCGAGTTCGGCGTCGGCCTCGGCGCCGCCGTCTACGCCCCGGAACTCTGAGGGCGTGACCCGCCCCGCGTTGCGGCGGGGCCACATCCTGTCGATTTCGTCGCCGCGCCGCGGCGAGTCACGGAACCTCGACCACCGCGCGCCGTCTTGGCGCCCCATTCGCCCCACAGGGTTAAGAGGTTCCTGACCGACGGTCCCCCGCTCCCGCGCGGTGGCCGTGACGGGCTTGGCGCGGTGCGCCGGCCTGGGCTAAGGGGCTCGTGGATCAGCGGCCGCACAAACGCCGCCTGCTTGGGGAAGGACCCAAATGCCGTTCGCCCACCCGCTTCGCGACGCGAAGGTGACCGTTCTGCGGACCGTGCTGCTCGCGGCGTGCGGCCTGGGGCTTGCCGGTTGCGACGCGATCGACTCGATCAACCCGTTCGCGAACGAGAAGTACAAGACCGAGGTCGTCCCCGACGTCCCGCCGAACAAGCTCTACAGCCAGGGCCTCGCCAAGCTCGAGGACCGCGACTACGAGGGCGCGACGAAGAAGTTCGACGACCTCGACAAGCAATACGCCTATTCCGACTGGTCGCGGAAGGCGGTGCTGATGACCGCCTACTCGAACTACGAGGGCGGCCGCTACGAGGACGCGATCACCGCCTCGAAGCGCTACCTGCAGCGCCACCCGGGCTCGAAGGACGCGGCCTACGCCCAGTACCTGCTGGCGATGTCGCACTACAAGCAGATCCCGGACGTCACCCGCGACCAGGACCGCTCCGAGAAGGCCCTCGTGGCGCTCACCGAGCTGGTGCAGAAGTACCCGACCTCGGAATATTCCGCCGACGCCAAGGCCAAGATCCAGATCACCCGCGACCAGCTCGCCGGCAAGGAGATGGATATCGGCCGCTACTACCTGGAGCGGCGCAACTTCCCGGCGGCGATCAACCGCTTCCGCGACGTGGTGAGCAAGTACCAGACGACCCGCCACGTCGAGGAGGCCCTGGAGCGCCTGGCCGAGGCCTACATGGCGCTCGGCATCACCGGCGAGGCGCAGACCGCCGCGGCGGTGCTCGGCCACAACTTCCCCGACTCGCCCTGGTACAAGGACGCCTACAACCTGCTCCAGAGCGGCGGCCTCCAGCCGCGCGAGGAGAAGGGTTCCTGGATCAGCAAGGCCTTCCGCGGCGTGATCGGGATGGACACGCGCACCGCCGAGGCGCAGTAAGAGCCTCGCGGCGCAAACCCGGACATGCGGCCGTGGCGCGCACTCGCGCCGCGGCCCGTTCGGCTGTAGATACCCGCCCGATTTCCCTCACCACGTCCCGGCAAGGGTGGCATGCTGGTTCAGCTCGCGATCCGCGACATCGTCCTGATCGATAAGCTCGAGCTGAACTTTCGCGAAGGCCTGAGCGTCCTGACCGGGGAGACCGGCGCCGGCAAGTCGATCCTCCTCGATGCCTTCACGCTGGCGCTCGGCGGCCGCGGCGACGGCCGCCTGGTGCGCCAGGGCGAGGCGCAAGGCCAGGTCACGGCGGTGTTCGACGTGCCCGCCGACCATCCGGCCCGCGTGCTCGCGGCCTCCTCCGACATCGATACCGAGGGCGACCTGATCCTGCGCCGGGTCCAGGTCGCGGACGGGCGCACCCGCGCCTTCGTCAACGACCAGCCGGTCGGCGTGCAGGTGCTGCGGGCCATCGGGGCGGCGCTGGTCGAGATCCACGGCCAGCACGACGACCGGGCCCTGTCGGATTCCACCACCCACCGGGCGATCCTCGACGCCTTCGGGGGGCTGGGGAGCCGCCAGGCCGCGGTGGCCGAGGCCGCGCGCCGGGTGCGCAAGGCCCGCACCGCGCTCGGCGAGCACCGCGCCCGGGTCGAGGCCGCCCGCAAGGAGGTCGACTTCCTGCGCCACGCCGTCGAGGAACTCGCCGCCCTCGATCCCAAAGCCGGCGAGGAGACCGAACTCGCCGAGCGCCGCACCGCGATGCAGCAGGGCGAGAAGGTCGCCCGCGAACTGAACGAGGCCCTCGACGCCGTCGCCGGCCAGGGCTCGCCCACCGCCCATCTCTCGGCGGCGCTCCGCAAGCTCGAACGGCGGGCGGCCCTGGCGCCGGGCCTGGTCGAGCCGAGCATCGCCGCCCTCGACAACGCACTCGTCGCTCTCGACGAGGTCCGCACCAGCCTGGAGGATGCGCTCCAGGCGGCGGAGTTCGACCCGCGCGAACTGGAGCGGGTCGAGGAGCGCCTGTTCGGCCTGCGGGCCGCTGCCCGAAAGTACAACGTCGCCGTCGACGACCTCGCGGCTTTGCGCGAGCGCTACGAGGGCGACGTCGCGGTGATCGATGCCGGCGAGGAGGCGCTCGGCCGGCTCGAGGCCGATCTCGCGAGCGCCGACGCGGTCTATCTCGAGAAGGCGGACTCCTTGAGCAAGGGCCGGCGCAAGGCGGCCTCCGCCCTCGACAAGGCGGTGCAGGCCGAGCTGCCGCCGCTGAAGCTGGAGCGTGCCCGCTTCATCACCGAGATCGCCACCGATCCGGAGGCCCGCGATCCGGCCGGCCTCGACCGGGTCGAGTTCTGGGCCCAGACCAATCCGGGCACCCGGCCCGGCCCGATGATGAAGGTGGCGTCCGGCGGCGAGTTGTCGCGCTTCATGCTCGCCCTCAAGGTGGTGCTGGCCGACAAGGGCTCGGCCCCGACGCTGATCTTCGACGAGATCGATACCGGCGTCGGCGGCGCGGTGGCGGATGCGATCGGCGCCCGCCTCGCCCGGCTCTCGGCCCGGGTCCAGACCGTGGCGGTCACCCATGCGCCGCAGGTCGCCGCCCGCGCTTCCACGCATTTCCTCATCGCCAAGGAGGCGGTGAAGGGCTCGGACCGGGTCGCCACCCGGGTGAAGCCGCTGGCGGCGATGCCGCGCCAGGAGGAGATCGCCCGCATGCTCGCCGGCGCCACGGTGACCGAGGAGGCCCGGGCCGCCGCGGCCCGGCTGCTCCAGGCGGCGGAAGCCTGAGCGCGGCGGCACCCCAAGGCGTAACCGCCCTCGACGGATGTTGCTGTACGGTTAAGCTACAGGGATGATTCGCGCGCCGGCCGTCAGTCCGCCCGACATGGTGAACAAAGAAAAAATTTAACGTTTTCTTTACCATATCCCGCGAGAGTGTTTCGTCTCGGCACGGGTCGTCCTTTCCCTCGGACCCGTGCGACGGTGCGGGGCCAGTGGTCCATGAATCAGGAAGTGAGTGCGTCCCGGGAGACCGTTCAGGACCAGATCCTGCCGGCCATCTGCGTCGAGGCGCAGCATCGGCTCGGGCAGACGTTGCGCTCGCTCTACGAGCGTACGGTGGACGGTGAGCCCATCCCCCTCGACCAGGTCGACCTGCTGCTGCGCCTGCGGCACCGGGAGCGCGAATTGCAGCGGCAGCGCTGAGGCGTAAAGAGCCTCGGACATCGGATATGCGAACAGCCCGCGTTCCGCTGGAGAGCGGAACACGGGCTGTTCGCGATCGACGATGAGCGGGCTCGATCCGGGCCCGCGCGAAAAGGTCCGGTCCCGGACGGGACCGGCAGGGGAGGGCGGCTCAGCGCCGCCGGCGGTCGCGCACCCGCACCGGCACCAGGGCCGGTGCCTGCTGCGCCCGCGCTCCGGCAAGCGCGATGGCGCCCGCGAGCCCGATCGCCGTGAGAATTCCTGTCACCACCATCGGCGAGGCCGTCAGAAGACCCGCCACCAGCAGGGCGAGCAGCGCGAAGCCGGCACGCAGGGCATTGGAACGGATCATCATCAAGCCTCCATCCAGACGCCAGTGAGAACGTATGGCGCGAAACCGGAGTTCCGCCCGTCCGTCCCCCGACCTCCTCCAATGTGGGGTGTCGCGTTCGTTTGCGCTACCTGCGACAAAGCGGAACCCAAGGTCATGCTTGACGTTGTCTGCCCATGATCGGCCGCGGGCCGAGAGAATCAGACAAGAGAGGGTCTCGCCATGCTGGGTTGGGCTGTCACATTCCTGGTCGTCGCCCTGGTGGCCGCGCTGTTCGGATTCGGCGGCATCGCCGGGACCGCGGTCGAGGCCGCCAAGCTCATCTTCTTCGTCGCCGTCGTGCTCTTCGCCATCTCGGCCGTGGTCGGCCTGATGCGGGGCCGCTCGCCGACGCTCTGACGCGCCCGACCGGTGACGCTCCGCGCCGTCCCTCCTCGCGAGGGGCGGCGTTCTTGCTTCCAGAGGACGGATCGCAGCAGCGGAACGATCACGACTCCGAGGGCGGCGTGTCCGGCGGGTTGGGCTGACCGGAACTGCGCTCGAGTTCGGCGATGAGGTCGATGAAGCGGTCGGGAATAGGCTGCTGCATCAGTTCGTCATACATGGCACGCAGGTGCGAGCCGATGCGCCCCTGCACGTTGCGGTCGAGGGCGGGCTGCTCGGGCCCTGCCGCAGGATCATCCTCATGGGGCGTCCGCGGGCCCTGCATCCCCTTGCCTTCGATCATGCCATTCCCCTTCGCCCGTCCTGGACACGTGGACAGGGCGATGCCATGGCGCCCGGTATGCCGGGTCGCGCTGCGGCGACAACGCGCGCCGGAGGAATCAGTTCCGCAGCTCTCCGGAACGAATGCGGCCTCACGGCGTTGAGGCGTGAGGGCCAATGCGCGTCAAACGGCAACACCCAAGGGGACCTGAATGTCGACAGCACAACTCGTGGTGCAGCACCTGCCCTACCTGCGCCGCTATGCGCGCGCCCTCACGGGCAGCCAGGTGGCCGGCGATGCCTACGTGGCCGCGACGCTCGAGACGCTGGTGAACGAGCCCGAGACCCTCGGGCGCAGCACGAACGTCAAGGCCGACCTGTTCCGCGTCTTCACCCGGATCTGGAACTCGCTCTCCGTCAACGGCCAGACCGAGCAGGCCCAGCACGACCTGCCGGCCGAGGTGCGGCTCGGCCAGATCACCCCGCTGCCGCGCCAGGCCTTCCTGCTCTCCTGCCTCGAAGGTTTCTCCGAGGAGGATGCCGCCACCATCCTGGGCGTCGACGTCTCCGAGGTCCGCGACCTCGTCGACGAGGCCGGCCGCGAGCTCGCCGCCGACATGGCGACCGAGATCCTCATCATCGAGGACGAGCCGCTGATCGCCATGGATCTCGAGGCCCTGGTGGAGGGCCTGGGCCACAACGTCACCGGCGTCGCCCGGACGCGGACCGAGGCGGTCAAGCTCGCCTCCAGCAAGCGCCCCGGCCTGATCCTCGCCGACATCCAGCTCGCCGACGGCTCGTCGGGCCTCGACGCGGTGAACGACCTCCTGAAGTCGTTCGAGGTGCCGGTGATCTTCATCACCGCCTATCCGGAGCGCTTCCTCACCGGCGAGCGGCCCGAGCCGGCCTTCCTCATCGCCAAGCCGTTCCAGCCCGCCAACGTCTCGGCGGTGATCAGCCAGGCGCTGTTCTTCCAGCAGAGCGCCCGCCGCCGCGAGGCCCGCGCGAGCGCCTGACGCGCCTTACGGATCGCACCTCGCGCGATCCGGAACGAAGCCCTGGGCCCGCCGGCAGGCGGGTGCCGGGGCTTCGTCGTTCTGAGGGCTCGGCCGGGGCGTTTCGGACTCTTTCCCTCGGGGCTATCCGGGGAAAGGAACGCGCGGATTTCCTTTTCCCCCCGCAAGGGCGGGAGAGGTCTTTGCCGCGTCCTCCCCCGATTGGCTCCTTGGCCGACAGGCGAGGGCCGCACGCTCGAAGGCAGGGGCGGCATCACCGCACACAGGGGTGGACGGCGACACCGGACGCGCGCCGCCCATGCTTTGCCTAGACTTGGCCGCCCCGAAAAATCCATCCCCAATACGAAAGAACGGGCCGGATCAGGATCCGGCCCGTTGGAAAAGTTTCCGGCCAATGCACAAGGGGAATGCGGGGAGGACCAGGTGGCCGGGTTGCCATATCAACGGGAATCCCCTCGAAAAGGTTCCGAGGGCCGCCATCGGCGCTGCTTTTTTATTGCCTGTGGCGAAATTGCTGCGCTCGCCTGCCGTGGCCCCCGCGCCCCGCCCGGTTAACGATCGGTTGAAGGGGTCCATCGCATTCGCACCATGAACTGTCCCGTCCAGGCACGCCTGCGGGAACTACTTGCGGCGGCCCCGCGTTAAGGAAGCATTCTCAAGCTTCGCCCCGAGGGCCACGCGTATGCTCCGCCCGCACTTCTTCTTCGGTGTTACGGTTCCGGCCGCTGTCCTCGCCCTGGTCGGACAGCCGCTGATCGAGCATTCCGTCGGGGCGGTCGCCCGTCCGGCCGTCGAGCAGGCGGCGATCAAGGGCGATCGTCTCGCGCCGGTGCGGCCGGCCGCGACGGCGCAGGTTCCGGTGGCGGTCGAGATCACTGGGCTCGGCGCCGCCAAGGTCACCCTGCGCAACGCCGCCGGAGACATCGTCTACCAGGCCGACGCCACCCGCAACACGACCCTGGTCGCCCGCGACACCGCGATCCCCCACGTCACCGTGCGCGAGCGCACCGGCACCCCGGTGGCGCAGCGCGATCCGGCCCCTGCCGGCCAGGCCGTGCGGCGGATGCCGGAGGGCTGCGAGGGCGCGATCAGCGGGCTCGCCGGCCACGAGGCCCGACGCCTGCTGCCGAGCCGCTGCCTCGCCGATGCCGGCGACGTCCTGCCGGCGGGCCTCCCCGCGGCCGCCGTCGCGACGCTCTGAGCGCCGCGCCCGTCACGACAGCAACCGGATCCCCGCCATGATCGATCTGCGCGACGACGAGGTGCCCACGCCTCAGCCCCCGGCCCCGGAGCGGGTGCATTGCGACGGTCAGGTCGAGCCCGACATCGATCGGCTCGCCAGCCTGCTCGCCGGCGTCATCGCCATGCGGCCGGTCGACGACGTGGTCTGCCCGGCCCTGGCGCGGCGCAACCTGGTGGTCACGGCGCGGCCCCTCGCGGCCTGACGAGAGGGCTCGAACGAAAGCACCCCGGGCGCGGCGGCGCCCTGGGTGCTTCGTCGCGTCCGAAATCGCGACATTCGACACGGGATCGTTCGGGACCTTCGTCACGGCCCATGCTGATGCGCCGGAGGTGAGGCGGGCTCCCTCCGGCGCATGAGCGCGGGTCTCAACCGGTCCGTGGAGTGGGAAGCCGCGGGGCGGCCCCATTCACGCCGTTCGTCCGTCCGCCGGTCACGTCCGGCCCAACGGGATCCGCCTTCACTCGTCGGTAGCGCGGCCGCTGCCCGAAGCCTGCCCGCCCTTGCGGCCGGCCGACGAGGCCAGTTCGCGATCCTGCGAGAAGGAGCGCTTCTCGGCCGGCACGCTGCGGCCGCCCTTGCTGGCGATCTCGCGCTGCCGCTCCAGATCCATGGACGCGAAGCCGCGCTTCGAGGTCGAATTTCCGGTTGCCATGTTTGCCTCCTTGGCGGGGTTCTCAGTCCGGACAACCTTCAGCGCAAATGATGGTTCCTGCCACGCATGCGGGCCGGCTCACTGAAGGTCCCGATTCGGGGCAGTACAGGCTGGGCTGTCGCGACGTCGCGTCGCGCCGGTGACTTGGATTGGTGACTTGCGTCGGTGACTTGGATCGACGCTCTCGCCGCGCCGACGCTCGGCCGGATCGCCGTGGAACCGGGCCGGAGGGGCGGCGTTCGCCCCGAACCCAGCAGCGGCGCGGCCTGCGGCCGCCTGCCGCACCTTCGTTCTCGGAGCACACGATGACCAACAAGACCATGGTGAGCCGGGAGGCCGCCGCGCATCCCGAGACCGCGCCGGCCCCGAACTGCGCCGCGCCGCCGCCGATGCCCGCCGAGGAGGGCAGCCCGCACCCGACCACGACCGAGGAGCCGGGCGACTCGCCCCAGCCGAACCGCCAGTTCGGCGACGAGCCGGTCGGCGGCCTGACCACCCGCAAGGACTATCCCCGCCGGGATTAAAACGAAGTCGGCCGGGGCGTGCCGGTCCGGCGGCGGTTTCCAGTCCCGCTCCCGCCCTCTACACAGGCGGACGGGATCCGGGCGGGATTCTAGAGGCGGCGGACCACCATGAGCGGCGGGGCGGGAACGGCGGAGCGGGTGGGCGGTGCGCCTCCGGCGGCGGGTGAAGGTCGGGCCGTCGCGCGCGGGGATGTCGCGCGCGGGGAGGACAGGGCGGAGGCGGCCCGCTCCGGCAACGATCCGGAGGCTTCCGATGCCTCGGGCGGCCTCGACCGCAGCCTGTTCCGCTACATCTGGCGGCATTCGAAGCGCGACCAGATCCTGATCTGCGCCGTCGTGCTGGCATCGCTGCCGCTCTACTTCGCCTCCCTCGACCTGCCGCGACGCATCGTCAACGAGGCGATCCAGGGCCACGCCTTCGAGAAGGGCAACGAGACCGCCAAGTTCCTGGTGCTGCGCCTGCAGATGCCGGACTGGTTCGGCCACGACGTCGCGCTGTTCGACGGCTTCGACGTCGACCGGTTCGAGCTGCTGTTCGGCCTCTCCTCGATGTTCCTGCTGCTGGTGCTGATCAACGGCGCCTTCAAGTACTGGATCAACGTGGCCAAGGGGGCGCTCGGCGAGCGGATGCTGCGGCGCCTGCGCTACCAGCTGTTTTCGCTGATCATGCGCTTCTCGCCGGAGGCCCTGCGCCACACCAAGGCCTCCGAGGTCGCCACCATCATCCGCGACGAGGTCGAGCCGATCGGCGGCTTCATCGGCGACGCCTACATCCTGCCGGCCTTCCTCGGCACCCAGGCCGCCACCGCGATGGCGTTCATCCTGCTCCAGAACGTCTGGCTCGGGCTGATGGCCGCCGGGGTGGTGGGGGTGCAGTTCGTGGTGATCCCGCGCCTGCGGCGCGAGCTGCTGCGCCTCGGGCGGCAGCGCCAGCTCGCCTCGCGCCGCCTCGCCGGCCGGGTCGGCGAGGTGGTGGACGGCATCGCGGCGGTGCATTCCAACGGCGCCGAGGCCTGGGAGCGGGCCGAGATCGGCCACCGCCTCGGCGGGTTGTTCGACCTGCGCCTGCGCATCTACCGGCGCAAGTTCATGGTCAAGTTCCTGAACAACCTGCTCGCCCAGATGACGCCGTTCCTGTTCTACTGCATCGGCGGCTACTTCGCGCTCAAGGGCCAGCTCAGCATCGGCCAGCTGGTGGCGGTGATCGCCGCCTACCGCGACCTGCCGCCGCCGCTGAAAGAACTGATCGACTGGGACCAGCAGCGCCTCGACGTGCAGGTGAAGTACGAGCAGGTCCTGCAGCAATTCCTGCCCGAGCGCCTCCTCGGGCTCGACGCGCCCGGCCGCGACGAGACCCTGTGCGGGCGCCTCGCCGCCGAGGGCGTCGGCGTCCAGGAGCCGCACGGGCCGGTTCTCGCCACCGTCTCCCTGTCCCTGTCCCTGCCGGCGATCGTCGGCATCGTCAGCGACGGCGGCCCCGCGGCCTCGACCTTCGCGCGGGTGCTGGCGCGGCGCACGGTGCCGACCGCGGGACGCCTCACCCTGAACGACCGCGACCTCGCCGACTGGTCCGGCGCGGCGCTCACCCGGCGCATCGCCTATGCCGGTGTCGACCCGATCCTGTTTCCGGGCTCGTTGCGCGACAACATCGTCTACGGGCTCAACCGGCGCCCGCCCGAGGCCGCCGCCATGGATGCGAAGGCGCTGGCCGAGGCCCGCCGCACCGGCAACCCGGTCGAGCCGTTCCCGGCCGACTGGACCGATTACGGGCAGGCCGGCGTCGCGGATGCCGCCGCCCTCGACGCCCTGATCCTCGACTGGCTCACCCGCATCGGCATGGGCGAGGAGGTCTACCGCTTCGGCCTCCTCGGCCAGGTCGATCCCGAGCGCCACCCGGATCTCGCCGCCCGGCTGATCGAGGCCCGGATCGCCTTCCGCGAGCGCCTGGCGGCGGAAGGACACGCCCACCTCGTCGAGCCGTTCGACCCCGTCCGCTACAACCGCCAGGCGACGGTGGCCGAGAACCTGCTGTTCGGCGTGCCGACCACCACGGCGCTGACCGGCCGGGCGCTGGCCGAGCATGCGGTGGTGCGCCTCGTCCTCGACCGGACCGGGCTCGCCGACGACCTCGTCACCATGGGCGAGCGCATCGCCGCGACCATGCTGGAGATCTTCCGCGGCCTGCCGAGCGGGCATCCGCTCTTCGAGCAGTTCTCGTTCCTCTCCGCCGACGAACTGCCGGAATACGAGGCGATCCTCGCCCGCCGCACCGCCACGGAAGCCTCCGCCGAGCGCCATGGCGGCGGCGCGCTCAACCGGATCCGGCGGCGCTGGATCGGGCTCGGCCGCTACGGCTCGGCCGACGCGACCCGGCTCATGGCCCTGCCGCTCGCCTATATCGAGCCCCGCCACCGCCTCGGCCTCGTCGACGACGCGTTTCGCGAGCGGCTGGTGGAGGCGCGGGCCGAGTTGCGCACCGCCCTCGACGAGGCCGAGATGGGGGGCGTCGATTTCTACGATCCCGACCGGGTCTGCCCGGCGGCGCCGTTGCGCGACAACCTCCTGTTCGGCCGCGTCAACCAGTCCGTCGCCGACGCCGTCGAGACCGTGACGAAGACCGGTACCGCCCTCATCCAGGAGATGCAGCTTGCTCCCGCCATCACCCGGGTCGGGCTCGACCACCAGGTCGGACCGGAGGGGCGCTTCCTGTCGAGCGTCCAGCGCGCGGTGGTGAGCCTGGTGCGGGCCCTGATCCGCCGGCCGGACCTGCTCGTCCTCGACGGCGCACTGTCGCCGATGGGCGAGAACCGCGCCCGCACGGTGCTGGGCCTGCTGCTGGAACGGTTCGGCCGCGAGAACAGCCTCGTGGTGGTGCTGCCGAACGACCGCGTCGCCGACCGGTTCGAATGGGTGCTGCGGGCCGCCGGCACGCAGATCCAGGGACCCGACAAAGCGCCGGACAAAGCACCGGAGATTCCTCAGGGCGGCGAAGCGTCCCCCGAAGAGACGACGGCGGGGGCTGGCGCTGCGGCGCCGGCTGCGGCAGTCTCGGGTCGCGCCGAGGACGAGACGGGGCCGGAACCGGCGCGCGTCGAGCAGGATGTGAAGGCATGACGCTTGAGACCGAGGTGCAGTCGCTGCGCCAAGTGCCGATGTTCCGCGAGGTGGATCCGGCCCGCCTGAAGCTGCTCGCCTTCACCAGCGAGCGGGTGCATTTCGCCGACGGCCAGCGCTTCTTCGACCGGGGCGACGCGGCGGATGCCGCCTACCTCATCCTGGAGGGCGAGGCCGCCGTGACCCTCGACGGGCCGCAGGGGCCGATCCAGCTGGCGCTGCTGGGCGCCAACGCGCTGGTCGGCGAGATGGGCATCCTGGCCGACCAGCCCCGCTCCGCCACCGTGACCGCGGCGGTGCCGACGACGGCGCTCCGCATCGACCGGCGGGTCTTCCTCGAATTGCTGAGCCAGTTCCCGCAGATCGCCATCGCGGTGATGCGCGAGCTCGCCCACCGCCTCGAGATGACCAACCAGCAGCTCGCCCGGATGCGGACGGGCTGACACCCATATCATTCAACGAGGCGGGCCCGACACGAGGCGCGCCCGACGACACGGGGGACACGCCATGGATCTCGCCGCCGGCCTGAAGGGCCGCCACGTCCTCGTCACGGGTGCGTCGAGCGGCCTCGGCGACCACTTCGCCCGCCTCTGCGCGGCCTGCGGCGCCTCGGTCACGGTGGCGGCCCGGCGCAAGGAGAAGCTCGACGCGCTGGTGCGCGATCTGGCGGCCGCCGGCGCCCCCGAGGCCCACGCCGTCGCCCTCGACGTCGCCGATCCGGATTCGGTGACGGCCGCCTTCGCCGGCCTGCACGCCCTGCCGGACGTGGTGGTCAACAATGCCGGCATCGCCGAGGGCGGGGCGGCGATCGACGTCGACATCGCGACCTTCGACCGGGTGATCGACACCAACCTGCGCGGGGTCTGGGCGGTCTCCACCAGTGCGGCCCGGGCCTGGCGCGAGGCCGGCCGCGGCGGCGTCATCGTCAACGTCGCGTCGATCCTGGGCCTCAGGGTCGCCGGCGGGGTCGGGCCCTACACGGTGTCGAAGGCCGGCGTGGTGCAGATGACCCAGGCGCTCGGCCTCGAATGGGCCCGCTACGGCATCCGGGTCAACGCGCTGGCGCCGGGCTATATCGGCACCGACATCAACCGCGACTTCTTCGAGACGCCCCCCGGCCAGGCGATGCTCAAGCGCATCCCGATGCGGCGTCTCGGCCGGCCGGAGGACCTGGACGGGGCGTTCCTGCTGCTGGCCGGCGACGCGTCGGGGTGGATGACCGGGGTGACGCTGCCGGTGGATGGCGGGCATCTGGTGTCGGGGTTGTGATACGACTTCCGGAAGTCCTTTGCCGTCTCCGCGGTTCCTCAACGGAAACGAGGCGGTAATTATATTGGCCTTTTGCAGATATCGATGGCGGTTTTTGTTCTGGCGCGGGTCCCCCTCTCCCGTGTGGGAGAGGGGACAGGGGTGAGGGTGGCGCGGGTTCAGGATAATTCGCCGAACGTTGAGCTGCGCAGCTCAACGGTTTCAGCGTCATACGGAGGCGTCACACCCTCACCCCTACCCCTCTCCCACTCGGGAGAGGGGATCGCGCGCTCAAAATCGGGCAGGCTCTCCTCGACGATCGAAGAGATCAGTTTGCCCATTCACGAAAACCGCAAATTGCTCCGCGTCAGCTGGTCGACGGAGGAACACCCCATCAGGCGCATGTCCCGCTCGATTTCGGTCCGCATCAGGCCGAGCGCCCGCTCGACCCCGGCCTGGCCCGCCGCGGCGAGGGGGAACAAGTAGTAGCGGCCGAGGCCGACGGCCTTCGCGCCGAGCGACAACGCCTTGAGCACGTGCGTGCCGCGTTGCACCCCGCCATCCATGATCACGTCGATCCGGTCGCCCACCGCATCGACGATCTCGGCGAGCTGGTCGAAGGCCGTGCGCGAGCCGTCGAGCTGACGGCCGCCATGGTTCGACAGGATGATGCCGGTGCAGCCGATCTCGACCGCGCGCTTGGCATCCTCCACCGACATCACGCCCTTCAGGCAGAACTGGCCGCCCCATTCCCGCACCATCGCCGCCACGTCGTCCCAGGACAGGCTGGGATCGAGCATCTCGGTGAAGTAGCGGCTGATCGACAGCGCGCCGCCGCCCATGTCGACGTGGCCGTCGAGCTGGGGCAGCTTGAAGCTCTCGTGGGTGACGTAGTTGATCCCCCAGGCGGGCTTGAGCGCGAACTGCATCATGCCGCCGAGGGTGAGCCGGAACGGGATCGAGAAGCCGGTCCGCTTGTCGCGCTCGCGGTTGCCGCCGGTGATGCTGTCGACGGTCAGCATCATCACCTCGATGCCGGCCTCCTTGGCGCGGGCCATCATGGCGCGGTTCAGGCCGCGGTCCTTGTGGAAGTAGAACTGGTAGACCTGGGGACCGCCGCTGATCCGGCGGGCCTCCTCCAGGCTCACGGTCCCGAGCGAGGACACGCCGAACATCGTGCCGTACTTGCCGGCCGCCGCCGCGACGGCGCGCTCGCCCTGGTGGTGGAACAGCCGCTGCAGGGCGGTCGGCGAGCAATAGACCGGCATGGCGAGACGCTGGCCCATCACGGTCACGGACATGTCGATCTCGCCGACGCCGCGCAGGACGTTCGGCACCAGGTCGCAGCGGTCGAAGGCGGTCGTGTTGCGCCGGTAGGTGACCTCGTCGTCGGCGGCGCCGTCGATGTAGTCGAAGATCGGTCCGGGCAGGCGCGCCTTCGCCATGCGCCGGAAATCGTGGAAGCTGTGGCAGCTCGTCAGTCGCATCGTGAGGGCTCCGCAGGCGCACGGCGCCGCTGGAATCGAACGGGGGAGAAGGCCGGGGGGATCATCGCCGCCCCGGCCCGATGGTCCTCAATGGGCGATTGCCGGACCCACCGCCTGCGGCACCATGGCGGTGAAGGGCGGCACGTAGGCCTGCAGCATCACCAGGACGCCGACGAGGCAGGCGAGCGCGATCGAGTGGAAGAAGACGTAGCGCAGGATCTTCGCCTCGCCGCCATACCACTGCGTCGCGGTCGAGGCGACCACGATCGACTGCGCGTCGATCATCTTGCCCATGACGCCGCCCGAGGAGTTCGAGGCCGCCATCAGGACCGGCGACAGGCCGAGCTGCTCCGCGGTGATCTTCTGGAGGCCGCCGAACAGCACGTTCGAGGCGGTGTCCGATCCCGTCAGCGCCACGCCGAGCCAGCCCAGCATCGCCCCGAAGAACGGGTAGATCCAGCCCGTCTGGGCGAAGGCGAGGCCGAGGGTGGCGTCGGTGCCCGAGTACTTGGTGACGTAGCCGAGCGCCAGCATCGCCGAGATGGTGATCATCGAGTAGCGCACGAGCCAGGCGGTGCGCCCGTATTCCCGCAGCAGCCTCACCGGGTTGAAGCCGAGGATCAGGCCGCCGACGATCGCCGAGAGCAGGATGCCGGTGCCCGTCGCCGAGAGCAGGTTGAGGGTGTAGATCGCGGCCTCGCTATGGGCCTTGGCGACGACCGGCGGCATCTTGACGACGAGGTTGTGCAGGTAGGGCACCGGCATCTTCCACACCCAGAGCGAGTCGAGCCAGGCGCGGAATTGCGGCGTGCCCCAGGCGAAGACGAACACCGAGAGGATGAGCCAGGGCAGCCAGGCGCGGAACACGGCGCCCGCGGGGTGGGTCTTGCGGTCCACCGCCTGGGCCGGCTGCGCCTCGACGTCGGTCGCGGTCCAGATGCGGGCGGGCCGCCAGACCCGCAGGAAGCCCGCGAGCGCCGCCATCGAGCAGATCGCCGCGACCACGTCCACGAGCCAGGGGCCGTGGAAGTTGGAGACGAGATACTGCGGCACCGCGAAGGAGAGGCCGGCCACCAGCAGGGCCGGCCACACCTCGATCATGCCCTTGCGGCCGGCGAACGCCCAGATCAGCCAGAACGGCACGAGGAGCGAGAAGAACGGCAATTGCCGCCCGATCATCGCCGAGAGCTCGATCAGGTCGAGGCCCGTGACGGCCGAGAGCGCGATGACGGGGGCGCCGAGCGCACCGTAGGCAACGGGCGCGGTGTTGGCGATGAGCGAGAGGCCGGCAGCCGCCAGCGGCGTGAAGCCAAGGCCCATCAGCATCGCCGCCGTCACCGCCACCGGCGTGCCGAAGCCCGCCGCGCCCTCGAAGAAGGCGCCGAACGAGAAGGCGATGAACAGGAGCTGGAGCCGCTTGTCCGGGGTGATGCCGGCGATCGAGTCCCGCAGGATGTCGAACTGCCCGGTCTTCTCCGTCAGCCGGTAGAGGAAGATCACGTTCAGGATGATCCAGCCGATCGGCAGGAGGCCGAAGGCCGCGCCGTAGACCGCCGTGGCGCCCGCCATCGGGGCCGGCATCCCGAAGCCGATCACCGCCACGCAGAGCGCCACGACGAGGCCGAGGAGCGCCGCGACATGCGCCTTCAGGTGCAGGAGGCCGATGCCGCCGAGCAGCACGACGATCGGCAGGGCGGCGAGCGCCGTCGACCAGAGCGCGCTCCCCAGCGGATCGTAGACTTGGTTCCAGCTCACGACGTCGTCCTCCCGTTGCAGGTTTTCAATCCGCGCGGCGACCGGGCAGCCTCCATCGTCACCCCTGTGCGCGTGGCGTACGCGCAGGGGCCGGAGGCCGCTCTCACCGATCCGCGTCGAAGCCTTGGCTTGTCCTATGAGCCGATGGCGAGGCATTGGTAAAATGATTTTACCATGCACGTCAACTGGACATGGCGCTTGCCCGCGTTACAGTCCGGAGGCCGGCGGCGCGTTGGAGCCGGCGAGTGGGAGCAGGGGATGGAGCCGGAGCCGATCAAGGGTGGGAGCGTCGCCGAGAGCACGGCCCGCCACCTCAAGGATCTGATCCTCGAAGGCGCCCTCAGCCCGGGCGACCTCCTGCTGCCGGAGCGCGATCTGGCGGTGCAACTCAACGTGTCGCGCCCGACCCTGCGCCAGGGCATCAAGATCCTGGAGGACGAGGGTCTCATCGTCTCGACGCCGGCCGGCCGCTCGGTCGCCTCCCTCGGCCGCGAGATCACCGATCCGCTGATCGCGCTCATCGCCTCCCACGCGGAGGTCGTGGACGACTACCTGGAATTCCGGGCGACGACCGAGCGCATGGCGGCGCGCCTCGCCGCCGAGCGCGCGAACGACGTCGACCGCGAGCGGCTCACCGCCTGCATGGAGCGCATCGACCGCGCCCACGAGGGCGGCGTGCAGCGCCAGGAGGCCGATGCGGATGTCGACCTGCACATCGCGGTCTACGAGGCGAGCCACAACCTCGTCGTGCTGCACACGATGCGCGCCCTGTCCGGCATGCTCCGCCAGGGCGTGATCGAGAACCGCGAGCTCCTGTTCTCACGCCCGGAAACCCGCGACCAGCTCCGCGCCCAGCACCGGGCGATCTACGAGAGCGTGATGGCGGGCAAGGTCGAGGAGGCGGGCGACGCCGCCGAGGCGCATATCCACTACACCCACCATGCCCTGAACGAGATCAAGGCCTCGGAGGCCCGGCTGCAGGTCTCCCTGCGCCGGCTGAACGGCGGCCGGGTCTCGACGCGGAAGGCCGATCGCTAGCCGCGCGGCGGCGACCTGCGGTCCGGGTTCGGCAAGGGGCTCGGCAAAAGGGACTTGGCAAAAGGGGCTCGGCAAGGCGACTCGGCGTGACGAGCCTGCTCACGACACCGGATAGGTGATGAACTCCATCAGCGACCCGTCCGGATCCCGGAAGTAGACGCTGATGCCCTCGCCGACGGCCCCATGCCGCGGCACCGGGCCGAGCTCCACCGGCACCCCATGCCGCTCCAGATGGACGATCGCCTCCTCGATCGGGCCGTGCCAGCGGAAACACAGGTCGCTGTTGCCGGGGGCTACCGGGATCCGGGCGCGGGGCTCGCCGATCTGGCCCGGGCCGTGGCAGTTCAGCTGCACGCCGCCGAAGCGGTAGGCGAAGCCCTGCCCGACCGGGATGACCTCCGCGCCGAGGACGTCGCGGTAGAAGGCGGTGGAGCGCTCCCAGTCCGAGACGTGGATGACGCAATGGTCGAGATGGATCGCCGGGCGGACGACCGTCTCCGGGACGGTGCCGACGAGGTCGGGAAGGGTCTCGGTGTCCGGCATCGGGGGCTCCGGGCGTGCGGAGCCCCAACCTAGCGCCATCGCCGCGCCTGTGACCAGGGGCCGGCGGGATGGGGCGTCTCGCCGACCGGCGGGATCACGCCTGCCAGAACGGCTTCGCGCTCTCCGCGCGCACCACGTCCGGATCGAGGCCGGTATCCCGCATCTGCGCGGGCGTGAGATCGGCCAGGATCCGGCGGTCCCGGGCGCGGCGCCACCACAGGCGAAGGACAGCCGGGCGGCGCGGCCGCGGGCTGGAGGACGCGGAAGGGGAGAAGGGCAGCGAGACGGCGGGCATGGCGGTCGATCCGAGCGGGGGGAGGCAGTCCGGCCGGGATTGCATCGCCAGGATTGTACCGATACGAACCTCGGAGCAATCGAAACATTGCACTCGGAGCAATGATGGCCGGATCGGATTACCGGGGGATCGCCGACGCGGTGGCGGCGGAGATCGCCGAGGGGCGGCTGCGCCCGGGCGAGCGGCTGCCGCCGCAGCGCGACTTCGCCTATGCCCGCGGCATCGCCGTCTCGACGGCGAGCCGGGTCTATGCCGAGCTGGCCCGGCGCGGCCTCGTCCTCGGCGAGGTCGGGCGCGGCACCTATATCCGCTCCGATCTCGGCGCACCGCAGCCGATCCGGCCGGAGCCGCCGCCGCACGCGCTGGATCTCCAGCGCACCATGTCGCGCCTGCCCGAGCAGGAGGTGTTGCTCGCCGAGACCCTGGCGGGGCTGGGGCGCCACGCCGTCGAGGCGGCGCTGACGCTCTACGGACCGGCCGGCACGCCGCAGGCGCGGGCCGTCGCCGCGCGCTTCCTCGCCCGCGACGGCTTCGCCCCCGATCCGGACGGGATCCTGTTCACCGGCAACGGCCGCCAGGGGCTGGCCGCCGCCCTGGCGACGCTCGCCCCGCCGGGGGAGCGCATCGGCTGCGAGCCGCTGACCTATCCGGTGATCCGGGGCATCGCGGCGCGCCTCGGCATCGCCCTGGTGCCGATTCCCGTCGACGGCGAGGGCGTCCGGCCCGACGCCATCCTCCAGGCCCACCGCGCCGCGCCGCTGAGCGGGCTCTACCTGCAGCCGACGCTGCAGAACCCCCTCGGGCTGACGATGGGCCCCGAGCGCCGGGCCGAGATCGCCGCTTTGCTGGCGCAGACCGGGCTCACCGCCGTGGAGGATGCGGTCTACGGCTTCCTGCGCGAGGCGACCCCGCTCGCCGCGCTCGCGCCCGAGCGGGCGATCCTGGTCGACAGCCTGTCGAAGCGGGTGATGCCGGGCCTGACGGTCGGGATGATCGTGAGCCCGCCGGAGATGGCGGAACGCCTCGCGGTGTCGGTGCGCCAGGGCGGATGGAACGCCATGGGGGTCGCGCTCGCCGCCGGCACGCGCTGGATGGAGGACGGCTCCGCCGCCCGGCTCGAACGCGCCAAGCGGATCGACGCGGCCGAGCGGCAGGCGATCGCGCGGGACTGCCTCGCCGGCCTGCCGGTGACCGGGGACGCGGCGGCCTATCACCTCTGGCTCACCCTGCCGGAGACCTGGCGGGCCGAGGCCTATGCGGCGGCGGCCCTGCGCCGGGGCATCGCGCTCATCCCGGCCTCCTCCTTCGCGGTCAGCCCGGGCCACGCCCCGAACGCCGTCCGGCTCGCCCTGGCGACGCCGTCGCGGGCCGATCTCGCGCGGGCGCTCGATGCCTTGCGCCGCCTGGCGCTGGCGGGGGACGATCAGGTGGTCGAGTAGGGAGCGTCACCTCAGAGCCTGTTTGAGTAGCGTGATTTGACAAAAAAACTGAGAAAAATCAGGAGATATCCTACAATTCCACCTCATCCTGAGGTGTTAGTCGATCGCAGATCGACTGACCTCGAAGGAGGGCTCCAGAAGCCTCTGCGATCCCTGGAGCCCTCCTTCGAGGCTCACTTCGTTCGCACCTCAGGATGAGGTTAGCGGGTAGGATGATCCCGTCTGCCTCAAACATTGGGTAGAAATCCTGCTCAAACAGGCTCTCAGTCAGCCCGTTACTGGGCCAGCCGGACCGGCAGGTCCTTTGCCGGGCCGACGCCGGGCGGCGGCTGCACGGTCGACGAACTGTAATTCGCGTTGATCACGAGGTTGGCGCTGCCCAGGGTGCGGATCGATCGCGCCACCACGACGGTCCAGGGCGACTGGTCGGCGATCTTGTTGCCGGTGCCGCTCACGGTCAGGCTCGCGTTGGGCAGGTAGATCGTGCCGATGATCTTGCGGGCGTTGTTGGTCGAGATGCCGAGATCGCCGAAATAGTCGCGGTCGGTGATGATGGCGAAGCCCGCATAGGGGCCGCTCTTGCGGCCCTCGATCTCCAGCTTGGCCATGCCGGTCACCTGGGCCGACAGCAGGCCCTTGAAGATCATCACGACGTCCGTGCCGGTGATGGTGGATTGCCCGAGGAGGTTGAGGATCGGGCCGACGAAGTAATGATCGCCGGGCAGCAGGACGATGGTCATCGTCCCCAGCAGCGAGAGCTGTCCGCAATGCACGCCCGGGTTGAGATAGGTGGTGCCGCTCCCGATCGTGATGCCGAGCACGTCGTTGCAGGCGAGCGGTACGTCGATGCGCATGTTGGCGAAGGGATCCGACACCGTCGGCGCGTCGGTGATCGGGGCCGGACGGACCGGGCCGCTGGCGCTGCCCGATGCCCGCACCTCCCCCGCCCACAGGGCCGTGCCGGTCCCCGCGGCAAGGTTGGCGTTGCTCTGGATGAGGCAGTCATTGGCGGTGATCGCGGACCGGTCGTTCAGCGCGACGGCCGTCGGAGCGCCCAGGCGGTTGGGCGTCTCGGAGCCGAGCATGCAGAGCGGCTTGCGCGCGGTGCGGATCGCCGTCGCCTTGGCCTCGATGTTCCAGCCGCCCGGCGGCAGCACGTTGCGGAAGAACGAGGCACGGTGCCCCGTCTGGAGCACCGTCACCGCGCGCGACGCGGTGTCGATCGTCGCGCTCGATGTGATCGTCCAGCGCAGGCGCAGGGGCGCAGCCATCCCGTCGGCCGCGAGGCGGGCCCGCTCCACCGTGGCCGAGGACTGGTCGACACCGAACTCGCCCGCGCCCTGGAGCGCCGCCGCGTCGACGTAGCTCTGGAGCTTCGACCGCGCCATCATCACTTCCGATACCTCGGCGACGCCGACCGATCCGAGCGCCAGGACCGGCAGCAGCAGGCTGAGGATGACGATGACCGTCCCGCTCCGGCAGCGCCGGAAACGGTCGAGACGGAGGGCGAGAGCCGGGCAGGGTCGCATCGATCGGACGGTGGGCTATCCAGGCCGTGACCGGATCGCCTGCCATCAGACGTTGGGTTCCGACGTCCAGGATACCGGTATCGAACGCTTTTCCCGGCAAAGTCCGAAAGAATGCCTAACGCCACCGCTCGATTGGTCCGGCACTCCGCAGCTTACATGTTACGATTGTGAAATCACTTGGTACAACCGGCGCGGATCGCGAGATCCGCGCCCGTCCGTCTCTGCGTCAGCCGGCGACCTCGTGCTCGATCGCGCCGAAGATCGAGTGCCCTCCGGCATCCTTCATCTCGACCCGCAGGCGGTCGCCGGCGGCGAGATAGGGCGTGCGGACCCAGCCGCCGGTCAGGGCCTCGGCGGCGCGGGCCTCGGCGAGGCAGGCGTAGCCGGCCCCGCCGTCGGCGGCGGGGCGGCCCGGGCCGCCGTCGATGCCGCGGTTGGAGACGGGGCCGGCGCTGACGATCGTGCCGGCGCCGAGGGCACGGTGGCGCGCCGCCTCGGCCACGAGCGCGACGAGGCTGCGGCCGAGATCGGCCCCGGCTTCCGGGCAGCCGAGCGCCTTGCCGTTGCGGCTCACCAGCAGCGGCCGGTGCAGGGCGCCGTCCCGCCAGGCATTCCCCAGCTCGTCGGGGGTCACCACCACCGGCGCGAGGCTCGCGGCGAGCGCCGGCGCCTCGGCCCCGTCGAGGTCGAGCCCGTCCGGCCGCAGGCGGTCGTGGCGGATCACCTCCGCCACCAGGGTCACCAGCCGGACGGCGTCCCCGGCGGCCGTCGCGTCGGCGCCCCGGGGCAGGTCCCCGGTGATCACCGCGAGACCCGCCGAGAGGTCGAGGGAGGCCGAGGGATCGTCGGGCGTGAGGGTGTCGCGGGGCCCGAGGAACCCGTCGGAGGCGGCGGGCGCCAGGGCCCCTGCCTCGCCCGCCGGCGCCTCGGCGCCCGCGGCCTGGCGCAGCAGGGCCTGGTAGCCCGGCCAGGCGGCGGCGTGCCGGCGGGCATAGGCCCGCGGCAGGGGCGCGGCGCAATCGTGCTCGTGGAAGCGGAACGAGGGCACCGAGCCGTGCTCGAGCTGCTCGGCCAGGGCGCCCAGCGCCGGGGCGTAGCGCTCCCAGTCGTCGAGGGCCTGTTGCAGGGTCGGTACCACGATGAAGGCGTCGGTGGCGCGGGTCAGGTCGCGCGAGACCACGACGAGGCGGCCATCGCGGCCGTGCTTCAGGCTGGCGAGCTTCATTCGGCGTCCCTCCTGGGGCCCGCTGATGCGGGCGGGGCGGCCCGATTCGTCGGGCACGTCGCCCCATCATGGACCGCCCCGGCCGCGGAGGCTACGGCCGGGACGGCGGGACGCGTCCCTCTACGTCAGATGGTGCCGTGAACGAGGCCGTGGATGAAGCCGAGCTTGGCGATCACCGGCGGCGCCAGCACGAAGGGGTAGAGGTCGCCCTGGCCCATCGCCCGGTTGACGCTGTTCAACGCGAACACGAAGGGCAGCCAAGCCTTCATGATCTGCTCGATGCTCTGCGCCTCGTAGGGATCGAAGTCGATCCGCGCGGCGAGCTCGCCGCCGGCATCGAGGAGCGGGTGGACCTGCATGCCGAAGGCGCTCGCCATCTCCAGCGTGTCGACGATGTGCAGGTAATGCGCCCAGGTCTCGGCAAAATCCTCCCACGGATGGGTGGTGGCGTAGGCCGAGACGAAGTTCTCCTGCCAGTCGGCCGGCGTGCCCTGCTCGTAATGGCGCTGGAGCGCCGCGTCGTAATCCTGCGAATCGTCGCCGAACACCGCCCGGCAGGCGTCCAGCCGGCCGGCATCGCGCACCAGCAGGTCCCAGTAATGGTGGCCGACCTCGTGACGGAAATGCCCGAGCAGGGTGCGGTAGGGCTCGCCCATCTCGCGCCGCCGCTTCTCGCGCTCGGCATCGTCGGCCTCCACCAGCGCGATGGTGATGACGCCGTTGTCGTGGCCGGTCATCACCTTCGGGCCCTGGTTCTCCGGCGGATCGGCCAGGAAGTGGAAGATCAGCCCGTGCTCCGGGTCCTCGGCCCGGGTCTTCAGCGGCAGGTTCCAGCGCAGCAGGGTGTAGATCAGCCGATGCTTGGCGAATTCCATCTCGCGCCACTTGGCGAGGTATTCCGGGTTCGACACGTCGGGGATGGTGCCGTTGTGGCGGCAGGCGAGGCAGAACGCGTCGCCCGAGCCCGGCGGCACCAGCCAGTTGCATGTGTCGTGCACCGCGTTGGCGCAGAACCGGCTCGGCCGGTCGGGTGCGGCGAGCGGCGTCCAGTCCTCCCCGCCCGCCGGCTCCAGCGCCGAGAGCGTGCGGGTCTCCGGCAGGTAGGCGAGGCGGTGGCCGCAGCGCTGGCAGGTCCGGTTCTCGAAATACAGGATGTTGCCGCAGGACTGGCACTGGAACAATTTCATTGGAAGTCTCCACCGGGCGCCGAGCACCGGCCGCACGGTGCAACGAACGTGCTAGGGGGGCGGTGGTTGCGGTGCCGTCTCGCCCGGAGCCTCCGGGCTATGCGGCCTGTCGAAGGGCGCCCGCCATCGCCTCGAGATTCGCGATCAATCCCGTGACATCGCCCGCACGGAAGGCCAACGCGAGGCCGGACCTCGCGGCGCCCACCCATGTCCCCCACGCCCTCACACCCCGCCCGCAAAATCCCCTATCACCATACCGCAAACCCGAACCGGGCCGACAGATGCCCGCGCGAGAGGAGACGCCGATGGCGATGAACGGGGCCGAGAGCCTGGTGCGCACCCTGGTGGCGGGGGGCGTGGAGGTGTGCTTCACCAATCCGGGCACCTCGGAGATGCACTTCGTCGCCGCCCTCGACCGGGTCGACGGGATGCGGGCGGTCCTGTGCCTGTTCGAGGGTGGGGCGACCGGCGCGGCCGACGGCTATGCCCGCATGGCCGACAAGCCGGCCTCGACGCTGCTGCATCTCGGGCCCGGCCTCGGCAACGGCATCGCCAACCTGCACAATGCCCGCCGCGCCCGCTCGCCCCTCGTCAACATCGTGGGCGAGCACGCCACCTATCACCGCGCCTTCGATGCGCCGCTGACCTCCGACATCGAGGGTCTGGCCGGCCCGGTCTCGGCCTGGGTCCGCACAGGATTGAGCGCCAAGGCGGTGGCGGCGGACGGGGCCGACGCCATCGTCGCCGCGCGCACCGCGCCGGGCGGGGTCGCCACCCTGATCCTGCCGGCCGACACCGCCTGGGAGGAGGGCTCCGGCATCGCGCCCCTGCCGGCGATGCCGGAGCGGTCGCGGGCGAGCGACGAGGCCATCGCGCACGCGGTCGCGGCCTTGCGCAGCGGCGAGCCGGTGCTCCTCCATCTCGGCGACCGGGCGGTGCGGGGCGAGGGACGGCGCATCGCCGCCCGCATCGCGGACAAGACCGGCGCCAAGCTGCTGGCCATGACGTCGAATGCCCGCATCGACCGCGGTGCCGGCACGGTGCCGATCGAGCGCCTGCCCTATCCGGTCGATCCGGCCCGCGAGGTGCTGGCGCCCTACAAGCACGTCATCCTGGTCGGCGCGACCCTGCCGGTGGCGTTCTTCGCCTATCCGGGCAAGCCGAGCGCGCTCGCCCCGCCGACCTGCGACGTCTTCGCCCTCGCCACGCCGGAGCAGGACCAGATCGATGCGCTCATGCGCCTCGCCGAGGCGGTCGGCGCGCCGGACGAGGCGCCCCTGCCGCCGCTGTCCCGCCCCGACCTGCCGGGGGACGGGCGCCTCGACCAGGATGCGATCGGGCGGGTGCTCGGCGCGCTGATCCCCGAGGGTGCGATCGTCTGCGACGAGTCGGTGACGACGGGGCGCAACTTCTTCGCCTCGACCCATGCGGCGGCGCCCCATACCTGGCTCCAGCTCACCGGCGGGTCGATCGGGCTCGGCATCCCGATGGCGACCGGCGCCGCGGTGGCCTGCCCGGACCGCAAGGTGATCTCGCTCCAGGCCGACGGCAGCGCCCTCTACACCGCCCAGGCGCTGTGGACCCAGGCGCGCGAGCGCCTCGACGTGGTGACGCTGATCTGGGCCAACCGCTCCTACGCGATCCTGCGCCACGAACTGACCAATGTCGGGGCCAATCCCGGCCGCAAGGCGATCGACATGCTGACCCTCGACGATCCGCCGATCGACTGGGTGAGCCTGGCGCGGGGCTACGGCGTCGAGGGCCGCCGGGTCGAGACCCTGGCGCAGTTCGTCGACACGCTGAAAAGCGCGCTTGCCCGGCGCGGGCCGTTCCTGATCGAGGTGGCCCTGGGGTAGCGACGGGCCGACGACGCCGCGCCTTTGCGGAATCTTCACCCTGCCCTCCGCCGGTCCGTTCGAAAGCCGACTGACTTTAACCTCCCGGAAGACTCGCGAGGCCTATCGCCGGGATGGGCGGCTTCGGATCGGATCGGATGGGCGGGAACGCGAAGGGCGACGGCACCGAGGGGCTGCTGCAGAGCTGGCGCGCCGCCCGGGCCGCCGCCCGGGGGCTGCCGGCCTACGAGGACCTTGTCCTCGGCAATCTCGGCCGCCTGGCGAACCGGGCCGCCCTGGTGGGCGGGCCGGCCTCCCATCCCCGCCTGCTCTGGGTCGGCGAGGCGTTCGAGGGCTGGCTCGGCCGCGAGGGGGCGGGCGTCGCCCTCGACGACCTCACGGGCGGGCTCGCCCAGTCCCTGCGCGAGGTCGTCGGCGATGCGCTCGCGGCGGCCGGGCCGGTCCACGGTCCCTGCGCCCGGGTGGCGGGAGGCGTCGCCTACACCACCGGGATGCTCGGCCTGCCGCTCGCGACGAAGGCCGGCGAGCGCGTGGTGCTCCTGTGCCTCGCGGGCGAATCCGCGCGGACCAATCTCCTCAAGACCCTGTTCCGCTCGACGAGGCAGGGCATGGTGGCGGTGGCGGCCCTGCGCGACGCGGGCGGCGCGGTGGAGGATTTCCGGATCCTCGCCCTCAACGCCGCCGCGGCCGCGATGATGCGCGCCACCGTCGAGACGGCGCAGTGGCAGCGCCTGACCACCCTGATGCCCCATCTCCGGGGCTCGGCCGCCCTCGCCCATCTGGTGGCGGCCCTCGACGACCCGCAAGGGGGCTTCGAGGGCTCCTATCCGCGGCCCGACGGGAGCGTGCTGCACCTGCGCGTCGAGATCGCGGCGATCGGCGAATTGCTCGGCATCACCCTGACCGATATCGGCGACCTGAAGGCCCGGGAGGCCTCGGCCCGCCTGCTGTTCGAGCACAACCCGGTGCCGATGTGGCTCTCGGGCGAGGACGGGGCGGTGCTGGCGGTGAACGACGCCGCCACCGGCCATTACGGCGTCTCCCGCGACGCCTTCCTGGGATTGTCGGCCGGCGACCTGATCGCATCGGACGCGTCCGGCTCCTCGCAGCGCCACCGCCGCGGCGACGGCAGCCTGATCGACGTCGAGGTGTTCTCCGGCCCGATCCCGTTCGAGGGCCGGCGCGCCACCCTGACGGCCTGCGTCGACGTGACCGAGCAGCGCCGGGCCGAGCAGCGCATCGCCCACATGGCCCATCACGACGCCTTGACCGGGCTGCCGAACCGGGTCCTGTTCCACGAACGACTGACCGAGGCGGTGGCGGCCGGCACGGGCCTCGGCCTGCTCTGCCTCGATCTCGACCATTTCAAGCTCGTCAACGACACCCTCGGCCACCCGGCCGGCGACGCGCTGCTGCGCGAGGTCGCCGAGCGCCTGCGCGCCTGCCTCGGGCCCGGCGGGCTGGTGGCGCGGCTCGGCGGCGACGAGTTCGCGATCCTCGGCCCCGCCCGGCGGGACGTCCTGCTCGGCCTCTCCGACCGGATCATCGCCGCCCTCGGCCGCTCCTTCGCCCTCGATGGCCAGGACGTCACGATCGGGGTCAGCATCGGCATCGCGCTCGCGCCCGAGCACGGCGACGACCCGGACGGGCTCCTGCGCAAGGCCGACACCGCGCTCTACGCCGCCAAGGCCGACGGACGGCGCACCCGGCGCCTGTTCGAGCCCGCCATGGATGCGGCCCTGCAGAACCGCCGCGCCCTCGAATGCGACCTGCGCGCCGCCATCGCCGCGGAGGCGATGGAGGTCTATTACCAGCCCCTCGTCGATGCGCAGAGCCTCGCGGTGACGGGCTGCGAGGCGCTGCTGCGCTGGCGCCATCCGGAGCGGGGCTTCGTCTCGCCGGGCGCGTTCATCCCGGTCGCCGAGGAGACGGGGCTGATCGCACCCTTGGGCGAGTGGGTGCTGGGGCGGGCCTGCCGCGAGGCGGCCGGCTGGCCGGCGGGCGTCCGGGTCGCCGTCAACCTCTCGCCCGCGCAGTTCCGCAGCCCCGATCTCGTCGGCATGGTGGCCCGGGCGCTCGCCGAATCCGGCCTCGACCCGGCCCGGCTCGAACTCGAGATCACCGAGCAGGTGATGCTGGAGGAGACGACCGCCAACCTGGCGGTGCTGCACCGGCTGCGCGCGCTGGGCCTGCGCATCGCCATCGACGATTTCGGCACCGGCTACGCCTCGCTGAGCTACCTGCGGGCCTTCCCGTTCGACAAGATCAAGATCGACCGCTCCTTCACCGCGGCTTTGGGCCGCGAGGCCACGGCGGGGGCGATCGTGCAGGCGGTGATCGGGCTCGGCGCCACCCTCGGCATCACCACGCTGGCGGAAGGGGTCGAGACCGCCGAGCAGCTCGCCGCCCTGCGCGGAAGCGGCTGCGGCGAGGTCCAGGGCTTCCTGTTCTGCCGCCCGGTTCCGGCGGCCGAGATCCGCCGGCTCTTCGCCGCCGCGGCGATGCCCTGGATGGCGGCCGCCTGAGTGTCGCCACCCGGTTTCGCGGGTGTTGAGGCGGGGAGGACACAACCTGATCGTCCGGGAGCGGCT